>NZ_JPKW01000004.1:100017-245298 GCF_001887735.1 Paracoccus sp. SM22M-07
CCCCCCCCGCCCCGCCTCAGTCTTTCAGCGCCGCGATATCGGCGGGAACGCCGATGTTGCGGACGGTCGCATCCTTGACGATGCGCTTGATCATGCCCGACAGCGCCTTGCCTGCGCCGATTTCCCAGAACTCGGTCACGCCGCCTTCGGCCAGGTTGGCCATCGACTCGCGCCAGCGCACGGTGCCGGTCACCTGTTCGACCAGCAGGCGGCGGATGGCGCCCGGCTCGATCACCGGTTCGGCGCGCACATTGGCGATCAGCGGCACGGCAGGCGCCTGGATGTCGACGCCCGCCAGCGCATCTGCCATCACCGCCGCGGCGGGCTGCATCAGCACCGAATGGAACGGCGCCGAGACCGGCAGCAGCAGCGCGCGCTTGGCGCCGGCTTCCTTCATGGCCGCCATGGCCTGTTCGACCGCACCCTTGTGGCCCGAAATCACCACCTGGGCCGGGTCGTTGTCATTGGCGGCCTGCACGACCTCGTCGCCGCCGATATCGCGGGCGATGCGGTCGACGGTTTCAAAATCCAGGCCCAGGATGGCGGCCATGGCGCCAACGCCCACGGGCACGGCCTCCTGCATGGCCTGGCCGCGCAGGCGCAGCAGGCGGGCGGTGTCGGAAAGCGTCAGCGAGCCCGCGGCGCAGAGCGCGGAATATTCGCCAAGCGAATGGCCGGCCACGAAATCGGCGTCGGTGATGTTGATGCCCTCGGCCTCCATGGCGCGGAAGGCCGCGATCGAGGTCGCCATCAGCGCCGGTTGCGCGTTCTGCGTCAGGGTCAGCGTTTCCGCGTCCCCCTCCCAGATCAGCTGCGACAGCTTTTCGCCCAGCGCCTCGTCGACCTCGTCGAAAACATCGCGTGCGGCGGGATAGGCCTCGGCCAGTTCACGCCCCATGCCGACGGTCTGCGCCCCTTGTCCCGGAAACACGAATGCCCGCATCTTGATCCCCAATTTGTTTGATCGTTGCCCAAGGCAATAGCCTGCCCGCCACCCTGCCGCAACCAAGCCCATGATCGGCGCATGAAAAAGGGCCCCCGAAGGGGCCCCTTTCCGGTCCGTCGCAGGTGGCGATCAGCCGACCAGTTCAAGACCCGAGAAGAAGAAGGCGATCTCTTCCTTGGCGGTTTCGGCAGCGTCCGAACCGTGGACCGAGTTTTCGCCCATCGACAGCGCGAATTCCTTGCGGATGGTGCCGGCATCGGCGTTTTCGGGGTTGGTGGCACCCATCACTTCGCGGTTCTTGGCGATGGCGTTTTCACCTTCCAGAACCTGCACGACGACCGGCTCGGAAGCCATGAACTCGACCAGTTCGCCATAGAAGGGGCGGTCCTTGTGGACTTCGTAGAACTTGCCGGCCTGCTCGGCGGACAGCTTGATGCGCTTTTGGGCGACGATGCGCAGGCCGGCATCCTCGAACTTGGCGTTGATCTTGCCGGTCAGGTTGCGGCGGGTGGCGTCGGGCTTGATGATCGAAAGGGTGCGTTCGGTGGCCATGGGGTCATACCTTGTCTGACGGGCGGGACCTGCCCGCCGTGAACTGAAATCCGCGTTCGATTAACAGGATCGCCCGCGCTGGGCAAGACGGCGACCCGCCGGGACGGAGCGCTGGCCGACATGAACCCGTGCATCACCGGCACGGGATTCGCCCGCCGGGGGAACCCGTCCGCCAAGCAGCGGTTGGACCATGCGTCACCGCCCCCAGTCATTTTCTTCAGGACGAACCATGCCCCAGCCCATCGCCCCGCCCCCTCAAGACGACAGCCATGTCGAACCGCGCCGCCTGACCGTCGGCACGCTGATCGCCGTCGCCGCACTGGCGATCCTGATCGCCGCCGCCTGGGCCTGGTCCGGCATCATCATGCTGGGTTTCGGTGCCATCCTGATCGCCATCGCCTTGCGCGCGGGGGCGCAGGGGCTGCACCGCCATCTTGGACTGAACATCAAGCTGGGCGTCCTGATCGTGGTGCTGGCCGTCATCGCCGCCGTCGCGGGCGTCGTCATGCTGGCCGGACAGCCGGTCTCGGACCAGTTCACCCAACTGGTGCAGGGGCTGCCGAAATCATGGGACCGGGTCAGCGACTGGGCCTCGGGCAACACCATCGTCTCGGCGATCACCGAACAGGTGCAATCCTCGGACCGGGTCGAGGAAGGCGCATCGAAGCTGGCCGGCAACATTCCCGACATCATGAGCACACTGACCGGCATGGTGGACATGGTGCTGGGGGGTCTGTCCTCGGTGCTGCTGATGCTGATGGTGGCGATCTTCGTCGCGCTCGAGGCGCCGACCTATCGCCGCGGCACGATCCGCCTGGTGCCGCTGCGCCATCGTACCCGCGCCCGTCACATCATGGCCGAACTGGGCGACCAGTTGGGCCGCTGGATGGCCGGGCAGGCCTTGGATATGGCCATCGTCGCAGTGCTGGCGGGGATCGGGCTGTGGCTGCTGGGCGTGCCGCTGGCGCTGCTGCTGGCGCTGATCGCGGGGCTGACCAATATCGTGCCGATCATCGGCCCGGTCTTTTCGGGCGGCATCGCGGCGCTGTTCGCCCTGTCGCAGGGCTTTGACACCGCGCTCTATGTCGCGCTGCTGTTCGCCGCCATCCAGATGTTCGAGGGCAACATCCTGATGCCCCTGATCCAGCGGTTCGCCGTGCAGCTGCCCCCGGCGCTGACCATCATCGCCATCATGGCCTTCGGGGCGCTGTTTGGGTTTGCCGGGGTGATTCTGGCGGCGCCGTTGCTGATCGTGACCATGCTGCTGGTGCGGCGCATCTATATCGAGGGCGTCCTGGGCGACACCGAGGACGTCGCCCACGGCGATCATCATCGCGACTGATGCCCGACGGCGCGGCAGCAATCGGGGATTCTGACCCCTGCCGCGCGGCATTTCGTGATTTCGACACATGAAGGGGCTATGCTGGCCCCAAGGTTCAGCCAGGGGTCACGCCATGCAGCCGATCACCAAGGGTCTCTACCGGGCACGGCTGGCCGAAACGCCCGCCGATATCCAAGCGGCGCAGCGTCTGCGCTGGACCTGTTTCATGGCACGCGAAGGCCAGGCCGATGACGGGGTCAGCCTGGACCGGGATGCCTTGGACGACGATTGCAGCCACATGCTGATCGAACAGGTCGCGTCGGGGCGGCTGGTCTGCTGCTTTCGCTTTCTGCCCCTGACCGACGGGTCGCAGATCGCCCGCAGCTATTCGGCGCAGTTCTATGACCTTGCAGCCCTTGGCCGCTTTGACGGCCCCATGGTCGAAATGGGGCGGTTCTGCATTCATCCAGACATTCACGACCCCCATATCGTGCGGCTGGCCTGGGCGGCACTGACCCGTTTCGTCGATCTGACCGGGGTCGAGATGCTGTTCGGCTGTTCCAGCTTCGTGGGCTGCGAACCCGAACCCCATGCCGAGGCCTTCGCCATGCTCAAGGAACGCCACCTGGCCCCGCGGCGCTGGTGGCCGCGCGTCAAGTCGCCCAAGGTCTTTCGCTTTGCCCGCGCGCTGCGGCTGCGCAAGCCGGACCCCCGCCAGGCCATGGCCGCGATGCCGCCGTTGCTGCGCAGCTATCTGGCGATGGGGGGCTGGGTCAGCGACCATGCCGTCGTCGATCCGGCGCTGCGCACCATGCATGTCTTTACCGGGGTCGAGATCCGCGCCATCCCCCCCGCCCGCAAGCGCCTTCTGCACGCGATGCTGGATCAGCCGGTCTAGGTCCGCCCAACCCGCAGGCACGCTGCCCATATTTCGCGCATAACCCGTCCGGCTGCCCGCATGGCAAGCAATGCCGGCGCCGCGGGCAGTTGACCTTGCCCGGCCCTGCGCGCCCCTTGCATCCATGTTCGACACGACGCCCCACGGAACCAAGATGCAGCGCAGCCATGGGGCGGCGCATGTGGTCATGGGCCCGCGCGGGCTGATCGACCTGTCGCAGGCGGGATCGGCCAAGGCGATGCTGCCGCGCATGACTGCGGGCCTGCCCGAGATCGTCTTCCTGAACACCTCGGGGGGGTTGGCATCAGGCGACAGGTTGCGCTTTGCCGTCGATTTGCGCGACGGCACGCGCGCGCTGGCCACCACCCAGACCGCCGAACGCGCCTATCGCGCGCCGCGTGATGCCGCCCGCGCGCAGGTCGCGCTGACCGTGGGGGCCGGGGGCTGGCTGGACTGGCTGCCGCAGGAAACCATCCTCTATGACAATGCCCGGCTGGAACGCGACACACAGGTCGATCTGGCGGGCGATGCGGGCTGCATGCTGCTGGAGGTGCTGGTCCTAGGCCGTCTTGCCATGGGCGAAACGATCAGCCACCTGCACCTGCGCGACCGCCGCGTGGTACGCCGCGACGGGCGCGTGATCCATCACGACGCGCTGGCGCTGGATGACGCCGCCCTGCCCCGCCTTGGCGATCCCGCCCTGCTGGACGGCGCGCGGGTCATGGCCAGCATGGCCATCATCGCGCCCCATGCGGCCGATCTGCTGCCGCGCGCCCGCGCGGTGCTGGACGAACCGGGCGTGACCGCCGCCGCCAGCGCCCTGCCGGGGCGGCTGTGCCTGCGCATCCTGTCCCGTGACAACTGGCCGCTGCGGCGGCAGGTGAACCGATTGCTGGGCGCGCTGCGTCCCGACCCCCTTCCCCGTATCTGGCAGGTCTGACATGAACCTTTCCCCCCGCGAACGCGAGAAACTGCTGATATCCGTCGCGGCCATGGTCGCGCGTGGCCGGCTTGAACGCGGCGTCAAGCTGAACCACCCCGAGGCCATCGCCCTGATCACCGATTTCGTGGTCGAGGGTGCCCGCGACGGCCGGACCGTCGCCGACCTGATGCAGGCGGGCGCACATGTGATCACCGCCGGCCAATGCATGCCCGGCATCCCGCAGATGATCGAATCCGTCCAGGTCGAAGCCACCTTTCCCGATGGCACCAAGCTGGTCACCGTCCACCACCCGATCCGCCAGGAGGCGTGAATGAAAAGATTTTCCGCAACCATTGCCGCGACCCTTCTGCCCGTTGCGGCCTTCGCCCATCCCGGCCATGTCGACCACGCCAACCCGCTGATCGACGGCCTGACCCACCCCGTATCGGGGGGCGATCACCTGCTGGCCATGCTGGCGCTTGGCCTTCTGGCCGCGCAGATGGGCGGGCGGGCGATCTGGGCGCTGCCGGTGACCTTTGTCGGGGCGATGATCGCGGGCGGGTTGCTGGCCGACGGCGCCCCCCTTGCCGGGGTCGAGCCGATGATCCTGGCCTCGGTCGTGATCCTGGGCGTGCTGGTGGCCATGACGATGCGGCTGCCGATGGCGGCGCTGCTGCCGATGGTGGCGGTCTTTGGCGCGGCGCATGGCTGGGCGCATGGCGCCGAAGGTCCCGCGCAGGGCGCAGGTCTCTATGCGGCGGGCTTTGCGGCGGCGACCATGGCGCTGCATCTGCTGGGCATCGTGCTGGGGCGTGCGGCGCGGGGCGCCATGGCGCTGCGGTGGCTGGGCGGCGCGACCTCGGTCGCGGGTCTGGCCCTTGTCGTGGCGGGCTGAGCTATGATCCCCGGCGAAATCCTGACGGCCCCCGGCGACATCACCTTGAACCAGGGCCGCCCGACCATCGACCTGATGGTCGCCAATACCGGTGACCGGCCCATCCAGGTCGGCAGCCATTACCACTTTGCCGAAACCAATCCCGGTCTGGACTTCGACCGGCAAGCGGCCCGCGGCATGCGCCTGGCCATCCCCGCCGGAACGGCTGTGCGGTTCGAACCCGGCCAGACGCGGCAGGTCACGCTGGTGGCCTATGCGGGCGACCGCATCGTGCAGGGCTTTCGCAAGGACATCATGGGGGCGCTGACATGACCACGCTTTCGCGCGCCGATTACGCGGCGCTTTACGGTCCCACCACCGGCGACCGCATCCGCCTGGCCGACACGGAACTGCTGATCCAGGTCGAACGCGACCTGACCACCCCCGGAGAGGAGGTCAAGTTCGGCGGCGGCAAGGTCGTCCGCGACGGCATGGGCCAGTCGCAGGTGACCCGCGCGAACGGCGCGATGGACACGGTCATCACCGGTGTCGTGGTCTTTGACCATCAGGGCATCACCAAGGCCGATGTCGGCCTGCGCGACGGCCGCATCGCCGGCATCGGCAAGGCCGGCAACCCCGACACGCAACCCGGCGTCACCCTGATCATCGGGCCGGGCACGGAAATCATCGCCGGCGAGGGACGCATCCTGACGCCGGGCGGGTTCGACTGTCACATCCACTATATCTGCCCGCAGCAGGTCGAACATGCGCTGCATTCGGGCGTCACCACCCTGCTGGGCGGCGGCACGGGGCCCGCGCATGGCACGCTGGCCACCACCTGCACCCCCGGCCCGTGGCACATCGCCCGCATGCTGGAGGCCTGCGCCGAACTGCCCGTCAATATCGGCATCGCGGGCAAGGGCAATGCCAGCCAGCCCGCGCCGCTGGAGGAACAGGTCCGCGCCGGGGCCTGCGCGCTGAAGCTGCACGAAGACTGGGGCACCACCCCCGCCGCCATCGACACCTGCCTGACCGTTGCCGACCAGATGGACGTGCAGGTGATGATCCACACCGACACGCTGAACGAATCCGGTTTCGTCGAGGACACGATGGCCGCCATCGCGGGCCGCACCATCCACGCCTATCACACCGAAGGTGCGGGCGGCGGGCATGCGCCCGACATCATCCGCATGGTCGGCATGGGGAACGTGCTGCCATCGTCCACCAACCCGACGCGGCCCTATACCGGAAACACGATCGAGGAACATCTGGACATGCTGATGGTCTGCCATCACCTGGACCGGCGTGTTCCCGAAGACGTGGCATTCGCCGAATCCCGCATCCGCCGCGAGACCATCGCCGCCGAGGATATTCTGCACGACCTGGGCGCGTTCAGCGTCATCTCCTCGGACAGCCAGGCGATGGGCCGGATCGGTGAAGTGATCATCCGCACCTGGCAGACCGCCGACAAGATGCGCCGCCAGCGCGGCCGGCTGGAAGGCGAGACGGGCGACAACGACAACCTGCGCGCCCGTCGCTATATCGCGAAATACACCATCAACCCCGCCATTGCCCATGGCGTCAGCGCCCATATCGGGTCGATCACACCGGGCAAGCGCGCCGATCTGGTCCTGTGGTCGCCCGCCTTCTTCGGCGTCAAGCCCGAGATGGTGCTGGTCGGCGGCCAGATCAGCGTCGCGCAGATGGGTGATCCGAACGGGTCCATCCCCGTCCAGCCGGTCTTCAGCCGACCCATGTGGGGGCATACGGGTCGCGCATCGGCGATGTTCATCAGCCGCGCGGGGCTGGAGGCCGGGGCCGCGGGCGATCTGTCGAAGACCCTGATCGCGGTCGAACACACCCGCGACATCGGCAAGTCCGACATGGTGCTGAACGACGCCATGCCGCAGATCGAGGTCGACCCCGAAACCTACGAGGTGCGCGCCGACGGCCAGCTGCTGACCTGCGAACCCGCCACCGAACTGCCGATGGCGCAGCGCTATTTCCTGTTCTGAGGACAAGACATGACGATCCATTCCCATTCCGTGATCCGCGCGGCCCACGGCCCCTTCGACGGAGAGGTCAGCCTGGATTACGACGCGCGCCTGCTGCGCCGCAAACGCCTGACCTTCGATGGCGGCGATTTCCTGCTGGACCTGCCCGAGGTGACCAGCGTCGATGACGGCGACGCCTTTGCGCTGTCGGATGGCCGCCGCATCGCGGTGCGCGCCGCCCCCGAACCCGTCATCCAGGTGCGCGGCCCCCTGCCGCGGCTGGCATGGCATATCGGCAACCGCCACACGCCCTGCCAGATCAGGGACGATCATCTGGTCATCCGCCAGGATCACGTCTTGCAGGCCATGCTGGAACAGCTGGGCGCGGACCTGACCCTGACGACCGCCCCCTTCACCCCCGAAGGCGGCGCCTATGGCCATGGCCGCACCTTCGGCCATGATCACGGTCCGGACACGCACAGCCATGATCACCGGCATGACGATGGGCACGATCACGGGCATGACCACCACCATCATGACCACGCCTGAAACAGCCCGCCTGCAGCTGGCGCAATGGCTGTCGCCCGCCTTTCCGGTGGGCGGCTTTGCCTGGTCGCAGGGGCTGGAACACGCGATGGATCAGGGCGCGGTCACCCGGACCACCCTGCCGCGCTGGCTGTCCGACTGGCTGGACCATGGCGCGGGCTGGACGGATGCGGTGCTGGTGGCGCTGGCGCTGGCCCCGGATGCCGACCATGACGCGTTGGACGATCTGGCCCGCGCCGCCTGCCTGACATCGGAACGCCTGTCGGAAACGGTTGAACAGGGCACCGCCTTTGCCGCCAATGTCTCTACGCTGACGGGGCGCGACCAGATGCCCGCCGCCCTGCCCGTCGCCTTCGGCCGCGCCTGCGCCGCCATGCCCCTGCCCGCGCCCGAGATCATCGCCGCCTTCCTCTTGGCACAGGCGCAGGCGCAGATCAGCGCCGCCGTCCGCTTCATGCCCTTGGGGCCGGTGCAGGGTCAGGCGATGCTGGCGGGCCTGCACCCCGTCATCCTGACCTGCGCTCATCGGGCCGCCACGGCGTCCCCGCACGATCTGGCCAGCGCCACCTGGGGAGCCGACATCGCACAGATGCGCCACGAAACCATGACCACAAGGATCTTTCGATCATGAGCCTGAACGGACCCCTTCGCGTCGGCATCGGCGGCCCCGTCGGTGCGGGCAAGACCACCCTGACCGAACAGCTGGCCCGCGCGCTGGCCCCCCGCCTGTCGATGGCGGTGATCACCAACGACATCTATACGCGTGAGGATGCCGAGGCGCTGATGCGCGCCCAGGTCCTGCCCGTGGAACGCATCCGCGGCGTCGAGACCGGCGGCTGTCCCCACACCGCCATCCGCGAGGATGCCAGCATCAACTTGGCCGCCATCGCCGATCTGAACGCGGCCTTTCCCGATCTGGACCTGGTGCTGATCGAATCGGGCGGCGACAACCTGGCCGCGACCTTCAGCCCGGAGCTGGCCGATCTGACCATCTATGTCATCGATACCGCCGCCGGTCAGGACATTCCGCGCAAGCGCGGCCCCGGTCTGGCGCGATCGGACCTGCTGGTCGTGAACAAGACCGACCTTGCACCCCATGTCGGCGTCGATGCCACCTTGCTGGAAAGCGATGCGCGGGCGGCACGGGGCACGCGGCCCGTGGTGATGGCCCAGCTGCGTCATGGCGGCGGCGTCCAGCAGATCGTCGATTTCCTGGTGGACCAGGGCGGATTGACGCCCCGCGCCACCTGAACTGCCCGTAGGGCAGGCAGGCGCCCCGCAGCCTGCCTGCCCGCGCGCCAGATCGCGCATCCGCGCCCCGAAACCTGCCCCTTTCCTATCCAACTGCACGGTTTTCACCTTCTTTTGAAACCGCGAGGGCAGACGCCCTCAACAGTTCGACAGGGAGACCGGACGCAGAGCCGGCGGGAAAGGGTAAGAATGACCGCATTGACCAGGATGTTGTTGCTGACCAGCGCCTTGACGGCAGCGGGCGGCGCATGGGCCCAAGAGGGCGAGCCGATCAAGATCGGCGTGTTGCATTCGCTGTCGGGCACGATGGCGATTTCCGAAACCACGCTGAAGGACACGGTCCTGATGCTGGTCGAACAGCAGAACGCCAAGGGCGGCGTGCTGGGTCGCCCGCTCGAGGCGGTGGTCGTCGATCCGGCCTCGGACTGGCCGCTGTTTGCCGAAAAGGCGCGCGAACTGCTGACCGTCAGCGACGTGGATGCGATCTTTGGCTGCTGGACATCGGTCAGCCGCAAATCCGTCCTGCCGGTGATCGAAGAGCTGAACGGTCTGCTGTTCTATCCCGTCCAGTACGAGGGCGAGGAATCCTCCAAGAACGTCATCTATACCGGCGCGGCCCCGAACCAGCAGGCGATCCCCGCGGTCGATTACATGCGCGACGAACTGGGCGTGGAAAAATGGGCGCTCTTGGGCACCGACTATGTCTATCCGCGCACCACGAACAACATCCTCGATGCCTATCTGAAGGATAACGGCACCGCCGAGGAGGACATCTTCGTCAACTATACCCCGTTCGGGCATTCCGACTGGTCCAAGATCGTGGCCGATGTCGTGGCGCTTGGCGCGGATGGCAAGAAGGTTGGCGTCGTGTCGACCATCAACGGCGATGCGAATGTGGGCTTCTACAAGGAACTGGCCGCGGCGGGCGTTTCCGCCGACGACATCCCCGTCATGGCCTTTTCCGTGGGCGAGGAGGAACTGTCGGGTCTGGATACCGCGAACCTGGTCGGCCACATGGCGGCCTGGAACTACTTCCAGACAGCGGAATCGGACGTGAACGATACGTTCATCGAGGAATGGAAGGCCTTCACCGGCGACGAGAACCGCGTGACCAACGACCCGATGGAGGCCACCGTCATCGGCTTCAACGCCTGGGTCGCGGCGGTCGAGGCTGCGGGCACCACCGACGTGGACCCGGTCCTTGACGCCATCGTCGGCGTCGAGGTCCCGAACCTGACCGGCGGCACGGCGCAGGTCCTGCCCAACCACCACATCACCAAGCCCGTCCTGATCGGAGAGATCCGCGAGGATGGCCAGTTCGACATCGTCAGCCAGACCGAACCCGTGCCGGGCGATGCCTGGACCGATTTCCTGCCCGAATCCGCCGTGCTGGACGCCGATTGGGCGGAAAAGGATTGCGGCATGTTCAACACCGATACCGGTGCCTGCGTGCAGCAGCAGTCGAACTATTGACCTGACATCGGGCGGTCCTGCGCCGCCCGATCCCCCGTTTCGGAAGGATACCCCCCAGTGCCCCGGTTCCGCCTGATCGCCGTCCTGCTGACGGCGCTGCTGATGCCCCTTGCCGCCGTCGCGCAATCGCTGGACGCGGTGGTGGCCGACAATCTTGAACAGCTGGAAAAGCCCTCGCGCCGGACGGTGGGACCGCTGGTCGACCGGATCGCGGCCACCGGGCCGCAGGGGCTGGCGCTGCTGCAGGCATGGGCGGACAGGAACCTGGTTCTGACAGACGGGGGCGACCTGCTGATCCTGGACGGCGACGCGGCAACAGACGCGCTGACGGGCGACGCCGTCCCGGCGCCCGACGCCCGCCCCCTGCGCCCCAATTCCGGCGTGCGCGGCGTCATCGAAAGCGCGCTGGTCGCCAGCCAGCTGAAGGACCCCGACCCCGCCCGCCGCGCCATGGCGCTGGACACGCTTGCACGGTCCGGCAATGCCGATCAGCTGGCCCCCCTGCGCGCCGCGCTGGACGACCCCGACCCGGTGCTGGCCGCCCGCAAGGCGCGGCTGGAAAAGCTGATGACGATCCAGCACGGCACCGACCCCGCCGCCCGCATCGCCGCGATCGAGGCGGTGGCAGGCGACGTCGCGCTGGATGTCCGCGCCGTGCTGAACCCGCTGCTGGCCACGCGACTGGTGGCCGAGACCGACACGCCGCAGGGCAATGTCGCGCGCGAAATGACCGTCGGCGACGACCTGCCCCGCGCCGATGCGCTGGCGGCCCTGGTGGACAAGGGCGCGCTGCAACCCTTCCTGTCGCCGGACGAACAGCGCGCCGCCCTTGCCGCCAACATCGTGGATGGCAGGGTCGCGGGCACGCCCGTCGCCGATCTGGGCGACCCCGAGATCCGCGATGCCACCTATGACGCGCTGGAGGCATCGGGCGCCGTTCCCCCCGCCGCCACCGAATCCGAGGCCCGCGAGGCGCTGGAGGCCCACCGTTTCTTCCAGCTTTATGCCGAGCCCGACAGCGGCGTCACCGATGCCGCCCGCGCCGCCCAGACCAGCGCCGAGCTGCGCCTGGCCGCGATGAAGGGCGTCGACCTGGGACTGGACGCGCTGTCGCTGGCCTCGATCTATTTCCTGGCGGCGATCGGGCTGGCCGTCACCTTCGGCGTCATGCGGGTCATCAACATGGCGCATGGCGAATTCATCATGATGGGCGCCTATACCGCCTATACCGTCCAGACGCTGATTGCGGACCGCACGCTGTCGCTGGTGGTGGCGCTGCCCCTGGCCTTCGCGGTGACCTTCGCGGCGGGGGTGATCCTCTATCGGCTGGTGATCCGGCACCTGGCGCATCGCCCGCTGGAGACCCTGCTGGCGACCTTCGGCGTCTCCATCGCGCTGCAACAGCTGGCCAAGAACATCTTCGGCACCCAGGCTCGTCCGCTGACCGCGCCCGGCTGGCTGGAAGGGGCCATCACCGTCAACGACGTGATCGGCATCAGTTCGATCCGGGTGGCAATCTTCGTGCTGGCGCTGCTGTTCCTGGGACTGTTCCTGTTCATCATGAAGCGCACCCGCCTGGGCCTCGAGGTCCGCGCCGTCACCCAGAACCCTGGCATGGCGGCATCCATGGGCATCAACCCCGACCGCATCGCCATGATGACCTTCGGCCTGGGCTCGGGCATCGCGGGCATCGCGGGCGTGGCCATCGGGCTCTTCGCGCAGGTCACCTCCGAAATCGGCCAGCAATACATCGTCCAAAGCTTCATGACCGTGGTCGTGGGGGGCGTCGGCAACATCTGGGGCACGCTGGCGGGGGCCGCGCTGATCGGCGGGCTGTCCAAGGTCATCGAATCTCTGAACCCCGGCAACACGCTGGCGGCGCAGACCTTCATGATCCTCTTCATCATCATCTTCATCCAGTTCCGGCCCCGCGGGATCATCCCGCAAAAGGGCCGCGCGGCAGAGGTCTGATCCATGACGCGAACCCCCTTCATCCTGCGCAACCGTTCGGTCCTTCCGGTGCTGGCCGTGCTGACGGCCTTCACGCTGGCCGTCACCCTGCTCAGCCACGCCTATGGCAGCGGCGTCATCCCGACCTCGATGGTCAAGGTGCTGGGCAAGACCCTGTGCCTGGCGCTGGCCGCCATCGCGATGGACCTGGTCTGGGGCTATCTGGGCATCCTGTCCCTGGGCCAGATGGCGTTCTTCGCGCTTGGCGGCTACATGATCGGGCAATGGCTGATGTATGCCCGGACCGAGGACATCGTCGCCGAATCCCTGGCCCGCAACCCCATCCCGCCGACGCCGCTGGAGCTGCAGCAGGCCACCGCCAACCAGATCTTCGGCGTCGTCGGATCGGCCGAACTGCCCGTCACATGGGCCTTTGCGCATTCCCTGCCCTTGCAGCTGATGCTGGTCGTGGCGGTGCCCGGATTGCTGGCGCTGGTCTTTGGCTGGCTGGCCTTCCGCAGCCGCGTCAACGGCGTCTATCTGTCGATCCTGACCCAGGCGATGACCCTGGCGCTGGCGCTGTGGCTGTTCCAGAACGACAGCGGCTTTCGCGGCAACAATGGCCTGTCGGGGTTGCAGAACCTGCCGGGGCTGGACGCGGTCGGACAGGCGCGGATCTCGGTCTGGTTCCTCTGGGCCTCGGCCGTGGCCCTGGGGCTGTGCTATCTGCTGGCCGCCTGGATCGTCAGCGGCAAGTTCGGCAGCGTGATCCGCGCCATCCGCGACGACGAAACCCGCGTGCGTTTCCTGGGCTATCCGGTCGAGGGCTTCAAGCTGCTGGTCTTCACCCTGGCCGCCATGATCACCGCCATTGCGGGGGCGCTCTACTACCCCCAGGCAGGCATCATCAACCCGGCGGAGATGATGCCCATCGCCTCGATCTATCTGGCGGTCTGGGTGGCGATCGGCGGGCGAGGGCGGCTTTACGGGGCCATCATCGGGGCGGTGGTCGTGTCGCTGCTATCCAGCTGGTTCACCGGCGGGCGGGCGCCCGACATCACCCTGCCGGGCTATGTCGTCAACTGGGTCGACTGGTGGCAGGTGGCGCTTGGCCTGTCCTTCGTGCTGGTCACCCTGTTCGCCCCCAAGGGCATCGCCGGCATCTTCGACCTGATGCCCGCACGAAAGGACAAGGCATGAGCGCCCTTCTGGAAGTCAGCGGCGTTTCGGTCAGTTTCGACGGGTTCCGCGCCATCAACAACCTGTCCTTCAACATCGGCGAACACGAATTGCGCGCGGTGATCGGCCCGAACGGCGCGGGCAAGACCACCTTCATGGACATCGTCACCGGCAAGACCCGCCCCGACAAGGGACAGGTTCTGTGGGGCGAAGGGTCGAAATCGCTGCTGAAGATGACCGAATCGCAGATCGCCCGCGCGGGCGTGGGCCGCAAGTTCCAGCGCCCCACCGTCTTCGAGGATCAGACGGTCCAGGACAACTTGGTCATGGCGCTGAAGGCCAACCGCAACCCCTTTGCCGTGCTGGCCTGGCGCCCCGCCCCCGCCACCGGCGCCCGCGTCACCGAACTGGCCGCCGAGGTGGGCCTGTCGGACCATATCCACCGCCAGGCCGGCCAGCTGAGCCACGGGCAGAAACAATGGCTGGAAATCGGCATGCTGCTGGCGCAGGAACCGCGCCTGCTGCTGGTCGATGAACCCGCCGCAGGCATGACGCTGGCCGAACGCGAGTTGACCACCGCGCTGCTGGTGCGGCTGGCGCAGACGCGGGCGGTGGTGGTCGTCGAACATGACATGGATTTCGTGCGCCGCCTGAACTGCAAGGTGACGGTCCTGCATCAGGGCGCGGTCCTGGCCGAAGGATCGCTGGACCATGTCACCCGCAATCCCGACGTGATCGAAGTCTATCTGGGGCGATGAAGATGCTGAACGCGACCAACCTGACCCTGCATTACGGCGGTAGCCAGATCCTGCACGGGATCGACATCACGGCCCGACCCGGCACCGTCACCTGCGTCATGGGCAATAACGGCGTGGGCAAGACGTCGCTGATGAACCTGCTGGCCGGACGGCATCCTCGATCGGGCGGAGAGATCACCATGGACGGCAAGCCCCTGGGCCGCGTCACCGCCCAGCAGATGGCGCGGCTTGGCGTCGGCTATGTCCCGCAGGGCCGCGCCATCTTTCCGATGCTAAGCGTGCGCGAAAACCTGGAGACGGGCTTTGCCTGCCTGCCCCGCGCCGAACGCCGCATCCCCGACGACATCTTCGAGAGCTTTCCGGTCCTTGACGACATGGCCCATCGGCGCGGCGGCGACCTGTCGGGGGGCCAGCAGCAACAGCTGGCCATCGCCCGCGCCCTGATCACCCGGCCGCGCGTGCTGCTGCTGGATGAACCGACCGAGGGCATCCAGCCCAATATCATCGCCCAGATCGGCCGGGTCATCGCCGCCCTGCGCGACCGGGGCGACATGGCCATCGTGCTGGTCGAACAGTTCTTCGATTTCGCCTGGGATCTGGGCGACGATTTTCTGGTGATGGAGCGGGGCCGCGCCGTGATGCAAGGCCCCAAGGCCGATCTGCGGCGCCAAGATCTGCATGCGCGGCTGGCAGGGCACGCCGCAGCCTAGCGCTTGCGTTCCCAACGGCCCGATTCCTCGGACCAGTATTGCGCCTCGATGCCGGCGCCGGTCAGTTCGCGCCACTGGTCCCGGGCGCGGGCGGTGGCCGTGTCGTCGCCCCCGTCGAAGATGATGCAGACGCGGTCCAGGCGGGCCATTTCGTCGGGCGTCACCGCCACGCCGTCCAGCGCCATCAGGCAGGCCGGATCATTGGCCGCCTGCTGACCGGTCAAGGTCAGCAGCACCGGTTGGCGGGCATCATGCGGCCCACCCGCCATCCCATGCGGCAAAAACCCCTCGGCCTGCCACAGATGCAGGTCCAGACGTTCCAGACGCTGCGCGTCGCCGGCCCGCAATTCGACCCGCCAGCCCGCCGACAACGCCTTGCCCAGCAGGACCGGGACCAGCTGTTCGGCGGGCGACCGCGTCAGGTGATAGAACAGCGCGTTCCCCATCGGGTCACGCAGCCCGCCGCGACCGGCGGGTGCCGGACGCGGTCATGATGCGGTTCAGGATCACTTGGATTCGAACTGGTCGCGGACCAGACGGTCCAGCGTCATCACGCCCCAGCCCGTCGCGCCCTTGGGGGCCAGGTCGGTGGCCGAAGGCGGCAGCGCCACGCCCGCGATGTCCAGATGCGCCCAGGGCTGGCCCGGCTTGATGAAGCGCTGCAGGAACTGCGCCGCCGTGATCGACCCCGCCGGGCGTCCGCCGGTGTTCTTCATGTCGGCCAGGCGCGACTTGATCAGCCCGTCATAGGACGGCCCCAGCGGCAGGCGCCATGCACCCTCGCCTTCGGATTTCGCGGCCGACAGGATTTGGTCGGCAAAGGCGTCATCGTTGCAGAAGACGCCCGCATTGTCATGGCCCAGCGCGATGATGACCGCGCCCGTCAGGGTGGCCAGATCGACGATGGCCTTGGGCTCAAAGCGTTCCTGCGCATACCACAGCACGTCGGCCAGAACCAACCGACCCTCGGCATCGGTGTTGATCACCTCGATCGTGTCGCCCTTCATGGATTTCACGATGTCGCCGGGACGCTGCGCCTTGCCGTCGGGCATGTTCTCGACCAGGCCGACCAGGCCCACGACATTGGCCTTGGCCCGACGCAGCGCCAGCGTGCGCATGACGCCCGCCACGACGCCCGCGCCGCCCATGTCCATGGTCATGTCCTCCATGCCGGCGGCGGGCTTGATGGAAATGCCCCCGGTGTCGAAGACGACGCCCTTGCCGACCAGCGCCAGGGGCGCTTCGTCACCGCCGCCGTTCCAGCGCATGACGACGACCTTCGAGGGCGATTCGCTGCCCTGTCCCACGGCCAGCAGGGCGCGCATGCCCAGGGCCTCCAGCTCGTCCTCCTCCAGGACCTCGACCTCCAGGCCGATCTCCTCCATCGCGTGCAGGCGGTCGGCGAAATCGGTGGTGGTCAGGACGTTGGCCGGTTCGTTCACCAGGTCGCGGGTGAAGAAGACGCCCTCGGCCAGGGCTGCGGCATCGGCGGCGACGCGGGCCAGTTCCTCGGGCTTCTTGACCAGGAAGGTGACATGGGGGCGCGCGGCGTCATCGGCATCGTCGCGGTCGGTGTGATAGGCCGAAAAGTCATAGCTGCGCAGCGCCAGCCCCAGCGCCACGTCATTGGACAGCTTGTGCGCCCCGGCCATCACCAGCATGTGACCCCGACCCAGCTTGGCGCCGATGGCCGCACCGGCGCGACGCGCCTCGGATTGGGTGGCGTCATGGGGCAGCATGACCAGCAGCAGGCTCTCGGCCTCCATGCCGGCGGGAAAGGCCAGCTCCATCACCTGTCCGGGCTTCAGCGCCTGCCCTGCCTTCGAGGCCAGCGCACGGGACGCGGCCTCGCGCGCGGGGCGCGGCAGCTTGCCGGGCAGCCGGTCGGTCGCCGTCAGCACCAGGGCGACGCGGCCCTGATGCTCGGCGATCTTGTCGGGGGCATTGTCGGTGAAGTTGATCTCAACAGGTTGGGTCATCGAAAAAGGATCCTCGTGTCGTGTTGAAGTCGAACCTAGACCCGCGCCCGCCTCTTTTCCAGAGCCGCCCTTGCCGCTAAGCAGGAATGAACGTCACGCAGGAAAAGGCCGTCCATGCCCCGGATCGACAAATACGTCCTTGGTCTGATGCTGACATTGTTCGGCTTCTTCGCGCTGGTGCTGGTATCCGTCTATTGGATCAACCGCGCGGTCAGCCTGTTCGACGACCTGCTGAACGACGGCCAGACGGCCCTGGTGGTGCTGGAATTCACCGCGCTGACGCTGCCCCTGGTGATTTCGGTGGTGCTGCCCGTGGCGGCTTTTGCGGCCACGGCCTATGGCACGAACCGGCTTGCGGGCGAATCCGAACTGGTGGCCATGCAGGCGGCGGGGCTGTCGCCCTGGCGGCTGGCGCGGCCGGTGCTGGTCTTTGGATTGACGGTGGGGCTGATGGTCGCGGTGCTGGTCCACGGGCTGGTGCCCATGGCACGCGCCCGCCTGGCCGACCGGTCGTCCGAGATTGCCGAAAACGTGACCGCCCAGTTCCTGCGCCCCGGTTCGTTCCAGTATCCCGCCGATGACGTGACGCTGTTCATCCGCGACATCGCCTCTGACGGGCGGCTTCTGGACCTGTTCATCGAGGATGCGCGCGATCCCGCCCGCCAGGTCATCTATACCGCACAAGAGGCCCTGGTGGTGCGCACCGAAACCGGCGCCGTCCTGGTGCTGCTGGAGGGGATGGCCCAGACCATGACCATTCGCCCCACGGGCCCCGACCTGGCGGTCACGCGGTTCCAGGAATTCAGCTATGACATCGGCGGCATGTTCGCAGGCAGCAGCAGCAAGGGCCGCGACCTGCGCGATTACGGCACGCTGCGCCTGCTGAACCCCGACGCGGACCTGCTGGCGGCCACCGGAGAGTCCCCCGCCGCCGCCCGGCGCGAGGCGCATGAACGCATCGCCCAGCCCTTGCTGTCGCCCATTGCCGCCATGCTGGGTTTCGCAACGCTGCTGATCGGCGGCTTTTCGCGCTTTGGGGTCTGGCGGCAGGTCGGATGGGCGATCCTGGGGCTGATCCTGATCCAGTTCCTGTCGAATGCCGCGGTCAATCAGGTGGGGCGCAATCTGGCGCTGTGGCCGCTGCTGTACCTGCCCGCCGTGGTGGGGACGCTGCTGTGCATGGCCCTGTTGTGGCTGGCGGCGCGGCCGCGCGGACCCAAGGGGGCACCGGCATGATCCTGGCCTGCTATGTCGCGCGACGCTTCCTGCGCAGCTTCCTGATGGTGGCAGGGGTGTTCCTGCTGATCCTGTTCCTGGTCGACATGATCGAGATGATCCGCCGCTTTGCCGACCGCGACATCGGCCTGTCGGGCGCCGCGCGCCTGTCGGCGCTGAACATCGCCGACAGCTTCTATTCCATCCTGCCGCTGATCACCGTGCTGGCGGCCATCGCGATGTTCCTGAACCTGGCCCGCAGTTCCGAAATGGTGGCGATCCGGGCATCGGGGCGGTCGGGGATCAAGCTGTTGCGGGCGCCAGTCACCACGGCCATCCTGCTGGGCTGTCTGTCGGTGGGGCTGATCAACCCGCTGGTCGCCGCGACCGGCCAGTATTACGACGAGGCCGTGGCCCAGATCGACCGTCAGGGCCGCCAGACCGTCAGCGTGGGCGACAGCGCCGTCTGGCTGCGCCAGGGCATGCTGACCGATGGCGAGGAAAGCGGACAGATCGTCATCCGCGCCCGCCGCACCAGCCCCGATGCCGTCACGCTTTATGATGCCAGCTTCCTGGTCTTCGGCCCCGATGCGGGCCCCATCCGCCGCATCGAGGCGCGCGAGGCCCGCCTGACCCCCGGCGCGTGGGAGCTGAGCGAGGTCAGCGACTTTCCCCTGGACCGGCCGAACCCGCAGGCCGCCGTCACGCGCAGCGCCACCATGCGGCTGGATTCCGACCTGACCGCGCAGCGCATCCGCGACGGGTTCGGCCGTCCGCAATCGGTGCCGGTCTGGCAGCTGCCCGCCTTCATCGCCGGGCTGGAACGCGCGGGCTTCTCCGCCGCCCGCCACAGCACCTGGTTCCAGATGGAGCTGGCCCGCCCCTTCCTGATGGCCGCCATGGTCATCATCGCCGCAGCCTTCACCATGCAGCATGTGCGTGGCCGAAATACCGGGGTCGCCGTGCTGATGGCCTTCGCCGCGGGGATTGCACTGTTCTTCCTGCGCAACCTGGCGCAAATTCTGGGGGATAACGGCCAGATCACCCCCGCCATGGCGGCCTGGACGCCGCCCCTGGTGGGGGCGATGTTCGCGCTGGCCCTGATACTGAAACGAGAGGACGGATGACCTTGCGCATTCATGCATCAGGACTGGGCCGCGCGCTGGCGATGGCATTGCTGGGCGCGACGGCCATGGTTGCGCCCCCCGCCGTCGCGCAATCCATGTTCGACGATGCCGCAGGATCGGGCATGCCCGCCATGCCGGGAACGGCACTGACGGCGACGCGCGGCGTCTCGGCGCTGGCACCGGCATCGCAGCAGCTGGGCAGCAATCCGGTGGGCGACCGGACGCCCACCTCGAACGCGCCGGCGACGGCGGCACCCGACACGGATGTCACCATCCGGGGCACGCAGGGCGGGGGCGACCAGGCGGCCGCGACGGTCCTGGCCGACAATGTCCTGCTGAAGGGCGACCGCACGCTGATCGCCGCGGGGGGCGTGGTGGTCTGGTACCAGGGCAGCCGGCTGATCGCGTCGCGCATCATCGTGGACGGCGGGTCGGGCGACCTGACCATCGAAGGTCCGATCCACCTGTCCCGCCCCGGCGCCGACCCCGATGACAACCCCATCCTGATCGCCGACAGCGCCCAGCTGGACCGCGAATTGCAGGACGGCATCGTCAACGGCGCAAGGCTGGTCCTGAACCGCGAATTGCAGATGGCATCGCGGCGGCTGGAACGCCGCGACCAGGGCCGCATCACCGAACTGACCGACGTGGTGGCGTCGTCCTGCCAGGTCTGCGCGTCGAACCCGACGCCGCTGTGGGAAATCCGGGCCCGCCGGATCACCCATGACGCCGAAACCCAGCGCATCACCTTCGACCGGCCCCAGCTGCGCGCCTTCGGCATCCCGGTCGCGGCGGCCCCCTTCACCGTCTCGGCCCCCGACCCCACGGTCGAGCGGCAATCGGGCTTTCTGCGGCCGATGATCCGCACCACCTCGGGCCTGGGTTTCGGGGTCAAGCTGCCCTATTTCCAGACCCTGGGCGACCATGCCGACGTGACGCTGACGCCCTATCTGTCGGTGAACCGCACCACCACGCTGGAACTGCGCTATCGCCAGGCCTTCGCCAATGGCGGGCTGGAATGGAACGGCGCGATCAGCCGCGACGACATCCGGCCCGGCGACACGCGGGGCTATTTCTTCGGCGCGGCGCGGTTCGACATTCCGCGCGGCTATCGCCTGGGGGTGCAGGTCCAGACGGCGTCGGACCGGGCCTATCTGCTGGATTACGACATCACCGATGCCGACCGGTTGTGGAGCGGGGTGTCCCTGGAACGGGTCCGCCGCGACAAGCTGGTCTGGGGCCGGGTCGGCAATTACGACAGCCTGCGCGACGACGAGGATGACGCGACATCGCCCGCACAGGTGGCCGACGTGATCTGGCGCCGCCGCCTGACCCCCGCCTATCTGGGCGGAGAGGCCGTGCTGGAATGGTCGGCCCACGCCCATCGCCGCCCCTCGGACGAGGATGTCGCGGGACGCGACGTGGCACGGGGATCGGTGGGACTGGACTGGCGGCGCAGCACCATCCTGCCCGGCGGCGTGGTGGCCGCGGGGCTGGCCGGGATCGATGCCGACATCTATCGCATCGGGCAGGACAGCCGCTTTGACAAGATGGTCACGCGCGTCGATCCGCAGATCGGGGTCGAGCTGCGCTGGCCGCTGGCCACCATGCGGGGCGATGCCACCCATATCGTCGAACCCGTCGTGCAGGTGCTTTATTCGCCACGCGGCCGCGATGACGACATCCCGAACGAGGACAGCCGCCTGATCGAATTCGATGAGGGGAACCTGTTTTCCGACAACCGCTTTCCGGGCTACGACATGCGCGAAACCGGATTGCGGGCCAATATCGGCGCCACCTGGACGCGAATCGACCCGACCGGCTGGTCGCTTGGGGTGACGGGGGGGCGCGTGCTGCGGGCTGGCGACGCCGATGATTTCGATCCCGATTCTCCGCTTGGGGGGGGCCGCTCGGACTGGCTGCTGGCGGCGAATTACGACAGCGGAACGGGGCTGGCGGTGTCGAACCGGGCGCTCTTCGACGACAGCTTCCGTGCTTCGCGCAACGAATTGCGGATGGGCTGGCTGCGCAGCGACCTGCAGGTTTCCGCCGGTTACCTGTGGATCGACAGCAGCGAGGATGAAGGCCGCGCCGCGGATGCCAGCGAACTGGCCGCCAATATCGGCTGGCAGATCAAGGAAGGCTGGTGGGGCACGGCCGAAACCCGCTATGATTTCGTGGTCGACCGGGCACAGCAGGCCAGCCTGCAGGTGGCCTATCGCAACGAATGCATCACCGTTGAAACGGGCCTGTCGCGGCGCTTCACCAGTTCGGATACGGTCAGGGCGGAAACCAGTTTCGACCTGTCGGTCCGCCTGGGGGGCTTTGGTCAGCAACAAGACGGAGCGGGCACGGTGGCGCGGCGCAGCTGCATGCGCTAATCTGCCGGCCAAGAACCAAGATTGAGGGCAGCAGATGCGGCATTTCCTTTCCGGTATCGCCTTGGCGGCGGTGGTGGCCACCGGCGCGATCACGCCCGTCATGGCACAGAACCTGTTCCAGCCGGTCGTCTACGTCAACGACAGCGTCGTCACCCGCTATGAGGTCGACCAGCGCCAGCGCTTCATGAAGGTGATCGGCGCGCCCGACACCTCGGCCCAGGTGGCCGAACAGGCGCTGATCGACGACCGCCTGCGCGTGCAGGCCGCCAAGCAGATCGGCGTGACCATCACCCCCGAAGGCCTGCAGCGCGGCATGGATGAATTCGCCGGACGGGCCGGCCTGGATTCCGCCACCTTCATCGCCCGCCTGGAAGGCGCTGGCATCGAGGCCGGCGTGTTTCGCGATTTCGTCGAGGCGGGCACCGTCTGGCGCGATGTCGTGCGGGCGCGCCTGGTCGGCCAGATCGAGGTCTCGGAGGCCGAGATCGACCAGCAGCTGAAGCGCGTCATCGAAACCCCGATCATCGACCGCGTGTCGCTGTCCGAACTGATCATCCCCGCGCCTCCGGGTCAGGAACAGCAGGCGCTGCAACTGGCGCAGCGGATCGTGGGATCGAACCCGACGCCGGAACAATTCGCCCAGGCCGCGCGGCAATATTCCGCATCGCCCTCGGCGCAGGCGGGGGGCCAGCTGGCGACCGTGGCGCTGGACAACCTGCCGCCCTCGCTGCGGCCCATCGTGACGGCGCTGCAACCGGGCCAGGTCACCCAGCCCCTGCCCGTCGACGGCGCGGTCGTCCTGTTCCTGCTGCGCGACGCGCAAGGGTCGCTGCGGCCCGGCGCGCGCGAACAGGTGCTGGATTACCTGACGCTGCGCATGACATCGGTGGCCGATGCGGCCGCCCTTGCTGCCCGCACCCGCAGCTGCGACGAATTCTATGCCGATGCGGGGCCCCAGGCCGCGGCCCAGGTCCAGCGCCAGACGCAATCCCAGGCCGCCATCCCGACGCTGATCGCCACCCGCCTCGCCTCGCTTGATGCGGATGAGGCCGGCGTCGTGCCGATGGGCGCGGGGGCCGAACTGGTCATGCTGTGTTCGCGCCAGCCCGCCCTTGCCGCCCAGGCCGAGGTCCCCACAACCGCCCTGCCCGAAGACGGCGTCGAGAACGCGATCCCCCAGACCGGCGGCATTCCCGGCCGCGAGGCCGTCAAGGACCAGCTGTTCAACGAAAAGATCAACACCGCCGCCGAAGGCCTGCTGGCCGATCTGCGCGCCGACGCCATCATCCGCCGGCCCTGATCCGATGGCACGACGCATCCTGCTGACCTGCGGCGAACCCGCGGGCGTCGGCCCCGAACTGGCCCCCCTGGCGCTGGCCTCGGGGGTGGATCTGGTCTGGATGGGCGACCCGCGCCACCTGCCCCCCGGCACCGCCTGGACGGCGGTCGATGACCCCGATGATGGCGTGCCGCCGGGTCACCTGCCGGTCCTGCGCCATGATTTCGCGGCCCCCGCCGTGCCGGGGCGACCGGACCCGGCCAATGCCCAAGGGGTGATCGACGTCATCGCCCGTGCGGTCGATCTGGCCATGCAGGGCCGCGTCGCGGGCATCACCACCGCGCCGATCAGCAAGCAGGCCTTGAAGGAAGGCGCGGGCTTTTCCTTTCCCGGCCATACCGAATACCTGGCCCATCTGGGCGGTGATGTGCCGGTGGTGATGATGCTGGCCTCGACCACGGTGACGCCGCCCTGCCGCGTGGTGCCCGCCACGATCCACATCCCGCTGGAGGAGGTTCCCGCCGCCCTGACCCGCGACGTGCTGGAACAGGCCATCCGCATCACCCATGCCGCGCTGATCCGCGATTTCGGCATTCCCGCCCCGCGCATCGCTGTCGCGGGACTGAACCCCCATGCGGGCGAAGGCGGCACGATGGGGACGCAGGAACGCGACATGATCGCCCCGCTGCTGGCGGATCTGCGCGACCAGGGGCTGAACCTGACCGGCCCCATGCCCGCCGATACCATGTTCCACGCCCCCGCGCGGGCGCGTTACGACGCGGCGGTCTGCGCCTATCACGACCAGGGGCTGGTCCCCATCAAGACGCTGGATTTCGCGGGGGGCGTCAACGTGACGCTTGGGCTGCCCTTCATCCGGACCTCGCCCGATCACGGGACCGCCTTCGACATCGCGGGCAAGGGCCTGGCCGATCCCTCATCCACCATCGCCGCGCTGAAGATGGCGCGCGACATGGCAAGGACTCGCCCATGATCGACAACCTGCCGCCGCTGCGCGACGTCATCACCACGCATGACCTGCGGGCGAAAAAGCAGCTGGGCCAGAACTTCCTGCTGGATCTGAACCTGACCTCGAAGATCGCGCGGCAGGCGGGCGATCTGCGCGATTGCGACGTGCTGGAGATCGGCCCCGGCCCCGGCGGCCTGACGCGCGGCCTGCTGGCCCAAGGTGCCCGCCATGTCCTGGCGATCGAGAAGGACCCCCGCGCCCTGCCCGCGCTGGAACAGATCGCCCAGGCCTATCCGGGCCGCCTGACCGTCATCAACGGCGACGCGCTGGAGATCGATCCCCTGGCGCATCTGACACCGCCGATCCGCATTGCGGCCAACCTGCCTTATAATGTCGGGACGGAACTGCTGATCCGCTGGCTGACGCCGCGCGCATGGCCGCCTTTCTGGCAGTCGCTGACGCTGATGTTCCAGAAAGAGGTGGCCGAGCGGATCACCGCCAAGCCCGGCTCCAAGGCCTATGGCCGCCTGGCGCTGCTGGCCCAGTGGCGCGCCGACGCCCAGATCGTCATGCACCTGCCCCCCGAGGCCTTCGTCCCCGCCCCCAAGGTGCATTCCGCCGTCGTCCACCTGACGGCGCTGCCCGAACCCCGCTTTCCGGCGGACCCGGCGGTGCTGTCGCTGGTCACGGCCACGGCCTTCAACCAGCGCCGCAAGATGCTGCGGGCCAGCCTGAAGGGGCTGCATCCGGGCATCGAGGATCTGCTGACCGCCTGCGGCATCCCCCCCACCGCCCGGGCCGAGGAGATCGACCTGGAACGGTTCTGCGCCCTGGCGCGGGCCGTGGCGACCGCGCGGGCCACGGGCTGAGGTCCCGCGACACCCCCACGATCCCGATATGAAAAAGGGGCCGTCAGCAATGCTGCGGCCCCTTCGGCATTCATGTCCTGACGCAGATCACTCGGCGTCGTTTTGCCCCGATGATGCGGGTGTGTCCGATGCCGGGGCGCCGCCATCCTCGGCCGCGGGCTTGCGGCGGCTGCGGGTGGTCGTGCCCGTCGGGCTGCGCGGCGTGCGCGGACGCGGGGTGCGGGTGCGCGCAGGCTTGGGGGTCGGCTCGGATTCGGGCGTGGTCACCGGCGCGGACTGATCTTCGTCGCCCGAGGCGACGGCATCGGGCAGGCTGGACGGCTGCGGCGTCGTATCCTGGGCGGGTGCGGGCTCGGGCGCGGTGTCGACCGCAGGCTGATCGGCCTGGTCGTTGCGCGACTGGCGGCTCTGGTGATCGCGGTTGCCGTCACGATTGCCGTCGCGGCGCTGGTTCTGGCCGTTATTGCCATCGCCCTGGTCGTTGCGCGACCCGCCACCATTGTTGTTGCCGCCATTGCCATGGTTGCTGGCATTGTGACCGGTGCCATAGCCGTGGTTCGAATAGCCGCCATCATCGTCCTGGCGGTTGTTCTGGCCGTTTTGCTGGCCGCCCTGCTGGCCTTGGCGTTCGGCCATCTCGCGCTGCGCTTCGCCCAGCATGCGGGTGTAATGTTCGGCATGCTGCAGGAAACTCTGCTCCGCGACGCGGTCGTGGGACAGTTGCGCATCACGCGCCAGGGTCAGGTATTTCTCGATGATCTGCTGAGGGGTGCCACGCACCTTGCCCTCGGGCCCCGAGCTGTCGAAGACACGGTTGACCACGTTGCCAAGCGAGCGTTGGCGATTGGATTTGCTACGCGAACGGGATTTTGATGATCTCATCAGTCTGTCTGTAATGTTTCTGATCGCAGGGGTGCCAGAGTGAACTGGACGGCGGTGTCGGATGGCTACGGGGGCGTGAGTGACCTCTCCGTTCAGCCCTGCCTCGCCCCAGCAAAGGCGCATCGCGCGCCTTGTCGGAATCGGCAGTGTCAGGCTGACCATGCAGTGGCCGTGGCCTGCTGCACGATGCCGACTAACCATGCCGTCTTGGCCAAGACAAGCAAAAACTGCCCGAAATGCCGCATTTGCGCGGGAAAGGGCTGATCACCGGCCGAATTCCGCAAGCACGACCCTGTCGCGTCCGTCCAGATCGGGCAGCACCGTCGTGGTGGCGCCCCCTGCCCTGAACAGTTCCGCGACGGTCTGCCCCTGGGTGGGTCCGATTTCGGTCAGGACGATGCCCTGAGGGGTCAGCAGGTCGCGCGCCCCCGCCGCGATGGCCCGATAGGCGGTCAGCCCGTCGGCGCCATCCGTCAGCGCCCCGCGCGGTTCCCAGTCCCGCACATCCGATGACAGCCCCGCCATTTCATCCGCCGCGATATAGGGCGGGTTCGACACGATCAGATCGAAGCTGCCGGTGACGCCCTGATACCAGTCGGCCTGCCGGAACCGGGCGTTCACTCCGATCCGCCGGGCATTGTGGCGCGCGACATCCAGCGCCTTTTCGGAAATGTCGGTTCCCAGCCCCGTCGTCCCCGCCCGTGCCGCCAACAGCGAGATCAGAATCGCCCCCGTCCCGGTTCCCAGGTCCAGGACGGTCTTCCAGGGACGCGCCAGCGCGGCCTCGACCAAGGCCTCGGTTTCGGGGCGCGGATCCAGCGTGTCGCGGGTGACCTTGAAGCGATGCGCCCAGAAATCGCGGAAGCCCACGATCTGCGCGACAGGCTGGTGCAGGGCGCGCGCGGCGATGCCCTTGTTGAAGCGGGCGGCCTCGTCGCCGCTCAGGTCGCGATCCTCGGTGATGCGCAGGCGGCCGGGTTCCATGTCCAGAACGGCGGCCAGGATGCGGTCGGCGTCGCGCGATGCGCCCTCGATGCCGGCCGCGCGCAGCAGGGAAGCGCCATCCGCCTGTGCCTGCGACAGCTTCATTCCGCATCCGCCAGACGGGCCGCCTGATCATGGGCGGTCAGGGCATCGATAATTTCGGACAGGTCGCCCGCCATGATCTTGTCCAAGGCGTAAAGCGTCAGGTTGATGCGGTGATCGGTCATGCGGCCCTGCGGAAAGTTGTAGGTGCGGATGCGTTCGCTGCGATCGCCGCTGCCGACCTGGGATTTCCGGTCGGCGGCGCGTTCGTCATCGGCCTTCTGACGCTGCATGTCGTACAGTCGCGCACGCAGCACGGCCATGGCATTGGCGCGGTTCTGGTGCTGGGACTTTTCGCTGCTGGTCACCACGATGCCGGTGGGCAGGTGGGTGATGCGCACGGCGCTGTCGGTGGTATTGACGTGCTGGCCGCCCGCGCCGCTGGCGCGCATCGTGTCGATGCGGATGTCGCCCGCGGGGATGTCGATTTCGACATCCTCGGCGGCTTCGGGCAGGACGGCGACGGTGGCGGCGCTGGTGTGGATGCGCCCGCCCGATTCGGTTTCGGGCACGCGCTGGACGCGGTGCACGCCGGATTCGTATTTCAGCCGCGCAAAGACGCCGTCGCCGGCGATGCGGGCCATGGCCTCCTTGACGCCGCCCAATTCGGTCTGGGTCAGTTCCAGCATCTGGAAGTCCCAGCCTTGCTGTTCGGCATGGCGCCGATACATGGACAGCAGGTTGCCCGCGAACAGCGCGGCCTCGTCGCCGCCAGTGCCGGGCCGGATTTCCAGGATGGCAGGGCGGGCATCGGCGGCGTCCCTGGGCAGCAGAGCCACGCGCAGCCGCTGTTCCAGATCGGGCAGTTCGGCGTTCAGGCGGCGCAGCTCATCCTCGGCCAGTTCGCGCATCTCGGGGTCGGCCAGCATGGCGCGGGCCTCGGCCAGGGCCTCGGTGGCGTCGCGCCAACGGGCGATGCCTTCGACCACGGGCTTCAGGTCGGCATATTCGCGGCTGATCTTCGCGATCTGGTCGGGCGCGGCACCAGCGTTAAACTGCGCTTCGAGATACTCGAACCGTTGGGTGATCTGGGCAAGGCGGTCTTGGGGCAACATGGTTTGGGGTTACCCGCGCCTGTTCCAACCGTAAAGCGCGATCAGCTCGAAGGCGACATGGGCGCCCGCGATGGCCGTGGCGCCGGTCGTGTCATAGGGGGGCGAGACCTCGACCACGTCGCCGCCGATCATGTCGATGCCCGCCAGACCGCGCAGCAGCGCCGCCGCCTCCCAGCTGGCCAGCCCGCCCCAGACCGGCGTGCCGGTGCCCGGCGCAAATGCCGGGTCCAGCGCGTCGATGTCGAAGGTGACATAGGTCGGGCGGTCGCCCACCACGGCGCGGATACGTTCCAGCGTGGCGGCCACGCCGTCCTGATGCACCGATGGCGCGTCCAGGATGGTCACCCCCAGCGTGTCGGGATTGTCGGTGCGGATGCCGACGCTGACGCAGGCTGTGGGATCGACCAGCCCCTGTTTGATCGCCTTGTAAAGGAAGGTGCCGTGGTCGATCCGGTCCGGGTCGTCATCGACCCAGGTGTCGGAATGGGCGTCGAACTGGATCAGCGCGACCGGGCCGTGGCGTTCGGCCATGGCGCGCAGGATCGGCAGGGTTATGAAATGATCGCCGCCCAACGTGATGGGCGCGGCGCCCGCATCCAGGATGGCGCCGATATGCGCGGTGATGCGCGCGGGCACGTCGCGGATATTGGCGTAATCGAAGGGCATGTCGCCGTAATCGGCCACGTTCAGCAGGCTCAGCGGATCATAGCCCCAGCCATAGGGCGCATCGAAGGCCTGCAGGCTGGATGCCTCGCGGATGGCGCGGGGGCCGAAACGCGTGCCGGGGCGGTGGGTGACGGCCTGGTCGAAGGGGATGCCCGTGACCGCCACGTCCACGCCGGTCAGGTCCTTGGTATAGCGGCGGCGCAGAAAGCTGGTGGCGCCACCAAAGGCGTTTTCGAACGACAGGCCGCGCGGATCGCTCCGCGTGAAGGCCTGATCCACCTGCGTCTTCGCGTCTTCCAGCGCCATCGTCATCCCCCTTTGGTTGCGGCGCTCAGACTGCCCCGACGCCCCCGCCCCCGCAAGAGGCCATCAGCCGGACTTGGCGGCCGGCGTCACCACCGGCGCACCCGATGCCATGTCGGTACCGCGATAGGGCTGGCCGGCCTCTTTCCAGGCGGCGAAACCGCCATCCATATGCGCGATCCGGTCGATGACGCCGGCCGCCAGGATCTGGCGCGCGACCTTTTCGGACCGTTTGGACGATCCGCAGTAAAGGACGACCGGCTTGTCACCGCCCAGGGGAAGGCGTTCGGGGACGATGAAGGCCATGGGTGCCAGCAGCGCGCCCTGGATCTGTTCGAACATGTATTCGGCCGGGGTCCGCACATCGATCATGGCGATCTCGTCGGCCTTCAGGGCGGCGGCGACCTCGGCGATGGTCCAGGTTTCCAGTCGGCCCGATCCGGTATCTTCCGTCTTCATCTCTGGCGCTCCTTCGTGTTGGCAGCTGTGACGGGACAACTCGGATCGCCGCCCTGCGGGTCCCTGGCCCCCCAAAGCCTGCAACCGCCCCGATTCCGGGAGGACAGGGCCGAATCACCTTGCAAGATCAGCATTCGCTGCTATGAAGCGCCATCCTTCCGCCTGTATCCAGAAACTGCGCAGCCTCTCGTGACGGGTGCGGAAGGGACGACCCGTCGATGAAATGCGCCGAAAACCGAAAGGATCGCCATGTCTCTGTATGAGCATGTGCTGATCGCCCGCCAGGACCTGTCGAACACGCAGGCCGAAGGGCTGATCGAACACTTCTCGACCATTCTTGCCGACAATGGTGGCAAGGTCGTCGACCACGAATACTGGGGTGTCCGCACCCTGGCCTACAAGATCAACAAGAACCGCAAGGGCCATTACGCCTTCCTGCGCACCGACGCCCCGTCGTCGGCCGTGCTGGAAATGGAACGCCTGGCCCGCCTGCATGATGACGTGATGCGCGTGATGACCATCCGCGTGGACGAGCATCAGGAAGGCCCCTCGGTCCAGATGCAGAAGCGCGAAGAGCGCGGCGACCGTCCCCGTGGCGGCGACCGTGACCGTGGTGACCGCGGCGACCGCCGCGAGCGGAACTGAGAGGATCTGAGACATGGCGAACAAACCGTTCTTCCGTCGTCGCAAAGTCTGCCCCTTCTCGGGCGATAACGCACCTGCGATCGACTACAAAGACACCCGTCTGCTGCAGCGCTATATCAGCGAACGTGGCAAAATCGTGCCTTCGCGCATCACCGCTGTCTCGGCCAAGAAGCAACGTGAGCTGGCTCGCGCCATCAAGCGCGCACGCTTCCTTGCCCTGCTGCCCTACGTCGTGAAGTAAGGAGACCTGAACATGCAAGTCATCCTGCTGGAACGCGTGGCGAAACTTGGCCAGATGGGCGAAGTCGTCAACGTGAAACAGGGCTATGCCCGCAACTTCCTGCTGCCGCAGAAGAAAGCTCTGCGCGCCTCGGACGCCAACATCAAGGCATTCGAAGGTCAGAAGGCACAGCTGGAAACCCGCAACGCGGAATCGAAGGCCGAGGCCGAAAAGATCGCGGCCAAGCTGGACGGCGAAGTCTTCGTCGTCATCCGTTCGGCATCCGATTCGGGCGCGCTTTACGGTTCGGTCACGACCCGTGACGCGGCCGATGCGGCCACCGAAGCCGGCTTCTCGGTCGATCGCAAGCAGGTCGTCCTGCGCGAGCCGATCAAGTACCTGGGCATGCACGACGTCACCGTCGTCCTGCACCCGGAAGTCGAAGCGACGATCACCATGAACGTCGCCCGTTCCAACGAAGAGGCTGAACTGCAGGCGCAGGGCAAGTCGATTCAGGACATGGCCGCCGAGGCCGATGCCGAAGCCGAATTCGAGATCGCCGAACTGTTCGACGACATCGGTGGCGCTTCGGACGACGAAGAGGGCGACGACGATCGCAACTGATCGCGCCGCATCTTTGGTCTAAATCGACCGCGCCGGGAAACCGGCGCGGTTTTTCATACGTTCGTGTGAAAATTCTTCTACGACACGGCGTTACCTGACATGGACCTGATGCTTGCGGATCCCGACACGGGGTCGATGACCCCGCCTGCCAAGGACAAGACGATGACCGATGCCCTCAGCCGGATGCTTGATACCGCACCCTTCGTGCTGGCCGATGGCGCGACGGGAACCGCGCTGTTCAACATGGGCCTGGACGGTGCCACGCCGCCCGAATTCTGGAACGCCGATCACCCCGACCGCATCGCAGCCCTGCATCGCAGCGCGATCGAGGCCGGGTCGGACCTGTTCCTGACCAACAGCTTTGGCGCCAATGCCAGCCGGTTGCGCCTGCAGGGCGCATCGCATCGCGTGACCGAACTGAACCGCCTTGCCGCCGCCATCGCCCGCAACGAGGCCGATCGCGCGGGCCGCAAGGTCATCGTGGCCGGCAGCATCGGCCCCATCGGCGAATTCATGGCCCCGATGGGCAGCCTGACCCGCGCCCGCGCGACCGAGATGTTCCACGAACAGGCCCAGGCCCTGAAGGATGGCGGCGCCGACATCCTGTGGGTCGAAACGCTCAGCTCCATCGACGAGATGAAGGCCGCCGCCGAGGCCGCGCGCTTGGTCGGCATGGCTTGGTGCGGATCGCTCAGCTTCGACACGGCCGGGCGCACGATCATGGGCACCACCTCGGCCGAATTGTCGGCGGCGGTCGAACGCATGCCGAACCCGCCCGTCGCCTATGGCGCGAATTGCGGCATCGGGGCATCGGACCTGCTGCGCACGGTGACGGGCTTTGTCGCATCGGGCAATGAACGCCCGATCATCGCCAAGGGCAATGCGGGCGTCCCGCATATGCATGACGGCAACATCCATTACGACGGCACCCCCGAATTGATGGCCGATTACGCCGTTCTGGCCCGCGACATGGGCGTGCGCGTCATCGGCGGCTGCTGCGGCACCATGCCCGAACATCTGCGCGCCATGCGCGAGGCGCTGGAAACGCGGCCCGCCGGTCCCCGCCCGACGCTGGAACAGATCACCATGCTGCTGGGGCCGTTCAGCTCGGCCAATGACGGCACCGAAGGCCAGATCATCGGCCGCCGCCACTGACCTTTCAGAACAACGACATCTGGTCGCCTGCCCTGGGCGGGCGACCAAAGCGGCTGCAATCCAGCGCAGGCTGCCCTTCGCGATAGCCAAGCCGCTTGCGGGCCAGCCGGAACCGCTGCATCGCCAGCTGTGCCTCGACCCCTTCGCCCCTAAAGCGATGGCCAAAGCGCGGATCGTTGTCGCGCCCGCCGCGCATCGCCTGGATGCGGTTCATCACATGCGCGGCCATGCCGGGCCGGTGGCGTTCCAGCCAGTCGCGAAACAGCGGCGCGACCTCGTGCGGCAGGCGGACGGGGATCATGCTGGCGGTGGTGGCCCCGGCCTCGCGCGCGGCGGTCAGGATGGCCTCGATCTCGGGCTCGGTCAGGACGGGGATGACGGGGGCGACCATGACGCGGACGGGCACGCCTGCACGGGACAGGTCCCGGATCATCCGCAGGCGCGTCGCGGGGGTCGGCGCGCGCGGCTCCATCGCGCGGGCCAGCGATGCGTCCAGCGTCGTGATGCTGATTCCCACCGTCGCCATGTCGCGCGCCGCCAGTTCCGCCCACAGATGCAGGTCGCGCAGCACCGTCTGTCCCCGCGTCACCAGCGTGGCGGGATGGTTCCAGTCGCGCAGCACCCGCAGGATGCCCGGCATGATCGCCAGCTTCGCCTCGACCGGCTGATAGGGGTCGGTGTTGGTCCCCAACGCGATGGGCGCGGGGCGATAGCTTGGCCGCGCCAGTTCGCGCGCCAGCAATTCGGCGGCGCCCTCCTTGGCGGTGATGCAGGTTTCGAAATCCAGCCCCGGCGACAGGCCCAGATAGGCGTGGCTGGGCCGCGCATAGCAATAAATGCAGCCATGTTCGCAGCCGCGATAAGGGTTGATCGATCGGTCGAACGGCACGTCCGGTGAGGTATTGCGCGTGATGATGCTGCGCGGGCGTTCGGTGGTGACCTGGGTGCGCAGCAGGCGCTCCTCCTCGGGGATGTCCCAGCCGTCGTGGTGATGGTCGCGCGCCTCGGCCTCGAACCGCCCTGCGGGGCGCGTATCGGCGCCGCGGGCCTTCAGGCGTTCATGGGGATCGCGCGGGGGAAGCATGCCGGCAATATAGAACATATGCGGAACATTTGCCAAGTCCCCGTGCCGGGTTGATGTTTGGCAAACCCCACCACATCTTGAGGGTCAGTCAACGACAGGACATCACATGACCGAAGACTATACCCCCCCCAAGGTCTGGACGCCGGGCAAGGAAAACGGCGGCAAATTCGCCAGCATCAACCGCCCCATCGCCGGCAAGACCCATGACAAGGAACTGTCGGTCGGCAAGCACCCGCTGCAGCTCTATTCGCTGGCCACGCCGAACGGCCAGAAGGTCACCATTATGCTGGAGGAACTGCTGGAGGCAGGGCATGCCGGCGCGGAATACGATGCCTGGCTGATCGACATCGGCGAAGGCGACCAGTTCGGCAGCGGCTTCGTGGACGTGAACCCCAATTCCAAGATCCCGGCGCTGATGGACCATTCGGTGACGCCCGCGCAGCGTGTCTTCGAAAGCGGCTCGATCCTGCTGTATCTGGCCGAGAAATTCGGAGCCTTCCTGCCCAAGGACCATGCCGCGCGGACCGAGACGCTGAACTGGCTGTTCTGGCAGATGGGCGCAGGCCCCTATCTGGGCGGCGGCTTTGGGCATTTCTATGCCTATGCGCCGGTCAAGATCGAATATGCCATCGACCGCTTCACCATGGAGGTCAAGCGTCAGCTGGACCTGCTGGACCAGCGTCTGGCCGACAACCGCTTTGTCGCGGGGGACGAATACACCATCGCCGACATGGCGATCTTCCCCTGGTATGGCCGGGTCATCACCGGTGGCGCCTATGGCGATGCCGCGACCTTCCTGGATGCCGCCAGCTACAAGAACCTGCACCGCTGGCAGCAGGAGATCGCCGCCCGCCCCGCCGTCCGGCGCGGCCAGATGGTCAATGCGACATCGGGCGATCCGTCCCAGCAGCTGCGCGAACGCCATGACGCGTCCGACTTCCAGACGCGCACGCAGGACAAGCTGGACGCATGAAAAAAGCCCGGGCGATTGCCCGGGCTTTTCAGTTCGGCAGGTCCGCGGATCAGTTGCGGGCCTTGTCGACCATCTTGCCCTTGGAGATCCAAGGCATCATCTCGCGCAGCTTGGCACCGACCTGTTCGATCTGGTGTTCGTCGTTCGCACGGCGCGAGGCTTTCAGCGTCGGCTGACCGACCTGGTTTTCCAGCATGAAGTCGCGGACGAACTTGCCCTGCTGGATGTCGGTCAGGACGGCCTTCATGCGCGCCTTGGTTTCCTCGTAGGGCAGGATGCGCGGGCCGGTGACGTACTGGCCGTATTCGGCGGTGTTCGAGATCGAGTAGTCCATGTTGGCGATGCCGCCCTCATAGATCAGGTCGACGATCAGCTTCACCTCGTGCAGGCATTCGAAATAGGCCATCTCGGGGGCATAGCCCGCCTCGACCAGCGTTTCGAAGCCGCAGCGGATCAGTTCGACCAGACCGCCGCACAGGACCGCCTGTTCGCCGAACAGGTCGGTTTCGCATTCTTCGCGGAAATTGGTCTCGATGATGCCCGAACGACCGCCACCAATGGCCGAGCAATAGGACAGGCCGATATCCATCGCCTTGCCGGATGCGTCCTGATGGATCGCGACCAGGCAGGGCACGCCGCCGCCCTTGACGTATTCGCCGCGGACCGTGTGACCGGGGCCCTTGGGGGCCATCATGATGACGTCGACGCCGGGCTTCGGCTCGATCAGGCCGAAATGCACGTTCAGGCCATGGGCGAAGGCGATCGCCGCGCCGTCGCGCAGGTTGTCATGGACGTATTTCTTATAGGTCTCGGCCTGCAGTTCGTCGGGCATGGTGAACATGATGACGTCGCACCATGCGGCCGCTTCGGCGATGCCCATGACCTTCAGGCCCTCGCCTTCGGCCTTGGCAGCCGAGGGGCTGCCTTCACGCAGGGCGACGACGACGTTCTTGGCACCGGAATCGCGCAGGTTCAGCGCATGGGCATGACCTTGGCTGCCATAGCCCAGGATCGCGACCTTCAGGTCCTTGATCAGGTTCACGTCGCAATCGCGATCATAGTAAACGCGCATGATGAAATCCTTCTTATCTGCTGACATGGTTATAGCCCGCAGCACCGGATGACATCGTTCAATCGTCATTCAATTTAGCGTCTTTCCGAACAGATCATGCCTCTGTATGCAGTATGACATGAAATTCATGCCTGATGATACCGATCGCCGCATACTTCGTCATCTGATGGCGGATCCTTCGGCATCGAACACCCAGCTGGCCGAACGCGCGGGCGTTACCACGGCCAGCCTGTGGCGGCGCATCGAACGCCTGCGCGAGGCCGGGGTGCTGAAGGGCGTGCAGGCCCGCATCGACTGGCGCGCCTTGGGGTGGGAGGTTCAGGTCAGCCTGCGCTTCACCCTGGACAAGACCAATCCCCGCGCCTTCGACGAATTTCTGGCCGCCGCGCGACAGGTTCCCGAAGTGACCGAAATCCAGAGCTTTCTGGGCAGCGTCGATTGGCGACTGTCGGTGATCGCCCGCGACATGGCGCATTGGCAGCAGGTCTATCGCGACCGCATCCTCACCCTGCCCCATATCGCCGATATTGATGCGCTGATGCTGGTTTCGACCATCAAGGACAGCGAGGATCTGGCCCTGTGACCGATCTGGACGACACCGACCGCGCCATCCTGCGCATTCTGGCGCAGGATGCCACGCAAAGCGCCGCGCAGGTCGGCCGTGCCGTGGGCATCGGCCAGCCCGCGGCGTGGCGGCGCATCAAGCGGCTGACCGATCAAGGCATCATCGCGGGTCGGCGGGTGATGCTGGACAATGCCGCCCTGGGTTTTGGCGTGACGGTCTTTCTGGGCATCCGGCTTGCCGCCAAGGGCCGCACCAGCCTTGAGGATTTCGAGCGCGCCGTCACCGCCATCCCCGAGGTGCAGCTGGTCCAGCATGTGTTGGGGCAATTCGACTATCGCCTGCGGATCACCGCCCGCGACATCACCGATTTCGAGCGCATCCTGCGCCGTCGTATCATGACCCTGCCCGGCGTGGGTCAGGTCGAGGCGAATGTCATGCTGTCCGAGGAAAGGCGTCCGGGGCCGTTGGGTTAGCGCAGGCCCCGATGCCGTGACACGGGGGGCCTGCGCCATTTGGGTATTTGGACAAAGAAGAAGATCAGTCCGGGATCATCCGCACCGCGCCCTTGGCCGCGCTGGTGGTCATGGCCGCATAGGCGCGCAGGGCGGTCGAAACCTGGCGCTTGCGCGGCTTTTCAGGCTTCCAGCCAGCGGCTTCGCGTTTTTCGCGACGGGCGGCCAGGGTAGCATCGTCGACAACCAGTTCGATCAGGCGGTTCGGGATGTCGATGCGGATCAGGTCGCCCTGCTCGGCCAGGCCGATGGTGCCGCCTTCCGCCGCCTCGGGCGAGACGTGGCCAATTGACAGCCCCGAGGAGCCGCCCGAAAAGCGGCCATCGGTCACCAGCGCACATTCCTTGCCCAGCCCCTTGGATTTCAGATAGCTGGTCGGGTACAGCATTTCCTGCATCCCAGGTCCGCCACGCGGTCCTTCGTAACGGATCAGCACGACCTCTCCGGGTTTGACCTTGCCGGTCAGGATGGCGCTGACGCTGTCATCCTGGCTTTCGAAGATATGGGCCGGCCCTTCGAATTTCAGGATCGATTCGTCCACACCCGCCGTTTTCACGATGCAGCCATCCTCGGCCAGGTTGCCATAGAGGACCGCCAGGCCGCCATCCTTTGAGAACGCGTGTTCGGCGCTGCGGATGACGCCCTTTTCGCGGTCCAGATCGACGCTGTCGAAACGCTGGCTTTGCGAAAACGCGACCTGCGTCGGCACGCCGCCCGGTGCTGCCCGATAGAAGTCGTGGACGGCCTCGGATTGCGTGCGCGACACGTCCCAATGGTCCAGGGCCTGAGCCAGCGTGCCGGAATGAACGCTGCCCACGGATGTGTCCAGCAGCCCCGCCCGGTCCAGCTGGCCCAGGATCGCCATGATCCCGCCGGCACGGTGGACGTCTTCCATGTGGACATCGTCCTTGGCCGGGGCGACCTTGCACAGGACCGGCACCTTGCGCGACAGGCGGTCGATGTCGGACATGGTGAAATCGATCCCGGCCTCGTGCGCGGCGGCCAGCAGGTGCAGGACGGTGTTCGTGGACCCGCCCATGGCGATATCCAGCGTCATGGCGTTTTCGAAGGCTGCGAAGTTCGCGACGTTGCGGGGCAGGACGCTGAAATCCTCGCCTTCGTAATGGCGGCGCGCCAAGTCGACGATCAGGTGGCCCGCTTCGACGAACAGGCGCTGGCGGTCGGCATGCGTGGCCAGCGTGGACCCGTTGCCCGGCAGCGACAGGCCCAGGGCCTCGGTCAGGCAGTTCATGGAATTGGCGGTGAACATGCCCGAACAGGACCCGCAGGTCGGGCAGGCCGACCGTTCGATCGCCTCGACCTGTTCGTCGGAATAGGAATCATCGGCGGCCGCGACCATGGCATCGACCAGATCCAGCGCCTTCAGCTTGCCGTCTTCCAGAACCAGCTTGCCGGCCTCCATCGGGCCGCCCGACACGAAGACGGTGGGGATGTTCAGCCGCAGCGACGCCATCAGCATGCCCGGCGTGATCTTGTCGCAATTGCTGATGCAGACCATCGCGTCGGCGCAATGCGCGTTGACCATGTATTCGACGCTGTCGGCGATCACCTCGCGCGAGGGCAGCGAATAGAGCATGCCGTCATGGCCCATCGCGATGCCGTCATCGACGGCGATGGTATTGAATTCCTTGGCGATGCCGCCTGCCGCCTCGACCTCGCGGGCGACCATCTGGCCCAGATCCTTCAGGTGGACATGGCCCGGAACGAACTGGGTGAAGCTGTTGACGATGGCGATGATCGGCTTGCCGAAATCGCTGTCCTTGACGCCGGTCGCACGCCACAGGCCACGCGCGCCTGCCATGTTGCGGCCATGGGTGGTTGTGCGGGAACGATAGGCGGGCATGGCTGATCTCCTTTGGCTGCCGTTGCGTTTAGCACTGTGCCGGGCGGAATGAAATTACCCAAAGCACGTCGTTTGCATGGTTTTCTATCCCCTTGCGATCACGAACCGCCCTGCAGGGGGTCCGGGGGATGCAAAATCCCCCGGCCGTCGCGGGACGCAAGGACGGGGTCAGGACGCGACCTTCATCAGCACGATCCCCGCCAGAATCAGCGTGGCGGCCAGAAGACGCAAGGGGGTGATCGGCTCGCCCATCAGCGCCATGCCGACGGCCAGGCTGCCGATGGCGCCGATGCCTGTCCAGACCGCATAGGCCGTCCCCAGGGGCAGGCTGCGCATCGCCAAGGCCAGCAGCCAAAAGGATGCCACCATGCCCGCCACCATGATCACCGTCGGTGTCAGGCGGCTGAAGCCATGCGACTGCTTCATGGCGGTGGACCAGACGACCTCAAGAAGGCCCGCAACGAAAAGTTGGATCCAGGGCATGTCTCGCTCCGGTTCGGACCGGGCCGTCCCGGAGGTTCCACATCACGCCGGGGTCGTCCCCGGACCCTTGACCTAAGGGATGGGGGTCACGTGATCAAGATCAGCGCAGACCCAGACCTGCCTTCATCATCAGCCGTCGCACGGGTGTGATGCCATACAAACCGCCCAATGCCGCCGCGCGCAGGTCGCGCAGGGGGCGCAGCTGGGCTTGGCTGGCGCGGTTCAGCGCATCGATGCCCAAGAGCCGGGCATAGGCCTCGGGGCGGCGGCTGCGCTCGAACCTTGCCAGGGACGCGGCGCTGCCGGGATCGGCCTTCGACAGGTCCAGCAGGACACCCAGCTCGGCCAGGCTCATGTTCAACCCCTGGGCGCCGATGGGCGGCAGGACATGGGCGGCCTCGGCGATCAGCGCGGTGCGGGGACCGGTGAAACGGTCGGCGATCTGGCTGATGATCGGCCATTCGGTCAGGCGGGTGGCCACGCGCAAGGAGCCCAGCACGCCCGCGGAACGGGCATTCACCTCGGCCTCGAATTCCTCGGGCGGCAGGGCGGCCAGGCGGGCGGTCTCGCGGCCATTCTCCATCCAGACGATCGCGGATGACGGTTTGCCGTCACGGTCGGGCAGCGGCACCAGCGTGAAGGGCCCGCCGGACCGATGCACCTCGGTCGAGACGTTGTGATGTGGCTGGTCATGCGTCACCGCAAAGGCCAGTGCCTTTTGGCCATAGCGCAGCGTACGCACCCCGATGCCAAGCGCCTGCCGCACGGGCGAATCGCGTCCATCCGCCCCGATCAGCAGCCGCGCCCGGACCCTGCGGCCATCCGTCAGGGTGACGATGGCGCCTTCGTCGCGGGCCACGACGCCTGCCGTGCCGGTCCCGGGCTGGAAGCGCACCGTCTGCAATTGTTCCAGCCGGGCCGCGATCTCGCGCCGCAGCAGCCAGTTGGGCAGGTTCCATCCAAAGGGCTGATCGCCGATTTCCGACGCGTCGAAATCGCGGGTCAGACGCGGGGTCGGCTCCGCCCCGCCCGCATCCACGATCCGCATCACCTGCAGGGCCGTGGCATGGGGCGCCAGCCGTTCCCACAGCCCGATCTGTTCCAACAGCCTGACCGAGGGCGTCAGGAACGCCGTCGAACGCAGGTCGGCCCCCGCCGCCCCTTCATCCGTCACCGGCGGTGCGGGATCGATGCAGAGGACCGAAAACCCCTCGGCCCCGAAGGCGGCGGCGGTGATCAGGCCGGCGATGCCGCCGCCCGAAATCAGGATGTCGATATCGTCGATGCTGCCCGTCATGGCCTTGCCCCCTTGCTGGTCGCCATCCTGTCCTCATTCCCGCGCCCGGACCAGATGCCGGGCTGTCGCAGGGCCTCAGCCACGCGACAGGTTGCGCAGAAAGGCGGTCAGATCATCGGTCCGGTGATCCACATGCGGCCCGTGATCCGTGACGCCCTGCAACGCATCAGGACCATGCCGCCCCTGCCCCACCAGGACCGTCCGCATTCCCAACGCATGAGGGACGACCAGGTTGCGGGGATCATCCTCGAAGAAAGCGGCCTGGCGCGGGTCGATGCGGGCCGCCTCCAGCACACGGTCAAAGGCCGTGGCGGCGGGCTTGGGGTGAAAGCCGGTCTCCTCGATCCCGAAGACGGCGTCGAACAGGGCCGGGTCGTCCAGACCGCGCGCGGCCAGGACGCGTCGCGCATAGCCCGCATCGCCATTGGTGTGGATGATCCGCCGCCCCGGCAGCGCGGCGATCACGTCCGCCAGATCGGGGTCGGGGTCCAGCACCCCGAAATCGATGTCATGCACATCTGCCAGGTAATGGGTGGCATCCACGTCATGTTCGGCCATCAGCCCCGCCAGCGTGGTGCCATGCAGCCGCCAATATTCGGCCCGCAGCCGATCGGCATCACCCTGCGGGACGCCCAGCACGCGCATCATGTAGGCCGTCATCCGCAGCTCGATCTGCGAGAACAGCTGCGCCTCGGGCGGGTAGAGCGTATTGTCCAGATCGAAGATCCAGACGCGAACATGCGAAAAATCCATGTCCGTCCCATAGCTTGGCGCGCACGCGCTTGCAATTCGCGGCCGCAGGGCCAATCGTGGGCGCCATGAAAGACGCCTATTCCCTGATCCTGACCGCGATCGAAAGCGGCACCTATCGCCCGGGCGACCGCTTGGTCGAATCCGAGCTGGCCGAGCGTTTCGGCGTGTCGCGCACCCCGGTGCGCGAGGCGCTGCAGCGGCTGGAAACCCAGGCCATGCTGGTCAGGGACGGGCGCAGCCTGATCGTGGCCTCGCTGGACCACAATCAGCTGGCCGAACTTTACACCGTCCGCGCCGAGCTGGAGGCCCTGGCCGCCCGCCTGGCCGCCCGCCACGCCACGCCCGAGGAAACCCGCGTCCTGGCCCATATGGTCGAGGAGGACCACAAATCCGCAGGCGACCCCGAGGCCTTGGCCCGCGCCAACAAGCGGTTTCACCGGCAGATCCACCTGGCCTCCCATAACCGCTATCTGGTGCAACAGCTGGATCTGGTCCATCGCACCATGGCACTGATGGCGCGCACCTCGCTGGCCGCCGAAGGGCGCAGCGAAACGGCGCTGGCCGAACATGCCCGCATCGTCGATGCCATCGCGGCGGGCGACGCCGATGCCGCCGACAAGGCGCTGCGGCAGCATATCTCGATGGCATGGGAAACGCGGCTGAAGCTCGAGGCGCAGGAGGGTGCCTGAGGCACGGATCATCGCGACCCAGGCCGATCTTGACGAAGGCTGCGCGCATCTGGCCCGTGCCTGCCCCATCTGGTCCAAAACGCTGCCCCTGCTGGGCCCCCTGCCTCTGCGCCGCCGCGATGACGGGTTCGAGGCCATTGCCAGCACCATCGTCGGCCAGCAGATCTCGATCGCGGCGGCGGGGGCGATCTGGGGGCGGATGCAGGACGCGGGCCTGCTGACCGAAGCCGCCCTCCGCAAGGCCAGCGAGGACGACCTGCGCGCGGCGGGCCTGTCGCGGGCCAAGCAGCGCTATCTGCGCGGCATCGCCAATGCCGGGATCGACTGGAACGCCCTGCGCGACATGCCCGACGATGCGGCCATCGCCCATCTGGTCGCCCTGCCCGGCATCGGCATCTGGACCGCCGAGATCTATCTGAAATTCGCGCTTGGCCGCGCCGATGTCTTCGCCGCCGGCGATCTGGCCCTGCAAGAGGCCGCGCGCATCATGTACGACCTGCCCGCCCGCCCCACGCCCGCCGTCCTGCGGCAGCTGGCCGAACCGTGGCGGCCGTGGCGCGCGGTTGCGGCGCGGGGTCTCTGGGCCTATTACCGGCTGGCAAAAGGACGCGAGGGAACATCATGACCGCACCGCTGACATCCGCCCGCAAGGGGCCCGCCAAGGCCCGCTCGGTCGTGATCTTCGTGCATGGCTATGGCGCCGACGGGGCCGACCTGCTGGGGCTGGCCGATCCGCTGGCCCCGCATCTGCCCGACACCGCCTTCTATGCCCCGAACGCGCCGCAGCCCTGCACCGGCAATCCGATGGGCTTTCAGTGGTTCCCGATCCCTTGGCTGGACGGGTCGTCCGAAGCCCAGGCCCAGGCCGGCATGGCCGAAGCCGCCAAGGCCCTGAACGCCTTCATCGACACGGTTCTGGCCGATGAAGGCCTGACCCCCGACCGGCTGGCGCTGGTGGGCTTTTCGCAAGGCACGATGATGTCGCTGCACGTGGCTCCGCGCCGCGACGCGGAAATCGCGGGCATCGTCGGCTTTTCGGGCCGGTTGCTGACGCCCGAAACGCTGCAGGCCGAAACCCGCGTCAAGCCGCCGGTGCTGCTGATCCATGGGGACCAGGACCCGGTCGTGCCCTTCGCCGACATGGACCTGGCCGGCACCGCCCTGCAGCAGGCGGGCTTCACCGTCTATGGCCATGTCATGAGGGGCGCCGGGCACGGCATCTCTCAGGACGGGCTGTCGGCGGCGCTGTCCTTCCTGCATGAACGGCTGCCGCGCTAGGCAATCCCCGCCCTTTCACCGTCACGTTGCCGTCACCCCGGGCGTCTAACCTGCGCCTTGGGGCTTGATCCGACGCGCAGGCTTGTCAGATGCCTGTCGCGTTATATAGTCGAGCCATGGATTTGACGGGCGCGCTGGTCACTTCGCCACCGCGCAGGTGGAAGGGCGACATGCTGGACGATCATCACCACACCGAATTCCGGACGCAATTCGTGCGCGAACCGGCCAATCTGCGTCACTTTCCGGCGCTGGTGCTGAACGCGGATTACCGGCCGCTCAGCTATTACCCCCTGTCGCTCTGGCCCTGGCAGGAGGCGATCAAGGCGGTCTTCCTGGACCGGGTCCAGATCATCGCCGAATACGACCAGGAGGTCCGAAGTCAGCGACAAGCCTTCCGGATCCCTTCCGTCGTCGTTCTGAAAGATTACGTCCGACCCCAGAAGCGCGTGGCATTCACGCGCTTCAATCTTTTTCTGAGGGACGAATTCTGCTGTCAGTATTGCGGCGGCAAGGGCGACCTGACCTTCGATCACGTCGTGCCGCGGTCGCGCGGCGGGGTGACCAGCTGGGAAAACGTGGTGGCGGCCTGTTCACCCTGCAACCTGCGCAAGGCCAATCGCAGCCTGCGCCATTCCGGCATGCATCTGCGCAAACCCGCCAAGCAGCCCACTGCCGAGGAAATGCACGCGATCGGACGGCGTTTCCCGCCGAATCACCTGCATGACAGCTGGATGGATTTCCTGTACTGGGACGCCGAGCTGGACAGCTGATCAGCCGCCGTCATCAACCGTCGTGGTCATGCCCGCTGCGGTGATTCAGATGCACCAGCAGCGCCGCGCTCAGCGCCAGAAGCGGCACCGCCATGGGCGACCAGCCCGATGCGATGCTGACCCACAAGGTCAGCGCGGCCCCGGTGATCACCGCGGCGATCAGCATCAGGAAATGGGTCAACGGCATGGGACACTCCTCTCCTTGCGATCAATATGGGACCTATCGACCGGCTTGAAAAGCCCGTGCGTAAGATTGCGGGCACTTCGTCGCGGCGTCATTCACCAGCGCAGCAGGCGACGCCCCGCCACGGCACCCGCCGCCGTCACCAGACCCATTCCCAGCCCGTACCACAGGATGAAGAACAGCGGCGCATCCTCGTCGCAATGAAGGGCATAGATGGCGGTCGCCGCCCCCGACACGGCCAGTCCCGCCAAGGCGCCGCTGGCCACGGGCGACGTGCTGGCCCCCCGTCGCAGCAAGGACAGCGCCCCCGCCAGCGCAGGGGCGGAAATCACGGTGATCGAAACAAGACAGGCCAGGGCCGTATCCCCGACGGCGCGCGGCATCACCTGCGCGGGCGGCACCGCAAAGGCCCGGATCGCCCACCAGCCGATCATCGCAAGGACGATCCCCCCGATGACGACCCGCGCCGTGACGGGCATCGATCTTTCGGGATGCGTCAGGCGGATGGCGCCAAAGCCCGCCACCGCCATCAGCGCCAGCGGGATCAGCCATTTCATCACCGTCACCGGATCGACCATCGCCTGCATCAGATCGACGCGAATGCCCAGGATCCCGATGACCACGGCCCCCGACAACGCCAGCAGCCCCAGCCCCGTCGCAAGGACCCGCGGTGCCAGGCGCCCTTCGGAAACCGAATCCAGCGCGATCAGTTCGACCAGTTCATCGGTTCTCATAATCCGCTCTCCTGTCTCAGTTTCGCCAAGCGCTGCAGGGCGCGATGCAGCGCCACCCGCAAGGTGCCGGGCGTCATGCCCAGCCGATGGCCGCATTCGTCCTGGCCCCGCGCCTCGATGGCCAGACAGCGCAGCAGGGCCGCATCGCGTTCCTGCAGGCGGTCGATCAGCGATGTCGCGTCGCGCATCTCGAACCCGTCGGGGGCCTGATCGGCGGGCAGGACCTCGGTGAAATCATCGACGGGCAGATGCACGGCCCGACCGCGCCTGCGATAGGCGTCGATCAGCTTGTGCCGCGCGATCGCATAGACCCAGGGACGCAACGGCATCGCCGCATCCCAAGTCGCCCGCTTCACGTGAATCGCCAACAAGGTTTCCTGCACCACATCCTCGCACCAGCTTGAATCCATGGCACCGGCCCTTGCCCGGACGATCCCGCGCAAGACCGGCGTCATGGCCGTCAGAACCCGGTGATAGGCCAGCTGGTCACCCGCAATGGCCGCCCGCATCAGTACGGACCATTCGTCGCCCTGCCCGCCATCCTTCACCGTCATCGATTGTCCTTACGCATGCCGATACCCATGCGTTACACCATGACACGCAGGTTTCCAAAGAACAGCACTAGCGTGTCGGCGCAACATGGGGGCAACGCCCCATCCTTCGGCCCGTCCGATCAGGCGTCAGATCAGGCCGGCATGAACCAGCGCCGCGTCGATCAGGCGGCGCGTCGGTTCCGTCAGGGGGGTCAGCGGCAGGCGCACGCGTTCATCGCACAGGCCCAGGCGCGACATGGCGTATTTCGCGCCGACCAGCCCCGGCTCGATGAAGATGGCGATGTGCAGCGGCATCAGCCTGTCCTGGTATTCCAGTGCGGCGGCGTAATCGCCACGCAGCGTCGCCTCCTGGAACTCCGCGCACAGCTTGGGGGCGACGTTGGCAGTCACGCTGATGCAGCCCACGCCGCCATGCGCGTTGAAGCCCAGCGCCGTCGCATCCTCGCCCGACAGCTGGACGAAATCCTTGCCGCAGGTCAGGCGCTGGCTGCTGACACGTTCCAGCTTGCCGGTCGCGTCCTTGACCCCGATGATCGAGGGGATCTGCGCCAGCACGCCCATCGTTTCAGGCATCATGTCGATGACCGAACGGCCGGGAATGTTGTAGATGATGATCGGCAGGTCGCAGGCCTCGGTCAGGGCGGTGTAATGCGCGATCAGCCCCGACTGGGTCGGCTTGTTGTAATAGGGGGTGACGACCAGCGCCGCATCGGCGCCCACTTCGGCGGCATGCTGGATCAGGCCGATGCCTTCGCGCGTCGAATTCGACCCCGCCCCCGCGATGACCGGGATGCGACCGGCCACGGCCTGGACGACCTCCTCGATGACAAGTCGGTGTTCGGCATGGGTCAGCGTGGGGCTTTCGCCGGTGGTGCCGACGGGCACCAGGCCGTGGCTGCCCTGGTCGATGTGCCATTCGACCAGCTTCTTCAGCGCGACCAGATCCAGTTCGCCGTCCTGGTCGAACGGCGTGACGAGGGCTGGCAGTGACCCTTTGAACATGACACGCTCCTTGGTGGTTGGCTGCAAGGCCGGAAGTGGGTTTTCGCGGTCCTCACTATCCCCGGTCGGGGAAATTGCCAAGGTTGTGAATTGCACCGCGACGGAATGCGAACCAGACAGGATGCCGATGCGACTTATGCGTGACATGTTGTATGCGGGGCTGTTCGCGGCCCTTCCCCTTGCCTGCGCCCCCGCGCAGGCCGAGGATGCGGGCGCCATGGCATTGGCCCTGGCCGCCGCCGACAGCCGCGATTGGGTGACCGCGCGCGACGCCGCCGCGCGCGCAGGCCCCTTGGCGCAGGCCATGGTCGGCTGGCAGGCGCTGCGCGAAGGCCGGGGCAGCTTTGCCGATTACGCCGCCTTCCTGCGCGAAAATCCCGGCTGGCCGGGGCTGGAGGTGCTTCACCGCCAGGGTGAGGCCAAGCTGCGCGCGGGCGACGACCCCGACGACATCCGCGACTTCTTCGAAAACCGCCATCCCGCGACGCTGACCGGGTTGAACGCCCTGACCGCCGTTCTGTCCATCCGAAAGGCGCGCGAGGAACGGGCGCTGTTCTTCACCCTGGCGCCCATGACCGCCGCCGAGGAAACCGCCCTTCTGGACGACCCGCAGACCGAACTGACGCCGCTGATCCCCGCGCGCGCCACCGCCATGCTGGATGCGGGCGAATGGCAGCAGGCCGAACGCCTGATCCCGCGCCTGTCGCCCGCCCTGCAGCCGCTGGTCCGCGCCCGTGTCACCCTGCAATCGGGCCGCGAGGGCGTGGACGACCTGATCCTGGCCCTGCCGGACAGCCAGCGCGTCGATCCGGGCCTGACGATGGACCGCTTCCTGTGGCGGGTCCGGGCCAAGATGCATGATGCGGCCCAGGACCTGATGTTGCAGGCATCCTCGGCGGATGATCTGCGCAACCCCGACCGTTGGGCGCAGATGCGCGTCGATTACGCCCGCCTGGCCATGCGCCGCGGCGACTGGCAGCGGGCGCTGGACCTGGCCGCGCCCCACCACCTGGGCCCGGAGAACCGCCATTATTCTGACCTGGAATGGCTGGCGGGCTTTGCCGCGCTGAAGACCGATCAGCCCCAGTTGGCGCTGGACCATTTCTTGCATCTAGAAACCGTCGTCGGATCGGCGATCAGCAAGGCCCGCGCCTTTTACTGGCAGGGCCGCGCGCATCAGGCGCTTGGCGACACGCGCGCCGCGCAACGCGCCTTTGAGGATGCTGCCGCTTTTCCCGGCGTCTATTACGGACAGCTGGCGATGGAGCAGGTGGGCGCCACCCTGCCGCCCGACTATGCCGTCCGCGGCCCGGCCATCGACACCCTGCCCGACTGGCGCGGCAGCGATCTGCGCGAAAACGGCCTCTTTCGCGCCGGGCTGTGGCTGATCGCATCAGGCAGGCGCGACGAGGCGCAGCGATTTTTCCTGCACCTGGCCCAAAGCGCCACCCCCGAGGACATCGCCCGCATGTCCCGCCTGATGTTCGAGGCCGGCACCCCCTGGCACGCCCTGCGCCTGGCCAAGCAATCGGCCAACCAGGGCGTCATCTGGCCCGTGGCGCAATTCCCGCTGACGGGGCTGGAACAGCTGGACCTGGGGCCGCCGCCGGAACTGGTCATGGCGATCGCCCGGCAGGAATCCGAATTCAACTTTGCCGCCAGCAGCCATGTCGGCGCGCAGGGCCTGATGCAGCTGATGCCGGGCACCGCCGAACAGATGGCGCGCAAGACGGGCCAGCCCTATGACCTGGCGCGGCTGTCGTCGGATGCCGCCTATAACGCCAGCCTGGGGTCGGAATATCTGGTCGGGTTGGCGGAACGGTTCGGGACGTCGGTGGCGCTGATCGCGTCGGGTTACAATGCCGGGCCCGGCCGTCCGGCGCGTTGGCTGGACGATTTCGGCGACCTGCGTCGCGATGCCGATCCGGTGGAATGGGTCGAGCTGATCCCCTTTGACGAAACCCGCAACTATGTCATGCGCGTGGCCGAGGCTTTGCCCGTCTATCGCGCCCGGATCCATGGCAAGCCCGCGCCGGTGGTGACCCGATGGGACCTGTCGGGGGGCGGGCTGATCCCGCCGCCGCCGCTGCGCCTGACGCTGGCCCTGTCGGGGCGTCCGCCCCTGCGGCCCGTCATCGGACCGCGCCAGCCCGTGTTTGGACCTAACCTGCCTTCCGCCGCTGGCGCCACAAGGTGAAGATGCCCGCCGCCACGACGATGGCGGCGCCGATCACGACGTTGTGGCGCAGGGTTTCGTCGAACAGCCAGACGCCGATGAAGCTGACCCAGACCAGCTGCGTATAGGCGAAGGGCTGTAGCGCCGATGCCTCGGCCAGCTCATAGCTGCGGATCATCAGGTAATGCGAGGTCATCCCGCAGACGCAGAGGCACCCCATCCAGATCCAGTCGGTGGGCGCCAGCCATTGCCAGTCCCAGATGCCGACCAGCGTGATGGCGACCGCGCCGCTGATGCCCGTCCAGAAGAAGCTGACCATCGCCGGATCGTCGCGCGACACATGGCGCGTCAACAGCCCGTAAAGCGCGAACATCGCCGCCGCCGCAAAGGGCAGCAGCGCCGCCAGCGACATGACGCCCCCACCGGGGTTCAGGATGACGATGATGCCCGCAAAGCCCAAGGCGATGGCGGTCCAGCGCCGCCATCCGACCTTTTCGCCCAGGACCGGTCCCGACAGGGCCGCGACCAGCAGCGGATAAACGGCAAAGACGGCGTGGGTCTCGATCAGGCCAAGGCGGACGAAAGCCTCGACCATCAGCAGCACCTCAAGCGCCAGGATGACGCCGCGCGCGATCTGGGTCAGCGGGCGCTTGGTGCGGATCGCACGCTTCAGCCCGCCCGGCTGGCGCGACACCAGCGCAATAACGAACAATGCAAAGACCCAGTACCGGATCATCACGATCAGAACCGGCGGATATTCCGTCCCCAGAACGCGCGAAAACCCGTCCTGCAGGGCAAAGATGAAGCTGACCGCGCACATCAGGAAGATCGCCAACCCGGTGCGGTCCTGCGCGGGCCGCGCCGTCATGGGTGGCAAGGGCGGCGGCGCCGATGCGGTGGCGGCGGATGCGGCATACGGGGGCTGGGAATGATCGTCGGGCATGTAATCGCTTTCAGGGACACGGCCCCTGTTGCGCCCCAAGCGACCCAAGGTCAAGCGGCGGGCAGGTCTGCACATCGTGCAATCCCACCCGCGTGTCGGTTCTGCATCGCAGGCGGATGATCAGTCGCGGCTGCGCACGACCTTGGCGAAAGGCTCCAGCAGGGTCGGGTTGGCGGCGATGATGCGGCCCGATTCCAACGGGCTGTCACCGTCGCGGATGCCTTCGACGAAACCGCCGGCCTCGCGGACCATCAGGATGCCGGCTGCGACCTCCCAAGGCTTGGTGCCGCGATCCCAATAACCGTCGAAACGTCCGGCCGCGACATAGCAGAGGTTCAGCGACGGCGCGCCAAAGCTGCGCACCCCGCCCGCGACGGGCATCAGGCGGGCCAGATCCTGCAGGGATGCGGGCAAGGGACCGCTGCTGGCATGGGGGATGCCGGTGGCAAACACCGATTCGGCCATCCGCGTGCGGCCCGAAACGCGCAGGCGCTGGTCGTTCATGAAGGCTCCGCCGCCCTTTTCGGCGATGAACAATTCGTCCTTGGCCGCGTCGAAGATGACGGCGGCGACGATCTCTCCCTTGTGCTCCAGCGCGATGCTGACGCCCCAATGCGGCAGGCCGTGCAGGAAGTTCGAGGTCCCGTCCAGCGGATCGACGATCCAGCGGCGGGTGGGGTCTTCGCCGTCCTCGCGCCCGGTTTCCTGACCAAGCCAGCCATAGCTGGGGCGAGCGTTCTGCAGCTCTTCCTTGATCTGGCGTTCGGCCTCGCGGTCGGCGCGGGTGACGAAATCACCGGCGCCCTTGACGCTGACCTGCAGGTTCTCGACTTCACGAAAGTCCTTGACGAGGCCGCGCCCGGCCTTGCGGGCGGCCTTGACCATGACGTTCAGATTGGCGCTTGCCATCACATGCTCCGGAAAAAGGGGTTGGCGCGTCATAGAGGCTGGCGCGCGGAATGTGAAGCGAAAGGGTCGTCACGCCGCCGGACCGCGCAGCATCCGCAGGGGTTCGGTGCGCGAAAGCCGCAACACATGCGCCATGTAGGGCTGCGACAGGTCGTCCTGGCGCACCGCCGCATAGAGCCGCCGGCGAATGCCGTCCGGCCCCAGCGGCAGCATGGCCAGTTCGGGATTGGCGCTTTCGCGGCGCAGAACCCAGTCCGGCATCACCGCGACCCCGCGCCCCGATGCGACCAGCATCACGGCCACGGCGGTCAGTTCCACCGTGCGGGTGCGGGCGGGTTCGATGCCCGCGGGCGTCAGGAACTGGCTGAAAACATCCAGCCGCGCGCGGTCCATCGGATAGTGGATCAGCGTTTCACCGGCCAGATCGGCAGGTTCGGCAAAGCCCTTGGCAACCAGCGGATGCCCGGCGGGCACCATCAGCGTCGGCGCGTAATCGAACAGCGGCTGGAAGGTGATGCCCGGCAGATCCTCGGGGTCCGACGATATCACCAGATCCACCTCCTCGCGGACCAGCGCGGGGAGCGCCCCGAAGGCCAGGCGCTGGCGGATGTCCACGTCCACATCGGGCCAGGCGCGGCGGAAGATGTCCAGCACCGGCAGCAGCCAGTCGAAACAGGCGTGGCATTCCATCGCGATGTGCAGGCGTCCGATGCGCCCGGCCTCGACGCCCTTGAACTCGGCTTCGGTGGCGGCAACCAGCGGCAGAACCTGTTCGGCCAGCCGCAGCAGGCGCATGCCGGCGGCCGACAGGCGCATCGGCTTGGCGCGGCGGACGAACAGCTCGACCCCGGCCTGCTCCTCCAGCGCCTTGACCTGATGCGACAACGCGCTTTGGGTGATGTTCAGAACCTCGGCCGCGCGGGCCAGACCGCCCTGGGCATGGATGGCGTGAACGGTGCGCAGATGGCGCAGCTCCAGATGCATGATGAATTCCGCTCAGGTTTATCTTGAGGATTATGAATTTGTCTCACGCGCTGCATCGTGGCACAAGTCCTGCGAACCGAAAGGATACCGACATGAGCCGCCAGACCCCCAAGATCAGCTTCGAGTTCTTCCCGCCCAAGACGCTGGATGCCTCGTTCCGGCTGTGGGAGACCGCGCAGGCGCTGGCGCCCCTGGGGCCGGAATACGTGTCCGTCACCTATGGCGCGGGCGGCACCACCCGCAAGCTGACCCACGAGGCCGTCACCACCATCAACCGCCAGTTCGGCCTGAACGTCGCGGCGCACCTGACCTGCGTCGAGGCCACCCGCGAAGAAACCATGAAGATCGTCCAGGATTACGCCGATGCCGGCATCCGCGAGATCGTGGCCCTGCGCGGCGATGCCCCGAAAGGCAGCGACGGCTTCAGCGCCCATGCAGACGGCTTTGCCAATTCGGTCGAGCTGATCGAAGCGATCGCGGCGCGCGGCGACATGACCATCCGCTGCGGCGCCTATCCCGAACCCCATCCCGACAGCGCCGATACCGATGCCGACGTGGCCTGGCTGAAGCGCAAGATCCAGGCAGGGGCCAGCAGCGCCATCACCCAATTCTTCTTCGACGCGGACACCTTCTTCCGCTTCCGCGACAAATGCGCGGCGACCGGCATCGACGCCCCCATCGTGCCGGGCATCCTGCCGGTCCAAAGCTGGGCGGGCACCAAGCGCTTTGCCGCGATGTGCAACACCACCGTCCCCGATTGGGCGCACGAGGCCTTTGATCTGGCCGCGCTGGACGGACCGGAGGCCGAACGCCAGCTGGCCACGGGCATCTGCGTCGATCTGTGCGAAACGCTGATCGCGGGCGGCGTGGACCGGTTGCATTTCTATACGCTGAACCGCCCCGAACTGACCCGCGATGTCTGCGCCGCGCTTGGCATCCGCCCCAAGGGCGGGCTGGAAGCCGTCGCCTGAAGGATATCCCGGCCCGTCCTCAGCGGGCGGGCCTGATGTCATGGGGCAGGTGGTCGTGCCGGGCAGGGTCCGGCGCGGCTTGCGCCACGGGCGCCGCGCCTGTCACGGGGGCCAGATGGTCGACCAGCTGCGCGGGCCCGCGATAGGGCAACGGAACGGTCTGATGCAGCGCCTCGGTCCGATAGCGGCCGACCAGGCGCGGCGTGCGGGCCAGGAACGCCTTGCCCCAGTGCCGCCACGATCCGATGGCGGGCGCGTCCGCATCGCAGGCGAACAGCCCCCGCCAGCCGACCGGCAGATCCAGGCCCACGCTTTCGGCCCGCTCCAGCATCCAGGTCAGGGGAATGTTCGCCAGCGGTCGGGCGAATTCGAAACCCGACAGCTGGCCGCCGATATCGGGATGGGCGCCGCGGAACCACATCTGTTCGATCCGCCCGGCGGCATGGTCGTCATCCCACAGCATCGGCGCGAAGGCGGCGCGGGTTTCATCCAGGGCCAGCGCCTGGAAGGCATGTTCGATCCCCTCGCCCAGATGGGCGTTGTGAAAGCGAAAGCGCGGCTCGGTCAGCATCCACAGCAGCGGCAAGCGGATGCCAAGCGCCATGACCGTGTCGAAACAGCCGACCATGCGGATCGGCGCGGCCGGATGGCATCGCCGCCCAAAGGCCGCCAGCGCCTTGTCGGACGCGCCACGCTGATAGAATCGCCAGGCCAGACGGATGTTGCGTTCGGTCGCGTGATGGGGCGTCAGCAGGCCAAGCCGCCCGATCATGCCGGCAAGGCTGCGCACCGAAAAGGCACCCCGCGAATACCCGATCAGGAAGATCCGGTCGCCGGGCTGATAGGCGGTGGCCAGCCAGCCATAGGCACGGGTGATGCGCGATTCCAGCGTGGTCCCCATCGCCAGCTCATGCAGGGTGCGCCAGTGATTCCATTGCTGGCCCATCACGTAATGGATGCGGCTGCGCCCCCCGACGGGGGGCAGGCCCAGCTGGCCGGTCAGCAGGCGGTGGATGCGGCCGATGGAACTGCGCCGTCCCTCGGCCAGCGAGGCGAAGGTGCCGTCCATCAGCAGGATATGGGTGGTGGCGGGGCGAATCGTGCTCATGCCCCCAAGCCTAACATGGGGGCATTAAGCAAATGTCAGGACAGTCGCATCACGGTCGCGCGCGTCATGGCCCCAAAGCCGTTGAAGCGCGTGTTGGTGACGGTCGAATAGGCACCGGCGCCGTGGAAGATGACGTAATCGCCTTCCTGCGTATCGGCGGGCAGGCCCAGTTCGCCCGGCAGGCGGTCGACGCTGTCGCAGGTCGGCCCGAAGATGACCCGCCCCGAGGCATCGGCCCCGCGCGGATTGCCCTGCGGATCCAGCACCTCGATCCGGTCGATATTGCCGATGATCGGCAATTCGGCCAGACCGCCATAGACGCCGTCGTTCAGAAAGACGTCGCCGCCATCGCGGATGCCCTTGACGCGGGTGATCAGCGAAAACGCATCGGCGCACAGCCCGCGTCCCGGTTCGCAGACCAGCGCGGGGGCGTCGGCGCCGAACATCTCGGTCGTGGTGTCGCCGATTTCCTGGAAGATCGACGCCAGATCGGGTTCCACCCCCACCACCCGGTGCGAGGGGAAACCGCCGCCCACGTTCAGGCGCACGGCCCGCACGCCGGCCTGGTCGCAGATGTCTTTGGCGACGCGGATATAGCTTTCCCAGGCGATCGGGTCGGTGCATTGCGTGCCCGGATGGAAGGTCAGCGACGGGACATAGCCGCGGCGCGCCACCTCGGACAGCAGTTCGGCAGCCAGTTCCGGGCTGGCACCGAACTTGGACCCGAAATCATAAGCCGCCCCCAGCACCGGCAGCTTGAAACGGGGCGAGATCTCGACCCCCTGCCCCTCGACATGGGTGGGCAGCTGGTCGAACAGCTTGTCCAGCTCGGACCGGCTGTCCACCGACCAGGACGTGATGCCCTGCTGCACCGCATGGGCGATCTCAGAACGGCCGCGCACGGGGTTGTGGTAGTGGCGGGCGGCATCGGGGGCCATGCGGCCGATCAGGTCGATCTCGAACGGGGAAGCCACGTCGAAGCCCTTGATGCCGGCCGCGACCAGGTTCTGGATGACGACCTCGTCGGGGTTGGACTTGACCGCATAGGTCACCAGGCCCGGAAAGCCGTCGATGAATTGCCGCGCGCGGTCCTGCAGAACCGTCGGCGCGAAGACCATGACCGGATGTTCCGGGGCAAGATGGCGAATGACATCCGCCGGATTATCCCAGACGGTCTTCTGTTGTCCCATTGCGGTTCCTTTCGCACAGGCAGGCTGTTGCAGATCAGTGATTCAAAACCCTAGGCCGCGCCTTAAGGTTCCGGACCCGCTCTTGCAAAGCCCGAAACGCGCCTTGGCGCAGATGTTACGAGGACAAGCACGGTGGTTGCCCGAAATCAACAGTTGCGGGTGCCCGGTGGCCGGTTTTCGCGCGTGGCACCCGCGCCTTCGCGCTGCGACGCACTTGGCCTTTGGCCGCGCATTCGCTAATCCGTCCTCAACAAAGGGGATCGCGACGATGACGATGGACAAAAGCTTTGACGCCAAGGCCGCCGAGGCCCGGATCAGCGCCGAATGGGAACGCAGCAATGCCTTTGCGGCAGGGGCCAATGCCCGGCGCAAGGAAACCTTCACGGTGATGATCCCGCCCCCCAACGTCACGGGCAGCCTGCATATCGGCCACGCCTTCAACAACACGCTGCAGGACATCCTGGTTCGCTGGCACCGGATGCGCGGTTTCGACACGCTGTGGCAGCCCGGCCAGGACCACGCGGGCATCGCGACCCAGATGGTCGTCGAACGCCGGATGGCGGAACGCCAGGAACCCGGCCGCAGGGAGATCGGCCGCGACGCCTTCGTCGAAAAGATCTGGGCCTGGAAGCAGGAATCGGGCGACACGATCATCAACCAGCTCAAGCGGCTTGGCGCGTCCTGCGACTGGTCGCGCAACGCCTTCACCATGTCGGGTGCCCCCGGTGCCCCTGCCGGTCAGGAGGGCAATTTCCACGATGCGGTGATCCGCGTCTTTGTCGACCTGTACGACAAGGGCATCATCTATCGCGGCAAGCGGCTGGTGAACTGGGACCCGCATTTCGAGACCGCGATCAGCGATCTGGAGGTCGAGAACCGCGAAACCCCCGGCCACATGTGGCATTTCAAATATCCGCTGGCCGGCGGCGAGACCTATGAATACGTCGAACGCGACGAGGACGGCACCGTCACCCTGCGCGAGACCCGCGATTACATCAGCATCGCCACGACCCGCCCCGAAACCATGCTGGGCGATGGCGCCGTGGCCGTCCATCCGGACGACGCCCGCTATGCCCCCATCGTCGGCAAGCTGGTGGAAATTCCGGTCGGCCCCAAGGCCACCCGCCGCCTGATCCCGATCATCACCGATGAATATCCCGACCCCGATTTCGGATCGGGTGCGGTCAAGATCACGGGCGCGCATGACTTTAACGACTACGAAGTCGCCAAGCGCAACAACATCCCGCTTTACGCATTGCTGGATACCAAGGGCGCGCTGCGCACCGACGGCCTGTCCTATGCCGAAAGCGCGGAAATCGCGTCCCGTGCGTCGAATGGCGAAGACGTTGGCGATGTCAGCAACGTGAACCTTGTGCCCGACGACCTGCGCGGTCTGGACCGGTTCGAGGCCCGCAAGCGTGTGATCGACCAGATCACCGCCGACGGTCTGGCCGTGACCTATCTGCACAAGGAAATCGAAAAGGAAACCGGCGCCGAGCATCTGGAGCGCCGCCCCGTCATCGACAACAAGCCGATCATGCAGCCCTTTGGCGACCGGTCCGGCGTGGTGATCGAGCCGATGCTGACCGACCAGTGGTTCGTGGACACCCAACGCATCGTCGGCCCAGCACTGGACGCGGTCCGCGACGGCCGCACCCAGATCCTGCCCGAGCAGCACAAGAAGGTCTATTTCAACTGGCTGGAAAACATCGAGCCATGGACCATTTCCCGCCAGCTGTGGTGGGGCCACCAGATCCCCGTCTGGTATGACGAAGAGGGCAACCAGTATTGCGCGCCCACCGAAGCCGAGGCACAGGCCAAGGCCCCCGGCAAGGTGCTGACCCGCGACCCCGACGTGCTGGACACCTGGTTCAGCAGCGGGTTGTGGCCCATCGGCACACTTGGCTGGCCCGAGCCGACCGAGGCGTTGAAGAAGTATTTCCCGACCGACGTGCTGGTCACCGGTTTCGACATCATCTTCTTCTGGGTCGCCCGGATGATGATGATGCAGCTGGAGGTGGTGAAGGACATCCCTTTCCACACCGTCTATGTCCACGGGCTGGTGCGCGACGAAAAGGGCGCCAAGATGTCCAAGTCCAAGGGCAACGTGATCGACCCGCTGACCCTGGTCGATGATTTCGGCGCCGACGCGCTGCGCTTTACCCTGACCAGCATGGCGGCGATGGGCCGCGACCCCAAGCTGGGGCCGAAGCATGTCGAGGTGAACCGCAATTTCGTCACCAAGATCTGGAACGCCACGCGTTTCGCGGAAATGAATGGCGTGCGCGGCGGCGCGGCCCGCCCTGCGCCCAGCCACACCGTGAACCGCTGGATCATCGGCGAGACCGCCCGCATCCTGATGGCGACCGACGAGGCGCTGGCATCCTATCGCTTCAACGATGCGGCGACGGGGCTTTATGCCTTTGTCTGGGGCAAGGTCTGCGACTGGTACGTGGAATTCGCCAAGCCCCTGTTCGACGGCGATCATGCCGAGGAAACCCGCCAGACCATGGGCTGGGTGCTGGACCAGTGCTATCTGATGCTGCACCCGATCATGCCCTTTGTCACCGAAGAGCTGTGGGCGCTGACCGGCGACCGCAAAGGCATGCTGGTCCATGGCGACTGGCCCGAACTGGGCGCCGATCTGATCGACGCGGATGCGGACCGCCAGATGAACTGGGTCATCGCCCTGATCGAGGCCGTGCGATCCGCGCGTTCGCAGATGGGCGTTCCCGCTGGGGCAAAGCTGGACCTGATCGTGACCGAGGCCGACGCCGCCGCCCGCGCCGCGCTTCAGGCCAACGCCCCGCTGATCGAGCGTCTGGCGCGGGTCAACACGCCGGTCGATGGCCAAGCCGGCAAGGGCATGATCGCCGTGTCGGCGCAGGGGGCCAGTTTCGCGCTGCCGATCGGCGACGTGATCGACGTGGCGGCCGAGACCGCACGCCTGCAGAAGTCGCAGGCGAAATCGGTGAAGGATGCCGAAGGGCTGCGCAAGCGTCTTTCGAACCCCAAATTCGCCGAGAATGCCGAAGCCGGGGTGATCGAGGAAACCCGCGCCAAGCTGGCGGCGCTGGAAGACGACATCGCGCGGCTGGCCGCGGCGCTGGACCAGCTGGCGGCGATGTGATCACGACCCCTTTGGCGGGGGCGCCTGTCTTGATGACAGGTGCCTCCGGCGGGGGTATTGGGACAAAGGAGAAGCCTTAACCGGCGTTCAGGTCGTCCAGTGCCTTGGGCAGGACGACCGACAGCAGGTCCAGTTCCTGGGCGGGGCCGCAGCTGATGCGGATGCAGCGGTTCAGGGGCGCGACCCCCGGCATGCGGATGAAGACGCCGCGGTCCTGCAATGCCTTGACCAGATTTGCAGCGTAGATGCCGTCGCGGTCGGTATCCACCGCCACGAAATTGGTCGCCGAGGGCAATGCCGTCAGCCCGTTCTGGCGGGCGATCTGGCCGATGCGGTCGCGCGCGGTCGCCACCTGATCCTGCACATGGGCCAGCCAATCGGTATCGGCAAGGGCTGCCAGGGCGCCTACCTGTGCGATGCTGTTCACGCCGAAATGGTTGCGGATCCGGTCGAAGCCCGCGATCAGGTCCGGCGCGCCGATGGCATAGCCGATCCGTGCGCCCGCCAGGCCGTAGGCCTTGCTGAAGGTCCGCATGCGGATGACGCGCGGATCGTCGGGGGCGATGTCGGGGATGGCGTCGCGAGGGGCGAATTCGGCGTAAGCCTCGTCCAGTACCAGCAGGCAGTCGCGGGGCAGCCCATCCAGCATCGCGGTGATCGTGGAACCCGAATGCCAGCTGCCCATCGGGTTGTCGGGATTGGCCAGATAGACCATCCGCGCGCCCGTCCGGTGGGCCAGGTCGATCAGCGCCTGCGGGTCTTCGCGGTCGTCGCGATAGGGCGCCTTGTGCAGCACGCCCGCATAGCCCGCCACGTGATAGTTGAAGGTCGGATAAGCCCCTTCGGATGTCACGACCGCGTCGCCCGGCGCGATCATCAGCCGGACCAGCACGCCCAGCAGCCCGTCGATGCCTTCGCCGATGACGATGTTTTCGGGCGCGGCACCCAACCTGGCCGCCAGGGCGTGGCGCAGGTCGTGGCTGGGCGCGTCGCCGTATTTCCAGACCTGCGACACGGCATCCTGCATGGCCCGGATGGCGCGGGGGCTGGGGCCGAAGCCGTTTTCATTCGCGCCCAGTCGCGCGCCGAAGGGCTTGCCGCGCTGGCGTTCAAGCGTTTCGGGGCCGACGAAGGGAACGGTCGCGGGCAGCGAGGCGGGGATGGGGGCAAATCGAGTCATGGGTGATTGATGCCCGCAACCCGCCCCGACCCGCAAGGGGGTTCAGAAGGCCCGGAAGGTCATCGTGGTCAGGGTGCGGCTGATATGGGGAATGTCGAACAGCTTGTCCGACAGGAAGCGGCCCACATCCTGATCCTCGGGGATGTAGACCTTGGCCATCAGGTCGTAATCGCCCGATGTGGAATAGAGCTCGGACACGATCTCTCGGTCATAGATGGCTTCGGCGACCTGATAGGTCCGGCCGGGCTCGCAGCGGAACTGGACGAAGACGGGGCGCATGATATCCTCCGGTGGGTCGTGTCGCGGCAGGTTAGACCGCGGCGCGCGGCAGGGTCCAGTCCCCCCGCGCATGGCCGCGCCAGAACCGCCACATCAACAGGATCGAGGCCAGCGTCAGCCCCACGCACAAGCCCAGCCACAACCCCGCAGGCCCAAAGCCCAGCGGGAAGGCCAGCAGATAGGCGACCGGCATGCCGACCCCCCAATAGCTGAACCCCGCCATCCACATCGGCACATTCGTGTCATGGACGCCGCGCAGGAAGCCAAGCGCGATGACCTGGAACGCGTCGGTCAGCTGGAACAGCGCGGCATAGAGCAGCAGGCTGGCGCCGATGGTGACGATCAGCGCCGCCTGCGGGTCGTTGGGGTCCAGATACATCCGCACCAGTTGATGCCGGAACAGCAGATAGATCGAGATGGCGATCGCCGCGAAGACCAGCGACATCCAGATGACGGTGATCGCGGCATCGCGCATCCAGGCGCGGTCGCCCCGCCCCTTGGCCTGCCCCACCCGCACGGTGGCGGCATTGGACAGCCCCAGATGCGCCATGAAGGTGATCGAGGTGATCTGCAGCGCGATCCCGTGGGCCGCCAGCTGCGGAATGCCGATCCAGCCCATCATGATGTTCGAGGCGACGAACAGACCCCCTTCGGCCACCATGGTGATGCCGATCGGCCAGCCGATGCGGGCGATCTGGGCCATGGCCTGCCAATCGGGACGCCAGAAGCGCTGGAACAGGTGGTAATGCCGCGCGATGGGCAGCCAGCGGGCATAGAGAACCAGCAGCACCAGCTGGACGATCTGCACGCTCAGGCTGGCGATGGCCGCGCCCTGCACGCCCAGTTCGGGCGCGCCCAGATTGCCGAAGATCAGCACCCAGTTCAGCGCCACGTTCAGGGGCAGGCCCGCCAGCGTCACCCACATCACCACCTGCGTGCGTTCCAGCGCCGCCAGATAGCTGTTCAACGTCAGCTGGCCCAGCACGACCCCCAGGCCCCAGCCCGCGATGCGCAGGTAATCCTGGGCCAGGGCGGACACCATGGGCGTCTGGCCCAGCGACAGCAGGATCGGTTCGGAAAACCACATCAGCGGCATGGTCAGCAGCGCAAACCCCGCCGACAGCCACAGGGCCATGCGGGCGCCGCGGCGGACCTCGGTCTCGTTGCCGCTGGCGATGTGGCTGGCGATCAGCCCCATCACGCCGGTTCCGAAACCCATCCCCAGAAAGAACAGGATATGGAAGAAAGACCCCGCGATGATAAGGGCGGCCAAGGGCTCGACCCCGTACCAGCCCACCATGACGGTATCGCCCACGCCGATGGCCATGCGGGCAAGATGGCTGCCGATCAGCGGCAGGCCAAGCGACAGCGTCGCAAGGATATGGGGGCGATAACGTGACATCTGCATGGCTCTGCCAATATCCGCGCGCGGCCAACCGGGCAAGCGATCTTTGCACCACCTGCAAATGCCCTGCCCGCTTGCCGCACGGCCCGCCATCTGCGATAGATCGCCGACCCCGACTGAAAGGCTGAACATGAGCTTTCGCGCCCGCCACCTGCTGGGCATCGACCATCTCAAACCCGCCGAGATCGTGTCGCTGCTGGACCTTGCCCAGGACTATGCCGCGCTGAACCGCAGGACCGTCAAACATTCCGATGCGCTGGCGGGCATGACCCAGATCAACATGTTCTTCGAGAACTCGACCCGCACCCAGGCCAGCTTCGAACTGGCAGGCAAGCGGCTTGGGGCGGATGTGATGAACATGGCCGTCAGCCAGTCATCGGTGAAGAAGGGGGAAACCCTGATCGACACGGCCCTGACGCTGAACGCCATGCAGCCCGACCTGCTGGTCGTGCGCCACCCCCATTCGGGGGCGGTGAACCTGCTGGCCGAAAAGGTGAATTGCGCCGTCATCAACGCGGGCGACGGGCGGCACGAACACCCGACCCAGGCCCTGCTGGACGCGCTGACCATCCGCCGCGCCAAGGGCCGGCTGCACCGCCTGACCATCGCCATCTGCGGCGACATCGCACATTCCCGCGTGGCGCGGTCGAACCTGATCCTGCTGGGCAAGATGGAAAACCGCATCCGCCTGATCGGGCCTTCGACGCTGATGCCCGCGGGCGTGGCCGATATGGGGGTCGAACTTTTCGAGGACATGCGCGAGGGGCTGAAGGGCGCCGATGTCGTCATGATGCTGCGCCTGCAGCGTGAACGCATGGACGGCGGCTTCATACCGTCGGAACGCGAATATTACCACCGTTGGGGTCTGGACGCCGAAAAGCTGGCGCTGGCCGCCCCCGATGCCATCGTGATGCATCCGGGGCCGATGAATCGCGGCGTGGAAATCGACGGCACCATCGCCGACGACATCAACCGCAGCGTCATCCAGGACCAGGTCGAGATGGGCGTCGCCGTCCGCATGGCGGCGCTGGACCTGCTGGCACGAAACCTGCGCGCCGAACGCGGCCGCATTGCCGAGGGCGAGGCGTGATCATGGACCAGTTCTTCACCAATGCCCGCCTGATCGACCCCCAAACCCAGACCGACGACATGGGCAGCCTGCTGGTCCGCGACGGCGTCATCATCGGGCGCGGCGGTGCCGGCGATGCCGCCCCCGAAGGCGCGACCGTCATCGACTGCCATGGGCGGGCGCTGGCCCCCGGCATCGTCGACTGGGGCGTGAAAATCGGCGAGCCCGGCGAACGCCACAAGGAAAGCTTCCGCAGCGCCGGTCTGGCCGCGGCGGCTGGCGGCGTCACGACCATCATCGCCCGCCCCGACACCCTGCCCCCCATCGACACCCCCGAGGCGCTGGAATTCGTCGCCCGCCGTGCTGCGGACGCGCCCGTCAACATCCACCACATGGCCGCCCTGACCAAGTCGCGCGAAGGAAGCGAGATGGTCGAGATCGGCTTTCTGACCGATCTGGGCGCCGTGGCTTTCACCGATGGCGTGCGCGTCGTACGCGACACCAAGCTGCTGACCCGTTGCATGACCTATGCGCGCGGGTTGAACGCCCTGATCGTCGGCCACCCGCAAGAGGCCGGCCTGTCGGCCGGGGCGGCGGCGACCAGCGGCAAATTCGCCTCGCTCTTTGGCATCCCCGCCGTGTCGCCGATGGCCGAGGTGATGGGTCTTGACCGCGACCTGGCGCTGGTGGCGATGACCGGCTGTCGCTGGCATGCCGACCAGATCACCACGGCGGCATCGCTGCCGGCGCTGGAACGGGCGCGCAAGGCGGGGCTGGACGTGACGGCGGGCATCTCGATCCATCACCTGACGCTGAACGAATTCGACGTGGGCGATTACCGCACCTTCTTCCGTTTCACCCCGCCCCTGCGGTCCGAGGACGACCGTCAGGCGATGGTGCAGGCCGTGGCGGATGGCGTGATCGACGTGATCGCCAGCTTCCACACCCCGCAGGACGAGGAATCCAAGCGTCTTCCCTTCGAGGCCGCCGCCCCCGGCGCCGTCGGGCTGCAGACCCTGCTGCCCGCCGCGCTGCGCCTGCACCACCAGGGCGGGCTGTCCCTGCCGCAGCTGTTCCGCGCCATGTCGCTGAACCCCGCACGCAGGCTGGGCCTGCCCGCAGGCCGCCTGTCGGATGGCGCGCCCGCCGACCTGATCCTGTTCGACCCCGACGCGCCCTTCCTGATGGACCGCTTCGCGCTGTTGTCGAAGTCCAAGAACACGCCCTTCGATGGTGCCCGCATGCAGGGCCGCGTGATCGGCACATGGGTCGCGGGCCGCCGCGTCTTCGGAGAAAACACATGACCCTGATCCTGTGGACCCTGTTCGGCTATCTGCTGGGCTCGGTGCCCTTCGGCCTTGTCATCACGCGCGCCCTGGGCCTGGGCGATCTGCGCCAGATCGGGTCGGGCAATATCGGCGCGACCAACGTGCTGCGGACCGGAAACAAGCCCGCCGCCCTGGCCACCCTGCTGCTGGACAGCGGCAAGGGGGCGATCGCGGTGCTGCTGGCGCGTCATTTCGCGGGCGACAGCGCGGCGATACTGGCGGGGGGCGCGGCCTTCCTGGGGCATTGCTTCCCCGTCTGGCTGGGCTTCAAGGGCGGCAAGGGCGTGGCGACCTTCCTGGGGACGGTGCTGGCACTGCATTGGCCCCTGGGCCTGATCGCCTGCGCGACATGGGCCGCCACGGCAGCGGTCACCCGCATCAGCAGCCTCAGCGCGCTGGTCGCAGCGCTGGCCGTTCCGGTCGTGGCGCTGCTGACGGGACGGGGTGATCTGGTCGCCGTCACCTGCTTCATGACGGCGCTGATCTTCATCCGTCACCACGCCAATATCCGCCGCCTGATTGCCGGGACCGAACCCCGCATCGGCCGCAAATAGGGATCAGCGTTCGGCGACCAGCGACCGCCCCGCGGGGCGCGCAGGCCGGATGGGGGCGGGCTTCGCCGGCGCCTGTTGCGGCTGCGGCTCGGCGAAATTCGTCGGGGTAAAGGGGGCGGGCGCTTCGGTGGCGGGACCGACGGCGCGCAGTTCACCGCCGCGCAGGGACATGCGGCGCAGCGCCTCGGCGCCTTGACGGGCCGAGGAGGCCATCGAGATCAGCGCGAGGCAGGCCCCCGCCATCAGGATCAGAACCGCCAACCCGACGACGCCCAGAAAGACCGGCAGGGGGGGAACGCCCTCGGCCTGGTTCAGCTGGACCGCGATCCCGCCCACCAGCGCCAGGACACCAAGCGCGAAGACCGCGGCGACCAACCGCCCAATCCATTGCATCCCATCTGCGCGCATCGCCTTGCCCCATATCCTGTTCAGATCATCAACGCCACGGGTGCCACCAAGCCGCGGCTGTTTCAAGCCGCGCCCCGCTCACCTTCCCGTGCATCCGGCTGCCCCGGACCGGCCGCGCGGGGGGTCCGGGGGGCGCAGCGCCCCCGGCCGTCGCGGGACGCAGGATGGCGTCAGTAGGAATACTCGTCATAGATCCGGCTCAGATCGCCGGCCCATTCGCCACGGTACTTCTCCAGCAGCTCGTCCGAAGGCACCTTGCCGCTGTCGACGCTTTCCTTCAGCGCGTTCAGGAAATGCGTCTCATCGGGGACCAAGCCGTCATTGCCGGGGCGGGCGCGGTTCTTCAGGCCCTGCTCGGCGATGGCCAGCACCTCGCGCGACAGGTCGTGCAGGTTGATCTTGCCCACCTGCCCCTGCAATCCGTCACGACCGGCGGCGATGCGCAGCCCTTCGCGGGTCTCCGCGTCCCAGCCCTTGATCAGGTCGGTCGCCGCATCCAGGGCCTGCTGGTCATAGGTCAGGCCGACCCACAGCGCGGGCAGCGCGCAAAGGCGGCGCCACGGGCCGCCATCGGCACCGCGCATCTCGATGTATTTCTTGACACGGGCTTCGGGGAAGACGGTGGTCATGTGGTCGGCCCAATCCGACAGGGTCGGCACCTCGCCCGGCAGGGCAGGCAGCTGGCCCTTCAGGAAATCGCGGAAGCTCTGGCCAAGCGCGTCGATATATTTCCCATCGCGATAGACGAAATACATCGGCACATCCAAGACGTAATCCACCCAAGCCTCGTATCCGAAACCGTCCTCGAAGACGAAGGGCAGCATGCCGGTCCGCGCCGCATCCAGGTTCTGCCAGATATGGGCGCGCCAGGATTTCATGCCGTTGGGCTTGCCGTCCAGGAAGGGCGAATTGGCAAAAAGCGCGGTTGCCACCGGCTGCAGCGCCAGCGCGACCCGCATCTTCTGGACCATGTCGGCTTCGGATGCGAAATCCAGGTTCACCTGCACGGTGCAGGTCCGGTACATCATCTGCGTGCCCAACGTGCCCACGCGACCCATATAGTCGGTCATCAGGCGATAGCGGCCCTTGGGCATCATCGGCATCTGGTCCTGCCCCCAGATCGGGGCCGCGCCAAGGCCGATGAAGCCCGCGCCGATATCGGCGGCCACGGCCTCGACCTCGGCCAGGTGGCGGTTCACCTCGTCGCAGGTCTGGTGGATGGTTTCCAGGGGTGCGCCCGACAGCTCCAGCTGGCCGCCCGGTTCCAGGCTGACATTGGCGCCGTCACGTTCCAGCCCGATCAGGTTTCCGGCTTCCAGCACCGGGCTCCAGTTGAACCGGTCGCGCAGCCCTTCCAGCATCGCCATGATCGAGGCCCGGCCTTCGTAAGGCAGCGGCAGCTTGTTGGCATCGTCATAGCCGAACTTTTCGTGCTCGGTGCCGATCCGCCACTGGTCCTTGGGCTTTTCGCCGCTGGCGATATAGGCCGCCAGCTGGTCGCGATGTTCGATGGGGCCTCCGCCCTGTTGTGGAATGGACATGGGTCTGAGGCCTCTCTGGCGTTTACGTGTGGGTCACAGGTGGCAATCGTCAAGGGCCGAGTCAAGCCGCCTCAGACCGGCCTCCGCCAAACGGTGCGGATTGCGTCATCCTTGTCGGCCACCTGCGCCAAGGCATGCGAGACCATTCCCATGTCCAGTCCCGGCAGCGCGGTGAAGGCATCCGCCAGCGCCGAAGCACCCGCGGCATCCGCAGGCACCAGCAATGCCTCGGCGCTGATGCTGCGCAGCCGCCAATGGGCACGGCCCTCGACCCGCAGCAGGCGGATCTCCGACAGGTCGCGCAGGGCGATCTCTCCTCCGCGTTCGGTGGCGCCGTAATAGCGGATGGCGCCTTCGACGACCTCGACCACGCCGGGGGCGCCGATGGGGCGGCGGAACGGGCTGCGGCGGAATGCACCGACGGCCAGCACCCCCCCGATCACCATGACGCAGCCGCCGACCAGCGCCAGGAACCAACCGCCCAGCAGCGCGACATAGAGGCCCAGAAGGAAGACGGCGGCAAAGACCAGCATCTCGGCCCGGTCACGGACCCATTGGCGCAGTTCGGGACGGATGGCTGGATTCCTTGTGACAGAGGGCGGGATCTTGGGTATTTGGGCAAAGAAGAAATCTACCAGCGGTTCAGCGCATCCTCGTCGCTGGATTTCGCGGTGACCCATGTGGCGGTACCATCGGCGGCGATTTCGCGCTTCCAGAAGGGGGCGCGGGATTTCAGCCAGTCCATCAGGTAATCCGCGCCCTGAAAGGCCGCGTGGCGGTGACGGGCCGCGGTGGCGACCATCATGATCGGGTCCCCGACGGGGATGCGCCCATGGCGGTGGATGATGCGCCAGTCGGTCAAATCGAATCGCGCGGCCGCCTGCCTGCCGTAATCCTGCAGGGCGCGTTCAGTCATGCCGGGATAATGTTCGATCTCGAGCGCCGCCATCAGGCCGGTATCGTCGCGCACCACGCCGGTGAAGGTGACGATGGCGCCTGCCCCCTGCCCGAAGCCTGCCATTTCGGCGGCGAGGTCGAAGGGGGCGGTCTGGACGCGGGCGGTCATGGGGTCAGCCGCCGGTCATCGGGGGGAAGAAGGCGATTTCACGCGCGGAACCGATGGGGCTGTCCAGATCGGCCAGTTGCTGGTCCACCGCGCAGCGCAGCGAGGCCATGTCGGCAAAGGCTGCCGCATGGCCGTCGGACCGCGCCGTCAGTTCGGCGATCAGCTCGCGCACCGTCGCCGCATCGGTGGTGACGGTTTCGCGCGGCTGGCCCACGCGTTCGCGCAGCCAAGCGAAATAGAGGACCTCAAGCGTCATTGGCGGGTTCCCGAAGATAGGGCAGCGCCTTGATGAAATAGTCCCAGCCGGTCCAGGCCGTCAGCCCTGCCGCGATCCAGATCAGGATCAGGCCCACATGGGTGGCCACCGCGTCAAGGCTGGCCGACCAGATGATGCCCGTTTCACCGACGCGCGGCGACTGGCCCTGTGCGACATAGGACAGGCCCGTGCCCAGGAACAGGACCGCGATGGCGACCATCTGCAGGGTGGTCTTCCACTTGGCCAGGTTGGTCACGGCCAGCTTGCGGGACTTGTCGCCCAGAAATTCGCGCAGGCCCGACACGAAGACCTCGCGGAAGAGGATGATGGTGACGGGCAGGATCAGCCAGGGGTTCATGCCCGAATAGCCGGTGATGACGACCAGCGCGATGACGACCATGGCCTTGTCGGCGATGGGGTCCATCGCGGCGCCGAACCGGCTTTCCTGTTTCCAGGCGCGGGCCAGATAGCCGTCGAACCAGTCGGTGATTGCCGCCAGCAGGAACAGCGTCAGCGCCGCCCAATCCGCCCAGGGGCGTTGGAAATACAGGAACATCAATGGGACGGCCGGGGCCGCGCAAAGACGCAGAAGGGTCAGGATATTGGGAAGGGTCCAGCGCATGACCGCAAGCTAGTCCGTGCCGCGCCAGTTTGAAAGGGGCAAGGCATGCCCCGTCATCAACTTGTCGCCCGATAACGCGATGGTGCGGTCAACCCTTGACGTGGAAATGGTCATAGACCTTCTGCGCCATCGCCGCCGAAATGCCCTCGACCGCCTGCAGATCGGCCAGCCCTGCCCGTCCGACGGCCTTGGCGCTGCCGAAATGGGTCAGCAGCGCGCGTTTCCGCGCCGCCCCCACGCCCGCGATTTCGTCCAGGGGGTTCGACATGGCCGATTTGGCGCGCTTGGCGCGATGCGTGCCGATGGCCCAACGGTGGGCCTCGTCGCGCAGGCGTTGCAGGAAATACAGCACCGGGTCGTTCATGCGCAGGGCGAAGGGGCGCTGGCCGATGCGGTGGAACTCCTCCTTGCCGTGGTCGCGGTCCTGGCCCTTGGCGACGCCGATCATGGCGATGTCCTCGACGCCCATCTCGGCCATGATCTCATGGACGGCGCTGACCTGACCGGCGCCGCCGTCGATCAGCAGCAGGTCGGGCCAAGCTTCGGACTGTCGGTCGGGGTCCTCCTTCAGCAGGCGGGCAAAGCGGCGGGTCAGGACCTCCTTCATCATGCCGAAATCGTCGCCGGGCGTGATCTCGGTCCCCTTGATGTTGAACTTGCGGTACTGGCTTTTGACAAAGCCCTCGGGTCCGGCGACGATCATCCCGCCGACGGCATTGGTGCCCATGATGTGGCTGTTGTCATAGACCTCGATCCGGCGCGGAGTGGTGGGCAGGTCGAAGGCCTCGGCCACGCCCTCCAGCAGGCGCATCTGGGTGGCGCTTTCGGACATGCGCCGCGCCAGGCTTTCGCGGGCGTTGCGGGTGGCGTTGGTGACCAGCTCGGATTTCTCGCCGCGCTGCGGGACCATCACCTCGACCTTGCGGCCGGCGCGGTCGGACAGCACGTCGGCGGTCAGGTCGGGGTCCTCGGGCGGGTGGGACAGCAGGATCAGGCGCGGCGGCGGCTTGTCGTCATAGAACTGCATGATGAAGGCCTGCATCACCTCGTCCGGGCTTTCGGCCCCGCCAAGGCGCGGATAGAAATCGCGGTTGCCCCAGCTTTGGTTGCCGCGGATGAAGAAGACCTGCACGCAGGCCTGCCCCCCTTCCATATGCAGCGCGATGATGTCGGCCTCGGCTACGCCCTTGGGGTTGATGGCCTGCACCGATTGCACGGCGGTCAGCGCCTTGATGCGGTCACGCAGCGCGGCGGCGCGTTCATATTCCATGTTCTCGGCGGCCTCGGCCATCTCGGTCTTGAGGTCGGCCTGGATGGTCGTCGACTTGCCCTGCAGAAAACGTTCCGCATCATTGACCAGCGCATTGTAATCGGGCGCGCTGATCCGACCCACGCAAGGCCCGCTGCAGCGCTTGATCTGGAACAGCAGGCAGGGGCGGGTGCGCGATTCGAACGTGCTGTCGGTGCAGTTGCGCAGCAGGAACACCCGCTGCAGCTGGGTCAGCGTGCGGTTCACCGCGCCCGAGCTGGCGAAGGGGCCGTAATAATCGCCCTTTTCGGACCGCGCGCCGCGATGCTTCTTGATCTGGGGATAGTCGTGCGACTTGGCCACCAGGATGTTGGGGAAGGACTTGTCGTCGCGCAGCAGCACGTTGTAGCGCGGCTTCAGCTGCTTGATCAGGTTCTGTTCAAGCAGCAGCGCCTCGGTCTCGGTGTTCGTGGTCAGGAACATCATGCTGGCGGTCTCGCGGATCATCCGCGCGATGCGCCCCGAATGCCCCGATGCACGGGCATAGTTCGACACCCGCGCCTTCAGGTCGCGGGCCTTGCCGACGTAAAGCACCGCCTGGCTGGCATCCAGCATTCGATAGACGCCGGGGCTGCCGTCAAGCGTGCGAAGGTAATCCTGGATCAGGGCGTGGCCGGTTTTTTGGGTCATGTCGCTAAGAAAGTGATTCTGGGGGGCTGCTGCAAGTTCCGCGCTGCGGGCGCAAGGTGAAAGCTTTCCACGGAATCTGTGGATAATTCTGTGGGCCGCCTGTGAGGGATGCCCGAGTCGGCCAGCAAACGTTACAGTTCCGTGAACTTGCCCACAAATTAGGCAGATAGGAAGGGCATTGATTTTGCTGGATAATTATTATTCAGGCCGGTTGTGGATAGAAATGACATGCCCAATTCGCAAGATATAGGCGCTTGACCGGGTCGCGTGGACAAGATGCAGCGACCGGCCCGTTCCGGCCCTATTCGCGACCGATGATGTCGGGGGTCTGCCATGCCAGATGTTGCCCTCCGTCCACACAGATCAGCTGGCCCGTGACCGCCCGCGCATCCAGGAAATAGCCAAGCGCCTGGGTGATGCCGGCGGGGTCCGACCCGCGCTTCAGCACCGTGCCCGCGCGCTGTGCATCGAAATGGGCCTGGCTTTGGCGGGCGCCGATCAGGGTCGGGCCGGGGCCGATGGCGTTCACGCGGATATCGGGGGCCAGCGCCTGCGCGGCGGTGCGGGTCAGGGCCCACAGCCCCGCCTTGGCCAGCGAATAGGTCATGAATTCCGGTGTAGGCTTCAGCACCCGCTGATCGACCATGTTGACGACCAGCGCCTGCGCCTGGGGTTCGCCGTTTTCGTCGGGCAGGGCCTTGGGGGCCTGCGCCGCGAAGGCCTGGATCAGCTGGAAGGGCGCGCGCAGGTTCGACCCGATGTTGCGGTCCCAATCCTGCATCGTGGCACTGTGGATGTTGTCGTAATCAAAGACCGAGGCATTGTTGACCAGCACGGCCAGCTGTCCCATCGCCTGCGCCACCTGCGGGACCAGTGCCGCCGTGGCATCGGGGTCCAGCAGATCGGCCTGGAACAGCTGCGCCCGCACGCCAAGGGCGCGGGCATCGGCGGCGGTGCGTTCGGCATCGTCCTGCGATCCGGCATAGTGGATGGCGACGTCATGGCCGCGTTCAGCCAAGTACAGCGCCATATGCCGACCCAGCCGTTTCGCCGCGCCGGTGACCAGCGCCACGGTCATAGAAGGACCCAGACATAGGCGGCGTAACCCGCCAGAAGCGCGCCCCCCACGGGGCGGGTCAGCGCGATGCCCTTGAACAGGAACGGCGCCAGCAGGGCCGAGGTGGCCAGCATCACCCACAGATCAAGGCGCAGCATTTCCGGCGGGATCGGCAAGGGCGTCACGATCGAGGTGATGCCCAGGATCGCCAGGATGTTGAAGATGTTCGACCCCACCACGTTGCCAAGCGCCATGTCGGCCCGCCCCTTCAGCGCCGCCGCGACCGAGGCCGCAAGTTCGGGCAAGGAGGTGCCGACCGCCACAAGCGTCAGGCCGATCACCGTGTCGCTGATGCCGAAATCCTGCGCGATCTGGGTGGCGCCGTTCACCAGCAGGTTCGCCCCAAGCGGCAGCGCGACAAGCCCGCCCCCCAGCCACAGCGCGATGCGCAGGCCGCGGGCGCCCGGTTCGGCGCCCTCGATCTCGTCGCTGTCATCGACCCGGCCCGTGGACAGCTGACGCCACAGCACCGCCACCAGCGCCAGCAGCAGCACGATGCCGCCCCACATGCCGATGCGGCCCGTCGCCGCCAGCCCGATCAGCAGGACCGAGGCCCCCATCATCATCGCCCAGCTTTCGCGCAGGTCATGACCCTTGGTCGTCACGACCGACACCAGCGCGGTGAAGCCAAGGATCACCAGCACGTTGGCGATGTTCGATCCGACCACGTTGCCCAGGGCAATGCCGCTGGACCCGCCAAGCGCCGCCGAAAGCGACACCAGAAGTTCGGGCGCCGAGGTGCCGAAGGCCACCACGGTCAGGCCCACGACCAATGGCGTGATCCCCAGCCGAAGCGCCAGGTTGACAGCACCCTTCACCAGCAGGTCGCCGCCCAGAACAAGCAGGGCAAGTCCGCCCAGCACAAGCAAGATGTCAACGATCACGACGTCCGATCCCCAGATATTTTCTCAGCGCCCGGCGAAAGGCCGGGCCGCGAACAAGTGCCATGGCCACCATGACCAGCAAAAAGACAAGAACGATGCGGATGCTCATCCGCGGGTGCCGAAGCTTTGGAAGGCCGCGCGTTCCTCGGCGGCGTCGATCAGCGCTTCGGCCGACAGGCCAAGACGGCGGAACAAGGGCTTGCGGATGCCATGGACCTGGAAGGCCACCTTGTCGCTGTAAAGGGCCTTCATCTTGGGCACCAGATGCGCGATGCCATCGGCCAACCCCAGTTCGACCGCTTGGCGGCCCGCCCAGAATTCGCCGGTGAACAAGTCGCGATCGGCAGCCAGTCGCATGCCGCGGCGGTCGCGGACATGGGCCTTGAAGGCTTCGTGGATGGGTTCAAGAATGGCGTGCAGACGCGCCACATCCTCGGGGTTCTGGGGGCGGAACGGGTCCAGCGTCGATTTCGACGTCCCCGCCGTGTGGACGCGCCGTTCGATCCCCCATCGTTCGATCAGCTGGTTGAAGCCGAACCCGGCCGAGATCACCCCGATCGATCCCAGGATCGAGCTGTCATCCGCCCAGATCTGGTCGGCGGCGCAGGCCAGCCAATACCCGCCCGACGCGGCCACATCCTCGACGAAGGCATGGACGGGGATGTCGCGTTCGTCAGCCAGGCGGCGGATGCGGGCGGCGATCAGGGATGACTGGACGGGCGATCCGCCGGGCGAATTCACGATCAGCGCCACCGCGACGGGCTTGCCCTTGCGGAAGGCGCGTTCGATCATGGGCGCCAGGGCCGCATCGTTCAGACCGCCCCCCCTTCCCGATCCACCAATGGTGCCGGACAGGCGAATGACCGCAATACGCGGCCGGCGGGACATCAAACGGCTGATAAACGGAATATCCATGGCTGACAGATAGGCACAAGCGGTCCCCATCACAAGCCGCCGCGATCAGGCCGGAATGTCGCGGTCCAAGGGCGTGCGCGACCCCGGATCGCGGATGGTATCACCGGGGATGAAGGTGGGATTCAGGGCGATGATGCGATCCTCGGGGCCGGCATCCTTGCCCGCGACCAGCCGCGCCGCGCGCCGCCCGATATCGACGCGCCGCGCATCCGTCGTGGCCAGGCGCATCGGCAACCCGTCCAGCAGATCGACCCCGTTGAAGCCCGCCAGCCCGATCCGCCCCGGCACGTCATAGCCCTTGTCGATGCAATGAAGCAGCCCGCCCGCCCCGATCATGTCATTCGAGAAATAGAGGAAATCCAGATCCGGCGCGCGTGTTAGGATCCGATCGGTCAATTCGCGCCCCTTCAGCAGGGACGATCCGCCCTGGTAATATTCCCGCGCTTCCAGCTGCACGCCAGCGCGCGCCAGCCCTTCCTCGAAGCCCAGGAGCCGTTTGCGCGCACGATGATCTTCGGGCATATGCGTCCCGACGAACCCGATCCGGCGATAGCCGGCGGCCAAGATGCGGTCGGCCATTTCCCGGCCCGCGCGAATATGGCTGATGCCGACCAGGGTATCGATGCCTTCGCCGTCCACATCCATGATCTCGATCACCGGGATGCCGCTGTTCTGCAGCATGGCGCGCGATGCCTTGCTGTGTTCCAGCCCGGCCAGGATGACGCCCGACGGCCGCCAGGACAGCATGTCGTAGAGCACCATCTCCTCGCGCGCGGGGGAATAGTTGGTGACGCCGATCACCGGCTGCAGCCCGGTATCGTCCAGTTCCGCCGAAATGCCGCCCAGCACGTCGGGAAAGACCAGGTTCGACAGCGACGGGATGACGACCGCGATCAGGTTCACCCGCTGGCTGGCCAGCCCGCCCGCGATCTTGTTGGGCACATATCCCAGCATCTTGGCCGCGGTCAGCACCTTTTCGCGCGTGGCAGCCGAGACGTCACCCCGGTTGCGCAGCACACGGCTGACGGTCATTTCCGAGACACCCGATGCCTCGGACACATCACGAAGGGTCAGAGGTCGGCGCGGGCGTGTGGGGATCATGGGACCGGTTCTTCAAATGGGTCAGACGATGTTAGCGAAACCATCGGGCAGCGACAACCATAACCAAGCTGCCGCTTGCCAAAGCCCTGCGACGCCCATTAAAGGTCAGCAAGGCGGCCCCGTGGCTCAACTGGATAGAGCAGCCCCCTCCTAAGGGGCAGGTTACAGGTTCAAGTCCTGTCGGGGTCACCAATTGACCCGCCCCTATTGAATGGTCGGCTTCAGTCTTGGTGCATGACCGTCCTCGATGCCAAGGCAGGTGTCGACTGGAGAGATGATCGATCTGGCTTTGACGGCCAGTGGATGGCCTCCGGCACGGCGGCGGGCGGGGCTCAGAAGTTTCCCGAGGCGTTCGGCCAAGCCTTACCCTTCAAAATAAACTTCTCGAGCGTCAGGTCCGAGATGGCCTTCCGCAGGCGCTCCCTCGCCAGCGGTTCCCGGACCGATGGCGAACCGATGGCTCGATCCTTCTCCAGCTCTTTCAGCCGCTCAACCTGGTCGAACTTCAGCCCACCAGCCTCCTTGCGCCACCGGTAGTGGGTAAACTGCGTCACGCCGATCAGCCGCACCGCGTCGGAATGTCCCTCGGTTCAATGTAGAGTTTGTTTCATCACGAAGGAGCAGACGACATGAGGAAAAGCCGCTTCACAGAGGCGCAGATCATCGGGATGCTCAAGGAACGGGAAGCCGGCAGGACGACGGCCGAGGTCTGTCGCCGGCATGGACCGAGCCCGGCGACGTTCTACAAGCTCAGGGCCAAGTATGGCGGCATGCACGTTTCCGATGCCCAGGGGCTGAGGGCGCTTGAGGACGAGAATGGCAATCTGAAGCGGCTCCCGGCAGATGCCATGCTCGATAATGCCGTGTTGAAGGACCTTTTTGGATCTAGGCCATGGGACGCCGCTGGTCCAAGGACCATGGCTGAGCCCTGACGACACCGAAAGCACGGCGGGGCGCGGATTTGAACGGCAGTTGCAGGCTCTTCATGTCGATCCTTGTTGCCAGCAGGCCGAAAAGCGTGCTTGGGCAGCCCCTAGACGTCTGCTGCCCCTGGTGATCTTCTGGCTGGGCGACAGAACGGATGCACCATCTCAGAGGGAATCAACTTGAGCATATTCACAGAAGAAGAAGCCGCCGACTTGATAAAGCTGGACGATGCAAAGCTGTCAAAAGCAGCTGGCATCCGCGGTGACCGCAAAACATGGATGATCGTCGGTTCTGTATTGTGCGGCAAGCATTCCACCATAAACGGATATTTCAACGCACGGGGCAGGGTTAGGCTTGGAAACTACTGCTCTGTCGGTCGGTTCGTGTCGATCCACTCGGGCAATCACCGCACCGATATGCCGAACCAACAGGTTGCGTTCAGCAAGCGGTTCGGCTTCAAGCCAGCGTTCAAACTGCAACGCGTCGAAGTGGGCCACAACGTTTGGCTTGGCGACAAAGTGAGCATCCTGGCTGGGGTCACGGTAGGCCATGGGGCAGTTGTCGCCGCTGGCGCTGTAGTGGCCTCTGACGTACCCCCGTTCGCGATCGTCGGCGGAGTTCCGGCCAAGGTCATTCGCTATCGTTTCACGGAGAATGTCAGAGCTCAAATGCTGAAAATCCAATGGTGGGGCTGGTCTGACGAAAGGATCGCACGAAATGCGGAGTTCTTCGAAACTGCCTTGGATGCGGACACGGAATTCGACTTGCTTGGCGTGGTCAAGCCGTAACAGGGCGCTCTGGAAGCCAAATGGAACGGGGGATAGATTGCTTGGCGCCGCTGGCGTCTGACCATGTTGTGCCGCTGCCCCCGTTGCCACTTCAATGCCTATGTGATCGTCGTCCCCAATACTCACCAAATCTCAGCCATGGCGTAACCATCGCTTTCTGGTGACTGGCTGAGAACCCATGAGGCGTCTGGGAACGCGGCCGAGAAAGCGCGCCGGCCCATCGTGATGAGCGCGATTTCCACCTTCAGGTTTCACGACACCGTGGGTTTGCTCTTTTGTTCAGCGAACCAGCGCAAACCTTTGTTTCCTGTCCAAACCCAGAGATCGCACGCATGGGGGTTGAAATTCTGCGCAGATTTTCGGCCTCTGCGGGAAGGGGGGGACCCATCCCCTCCTAAGGCCGAGGTTACAGGTGCAGGTCCTGCCGGGGTCAACGGCATCTACTGAGCTTTTTGCCGATAAGGTGGCAAGCGGGCTGTTTCTGCTGATAGGGCGACCTTTCGCATCGGTGACAACGTGGCGGGTTGCATTCATGCCGCCTGTTGCTTGACCAATCTGGCTTATGCGGCGCCAATTCTTATCCTGCACCTACCGCTTCGATGTGCTTGGAATCACGAATATCGATCAAAGTCCGCGCATCACTCCGCGCATCACATCGTTCGTCAGGACAAACCAGCCAACGCGAATCGCGATGGACGGCAAGGGGTGGCGCATCGGCAACGTCTTCATCAGCCGCCCGTCGAGGCTCCTGGACTGCGCATGCGCTTATCTGCACGGGAGGGAAACTAGATCGCGGGGGCAAGATGTTGGATCACATCCTGCAATTACAACAAACGACAGACTACCCACGATGGGCCGCCGCCCGCCATGGGCTGCTTCGACAGAACCAAACAACAGGCACCGAAAATGGCTTACCCACACCCCAATACAGTCCCGGGATTGGGGATCGGCCGAATGGGCCATGAAGTTTCGATTCCAGCTGCGGTCGAAGACCTTGCATGAACGCGGTTCATCAGTGTCTTCAATGTGAGGACCGTCTGGCAGAATGCCTGCAAAGCCTTGCTCGATACCGGCCCATCGCTTTCAACCCAGCTGCGCCGCCGATACCACGTCGCGCGCCATGATCGTCTTCGACAGCCCTTCACCTTTCCGGGCGGCTCTGAAAGGCTGCGGGCCAAGCTGCATGGTGGTCCGCGCCGCCCGATCAGGAATTCTGCCCGATGCCACCGTCCTCTGCCCTGCCCGTAATGATCGCCCGCATCTGCATCTGCGTGGTGATCGCGACGGGGCTGATCCAGATCTTCTGGCCGATCGAATGGATGGCCTTTGCGGCGGGCGCGGCCCTGGTGGTGTTTTTTGCCATGACATGGCGGCAACTGACGGCAGTCAGCGTCGTGCCGATGGTGCTGGCCGCAGCGCTGGTCGGTGTTGCACTGGCGCAAGAGGTCGGGGTGCATGTCTTCGGCCATGCATTGGAACGAGCGGTTTTCCTGTCCTCGCTGCTGGCGCTGCTGGGGCTTTTGCGTACCGCTGCGGCGGCTGCCCCGGAAATCGCGCGTGCCGGTCGCTATCTGACGGCCCAGCCACCGGGGCGGCGCTATCTGGCGCTGAATTTCGGGGGGCATATCTTTGGCACGCTGATCAACCTGGGCGGGCTGGCGATCCTGCTGGACATGGCCATGCGAGCGATGGCGACCGGATCGGGGCATCTGCCGCCTGACCTGCAAGAGGTCAAGTTCCGCCGCATGACATTGGCCGTGACGCGGGGGTTCTCGCTGGTGGCGCTGTGGTCGCCGATGGGGTTCGCGGTCAATTCTCTGCTGATCTCGATGCCGTCGCTGGATTATCTGGATTTCGCGCCACTGGGGTTCGCATTGTCGTTCCTGTGTGCGGGCTATGGCTGGATGCTGGACAGGGTGACGGCCCCGCGCGGCAGGATCGTGGCGCAGCCTGCATCGCCGCCCGACCCCGCCGACGGAGGGGCGGTCTGGCTGCTGCTGCTGCATGTCGCGCTGCTGGGGGTGGCTGTCATTGCGCTGAACGCGCTGACGGCGCTCTCCTTCCAGCAATCCCTGCTGCTGGTGGTGCCCAGCTACAGCCTGGGCTGGGCCGCCTGGACCGGCGGCCGCGATGCCGCGACGGTCACCACGCAGGTCATGGGCGAGGCGGTATCACGCTTTCCGCTGGCGGCGTCGGAACTGGCGGTCTTTGCCTCGGCGGGGCTTCTCTCGGTGCTGGTGGTCGAGGTCATGCCGACCGAGGCGATCCGCCAGTTGGCCATCGACCTGCAACTGTCCGCCCTGCCGGTGCTGTGGATCTTTGCGGGATTGCTGTTCGGGCTGGGCTGCATCGGCATCAACCCGATCATCACCGCATCCGTGCTGGGAAGCCTTGGCAGCCAGCTGGCGATCCCGGGGCTGTCGGACACGGCCATCGCGGTTCAGTTGATCGGCATCTGGTCGGCGGTGATGTGCTTTTCGCCCTTCATCACCACGGTGGCCTATGCCGCATCGCTGGTGGGGCGCTCGGCCTTCACCGTCGGGTTGCGTTGGAACTGGAGCTACAGCATCGGCGTCGCCCTGATCTGGACGGCAGGCACGTCACTGGCGGTAGCGATGGGGTTTCTCTAGTTTTCCAAACAGAGGGGGTTGTGAAAAAACCGGGCCCCGTAAGGCCCGGTTTTTCTTGAACGTCATTTGTTCCCGATTGCCTTCGGGCTATCAGTTGGTGCTGTCGCCACCTTCCGAACCGCCATCGGAACCCGCATCACCGCCGGTGTCGCCGCCTGCATCGCCATCGCTGCCGGTGTCGCCATCACTTTCCGCGCCCGCATCCGCGCCGCCGTCCGTGCCTTCGGTATCGCCCATGCCTGCATCCGTGCCTGCATCGCTATCCCCGGCATTGCCCATATCGGCATCCGCCTCGGTTCCGGAATCGACGGTGCCGCCCAAGGTATCGGTGCCGGACGGATCGGTCGCCATTTCGGCGTCGCTGTCGCCATCGGCCACGTTATCCATCATCCGGTCGGCGATCGAAGGCTCGGCATCACCCGAACGATCCTGCGTCTCGACGCCGTCCACCGACACCAGCCGGCCGTTCGCGGTGCTGTAGACCAGCTCGGTCGGGACGCCGTCGCGCTGACCGGTCACGGTCAGCATCGGGCCCTTGCGGGTGATCTTGAGGTCGGTGAAACCCTGGCCGATCATCATGTCGATGATCGCGTCATTGTTTTCGACCTCTTCCAGAACCGGATAGTCATCCGCCCAGACGATCCCTTTGGAGGCTTCCGCATCCATCGCGCTTTCGGTGGCCAGAACGTCATTGCCGGTCGGGGTCGAGATGATGGTCGTTTCGGCCATGGCGGTACCCGCCATCAGCGCAGCGATTGCAGCGGCCTTGCCGCCCAGCATCAGAGTCTTGATCGAGGAATTCAACATGGTCGTTCTCCGTCATGTGATTGCCTTGATAACGCCTGTGGCCCCCGGATTCGTTCCCAAGGGTCCGTTGCGCCGCCAAGGCCAACCCACGCCCAATCACGCGCCGATCACCGCAATGTGCCTGAAAAACCGGGGTTTTTCTGGCATAAAAACGGGGATGGCCGGAACCTGCCGATTGCCCCCCCCTGAAAATCCGCCTGCGTGGCAGCCTTCCGCCGCAATTTTGCGCCGCCGGTTTTCGGGCGGGCAATTCCCGTCGATCACCCCTAGCTCTCTCTCAAGCGCCGCAAAGCCGTAAGGCCCGAAGACGCTCAAATGACGGAAAAGGAGAAATCGCATGATCCGCCATATCGCATTGGCCGTTGGCCTTGGACTGACCGCCCCTGTCGCCGTGATGGCACAGGATACCGCAGCACCCGCCGAGGCCCCTGCAGCCGAGGCGCCTGCACCGCAGCCCATGGATGCCGCCGCGACCTATGAAGCCGCACGCAACCAACTGGGCATTCTGAAATACTGCCAGGAACAGGGCTTTTCGGGGCAGGAAGCCGTCGACGCCCAGGCAAACCTGATCTCCATGCTGCCCGAAGGTGACCAGGAAACCGGCAAGACCGCTGAGGACAAGGGTGCGGCCGGCACAGTCGCCATTGGTGACGCCGAAATGTCGCTGAGCGATGCCGCCGAAAGCCAGAGCAGCAATGTCGAGGAGACCTGCAAGCAGATCGAGGCCGCCGTCAACCAGGCAGCCCCGGCGACCCCCGCAGGCTGATCCGGAACCCACTGCCGTAAAAACGAAACGCGGGTCGCCGAAGCGGCCCGCGTCTCGCATTCAGTGGGGGCGGGTCAGGACTGCGGGGCGTCGGGCGCGTCGGGATCGCCATGCGTCCGGGCCACCTCGGCCGTGACGGCGCGGGCAGCGGCCTCGTCCTCGGCCTCGGCACCGGCTTCGACCAGGTCGCGGGCGTCTTCCTGATCGTCATCCTCCAGCGCCGGGGGTTCGTCACCCGCCAGGAAGTTGCCGAACTTTTCCCATCCCGGAATGTGATCGGCCAGCACGCGCAGCACGACCAGCACCGGCACGGCGATGACCATCCCCAGAACCGACCACAACCAGGCCCACAGCGCGACGGCCAGGAACACGACCACGGTGTTCATCTGCAGGCGGCGAGAGACGAAATAGGGCGTGATGATCTGCCCCTCCAGCGAGGTCAGCCCCAGATAGCTGAGCGCAACCATCCCCGGCCAGAACAGCCCCGGCATCACGACCAGCGCCACCAGCCCCGAAATCGCCACGCCGGCAATCGCGCCCAGATAGGGAATGAAGTTCAGGATGAAGGCCCCCACCCCGAACAGCAACGCCCCCGGCATGCCCCAGGCCCACATCGACAATCCGACCGCGACGCCAAGGCCAGCGTTGATGATGGTGATGGCGCCCAGATAGTTGCCAAGCGAATCCTCGATCTCGCGCAGGGCCAGATAGGCGCCGCGCTTGTCGCGCATCCGATCAAAGCTCTGCACGATCTTCAGGTACAGCAGATCCCCCGAGGCGATCATGAAGAACAGCAGGATCAGCGTGAAGAAGGTCTGGCCCAGCAGCAGCGGCGCGGATTGGACCACCGTGCCCAGCGTCGTCGCGCCCTGCTGTTCCACCTTGATCGAAGTTTCGCCTTCATCCTCGGGCGTGACATCCTGCGCCTCGTCGATGCGTTGGGCGGCGGCGCGCAGATCCGACAGCGAATCACGGACGCTGTCGAACTTGGACTCCAGCTGCTGGCTGATGATCGGCATGTTGGTCATCGCGCGGCTGATCGGACCGCTGGCCGCATAGGCCAGGATCGCCACGGCCAGCATGATCGACACCGTGACGCCCAGCGCGGTCATTCCGTCCGGCACCCCGCGACGGCGCGCAAAACGGCGAAGCGGTGTGAAGACGAAGAACAACAGCAGCGCCATCGTCACGGGCATCAGAAAATCGCGGCCCGCCGCAAGGGCGGAAAAGGCCAGAATCAGAAAGATCCCGATCACGGCCCAATTGGCCATGCGCGGAACCGAACTGTCTTCCTTTCGTGGCATGCGTGGAAACAGATGTCCTTCAGGACCAGGCATCATAACCCCCGTTCGGCGCCGCGTCCCCCAACGCATCTGGCGCATTTCATTTTCGGTGCGAACGCAAGCGGCGGGCCGGATGTTCCGGCCCGCCGTCTGGCATAACAAAGATCAACCCAAGCCGCGCAGGGCGCAAGCAAATCTAGATCGCGTGATCGCCGGTGGCGTCGATGACGCGCGTCGGCAGACCCATCTGGCCCAGCAGTTCAAGGAAGGGCCGCGCGGGCAGTTCCTCGACATTGGCCATCTTGCGCACGTCCCACGGACCGCGCGCGATCAGGATGGCGGCGGCGACCGGCGGCACGCCCGCGGTATAGCTGATCCCCTGGCTGCCAACCTCGGTATAAGCGTCCTTGTGGTCGGCGACGTTATAGATGAACACCTCGCCCGGCTTGCCGTCGCGGGTGCCCTTGACCAGATCGCCGATGCAGGTCTTGCCCTCGTAATCGGGGGCCAGGCTGGCGGGGTCGGGCAGCACGGCCTTGACCACTTTCAGCGGCACGACCTCGTCGCCATTGGCCAGCTTGACGGGTTGTTCCGACAGCAGGCCAAGGTTCTGCAGCACCGTGAAGACGTTGATGTAATGTTCGCCGAACCCCATCCAGAAGCGGACATCGGCATCCTTGTAACGCGCAGACAGGCTGTGAACCTCGTCATGGCCCGACAGATAGGCGTTGCGCTTGCCGACGACGGGCAGGTCCCATTCGCGGCCGACCTCGAACATCTTGTTCGTCTTCCATTCGCCGCCCTGCCAGGAATAGACCGTGCCGGTGAATTCGCGGAAGTTGATCTCGGGGTCGAAATTGGTGGCGAACCAGCGGCCATGCGAACCGGCATTGATGTCGACGATATCGATGCTGTCGATCTTGTCGAAATATTCATCCTCGGCCAGGCGCGCATAGGCGTTCACCACGCCCGGATCGAAGCCCGCGCCCAAGACGGCGGTCACGCCGGCCTTGGCAACATCCTCGCGGCGCTTCCATTCGTAATTGCCGTACCAGGGGGGCGTTTCGCAGATCTTGGCGGGATCTTCGTGGATGGCCGTGTCGATATAGGCGGCACCGGTGCGGATGCAGCCCTCCAGCACGGTCATGTTGATGAAGGCCGTGCCCACGTTGATGACGATGCCGGCATCCGTCTTGCGGATCAGCGCCTCGACGGCGTCGCTGTCCATGGCGTCCAGCGCGTGGCTGGTGAAGGGCATGTCATGGCCCTTGTCGCGCAAGGACCCGATGATGTCGTCGGCCTTGGATTGCGTCCGGTTCGCGATGTGCAGATCGCCGAATTCTTCCGCCCATTGCGCGACCTTGTGGGCAGTGACCTGCGCCACGCCCCCGGCACCGATGATGAGCACGTTCTTCTTCGCCAATTCTGTCTCCTTTCACAGGGTGGCAGAGTATGGGTGGCCTTTACGACAGGCTGCCTTTGTAATCGTCATAGGAAAAGCTGCGAACGGTGCGGATCGTTCCGTCCTCTTCCTTCAGGGCAATGGCAGGCATGGCCACGCCGTTGAACCAGTTCTTCTTGACCATCGTGTATCCGGCCGCATCCTGGATGCTGATCCGGTCACCGATCTGCAGGGGGCGATCAAAGCGCGCCTCGCCGAAGATGTCGCCGGCCAGGCAGGTCTTGCCCGCGATCTGATAGGCGTGATCGCCCGATTGCGGCAGCTTGGCATCCTCGCGATAGATCAGCAGGTCCAGCATGTGGGCCTCGGTGCTGCTGTCGACGATGGCGACGTCCTTGCCGTTGTTGATGATGTCCAGCACGCTGACCTCAAGCGTGGTGGTTTGGGTGATGCTGGCCTCGCCCGGCTCCAGATAGGCCTGGACGCCGAAACGGTCCTGGAACGCCTTCAGCCGGTCGGCCAGGCGCTGCAGCGGATAGCCTTCGCCGGTGAAATGGATGCCACCCCCCAGCGAGACCCAGTCCAGACGGTGCAGCAGCGGCCCGAACTCATCCTCGATCCGGGTCAGCTGGCGGTCGAACAGGTCGAAATCGCCGTTCTCGCAGTTGTAGTGGATCATCACGCCGCTGATGCGGTCCAGCGCGGTTTCAAGCCGTTCCAGGTCCCATTCGCCAAGGCGGCTGAAGGGGCGCGCGGGATCGGCCAGATCGAAACCGCTGGTCGAAAACCGCGGGTTCAGCCGCAGGCCGATGGCGATATCCTTGGCCTTGTCGGCATAGCGGTCCAGCTGGGACAGGCTGTTGAAGATGATCTTGTCGGCATAGGACACGGCCTCGTCGATCTCGTGATCGGCCCAGGCCACGGAATAGGCGTGGGTTTCCTTGCCGAACTTCTCATGACCCAGATGCAGCTCGTAGAGCGATGACGACGTGGTGCCGTCCATATAGTCGCGCATCAGATCGAAGGTGGACCAGGTGGCATAGCATTTCAGCGCCAACAGCGCCTTGGCCCCCGATGCCTCGCGCAGCCAGGCGACCTTTTCCATATTGGCGCGCAGTTTCGCCATGTCGATCAGGTAATGGGGCGTCTGAGGCAAAGTCATGGGCGAACCTTATCATTCAAGCGCAGGGGCTGCGGACACGAAGCCCGCGATATAGCCATGCCCCCCGCTTTTCGCAAGGAAGCATGACGTCGCGATGAAGGTCGCGCAGCTGCGTTCATCCGCCACGCGAATTGGCCGCAAAACGGCGCAATTCGCGCTTCACCAACTCCAGCTCGGCGCGCAGCGCGGTGATCTCGGCGGTCATGTCATCGTCCAGGGGACGCCCCGCCAACAGCGGCAGGCGGGCCAGCAATTCGGCATCGGGATGGGCCTCGGCCCCTGCTTCGCCCGCATCCGCGCGCAGCAGCAGCGTCTGCATCCCCTCAGACAGCACCTCGCGCGGCAGGTCGACCTCGACCAGGGACGCGCCCTCGCCATCGGCGGTCATGCGACCCTCGGCCATGACCGCGCCGTTCAGGATCAGGGTGATGCGGGCGGGGGCGCCTTGCGGATGGGTCAGGCGGCCGCGCCACAGACCACCCTTCAGACCGTGGCTCTCGAACTGCATCATGGTCGTCTCCTCAGATCTGGGCGCGGGCGTGGCGGGATAGCACGACATCGCGCAGCGCCACGGCATTCATGAAGGGGGATTCGAAGATCACGTCCACCCAGGCCTTTTCGACCGATCGTTGGGACATGTCGGCATAGCCCAGGTCGAATTCGATCAGCCGACTGCAATTGGCGCCCTCGATCGGGTCGCCCATCTGGCGCAGGATCTTTTCGGTATTGGGACCCTGCTGGATGTTCAGCCGGGCATAGACGGTGATCGCCCGTTCCGATTGCAGCGTCGTCGCCAGCCGCAGGATGTGATGCCCGCCCAGACCTTCCAGCGCCTGGGGCGGCAGCCCCAGCGAAAAGGACAGGAAACTGCCCTCGAAACCCATCACCTCCAGCGCCAGGGCGTAATCCGACAGGTCGGTGGCACGGCGGTTGCGCATCTGGCGCAGGATGACCGCCCGCTGCGGGCAGTCGTGAAACAGCGCCACCTCGTCGGACAGCCAGCGCCCGCTGACCGGGGCGACCAGCGCGGGCATCGCGTTGCGGGCGCGCAAGATCTCGGGGCGCCAGCGCCAGTCGGTGCCGGCGGGCAATTCCATCCGCGACAGGGAATCGCGGCTGCCAAGCGACCGGATTTCGATGGTGTGCAGATAACGGGTCAGCACCTGCTGAAGGTCGCGGGCCTCGTCGCGCAATTCGTCGGGGACGGCACCGCGGCGGCGTTGGGCCTTGTCCAGCAGGCGCTGCCATTGCCGGGCGGCACGGGCGCGGATGCGTCGCGAAATCCAGCCAGTTTCAAGACGCGCCATGCACGATGCCCCCGTTCGATCGCCAGTCTCGGGGCCGCGCCGCGGGAACCGCGACATCCGCCGATGGCCGCCTTCGCAAGGACAGGCCGAAAGGCTGTCACCGGGCGAACCGTCATCCGTTACAGCCCCTTACACCATCCCCCAAGGAATAGCGGCAGATGGGGATCGGAACAAGTCTCTCGCGGCCAACGCGCCTGTCAGGCGACCAGCGCGTCCAGACGGGCGGCGCAGATCAGGTCGTTTTCGGTCAGGCCGCCGGCCTCGTGGGTGGTGAAGGTGACGGCGCAATAGCCCCAGCCGAAGGCGATGTCGGGGTGGTGGCCCTGCTTGTTGCCCAGCCAGGCGGCCAGGTTCGCCATCTCGACCGCCTTGGCGAAGCCCTTAAAGGCAAAACGGCGGGTGATCTGCGTCGCGTCATCGGACAGGGTCCAGTCGGTCAGCTGGGCGACGCGGTCGTGCGCGGTGGCCGCATCGAAGGGGGCGATGCCCCCCGCGCAGGGTTCGCAGGTCTTGTCGGCAAGATTGCAGGTGGTCATGGCGGCGTCCTTTCAGGCTGCGGTCTTGGGCGGATATTTCGGCGCGTGCAGCCCCAGACGGCGGGCCTGGGCCACATCGGCCAGCAGGTCGCGGCGGGCGGCGGCGAACAGATCGTCCAAGTCTTCTATCACGAAATAGACCGGCTGGTGGATGTCGATCCGGTAAGGCGTGCGCAGGATGTCGATCACGTCAAAGGGCCGCAGCTCCGGCTGGCCCGACAGCGACCAGGGCAGTTCGGTCACCGAACTGGCAAGCCCGCTGCCCAGGGCCTTCAATTCGCCATCCTGCCGCATCAGCCCGAATTCGATCGAGAACCAGTAAAGGCGGATCAGCCAGGCGTAATCGGCCTTGTCGCAACGCGTGCCCGCCTGTCCGATCGCCTGGCTGAACCCCGCGAAGGCCGGATCGGTCAGCAAGGGCGTGTGGCCAAAGATCTCGTGGAAGATGTCGGGTTCCTCGATATAGTCGAAATGCTTGCGCTTGCGGATGAAACTGGCGGCGGGAAAGGCCTTGTCGGCCAGCATCCCGAAGAACTTGCCGAACCCGATCAGCGCCGGCACCGGTTCGACCCGCCAGCCGGTCAGCCCGCCCAGCCGGGCCGAGATGTCGGGGCATTGCGGGACCCGGTCGGCGGACATCTGCAACAGCTCCAGCCCCCGCAGATAGGGGGTGGCCATGTGGCGGCGCACGGCGGGCAGCTGCTGGGCGTAAAGGTCGCGCCAGACGGCATCCTCCTCGGCGTCATAGGCGATGAAGCCATCCGCGTCGGGGTGCTTGGCGTCATATTCGGTCGATTTCGGCATGACATATCCTCCCTTTGGTCCAGATTACCGAAGGGATGGGAAAAACCTTGCCGGATATGCGTGCCGCAGTGCATTCTGGGGCATATGATTCCTGCTTTTTACCCACAAAAGGCACAGCATGCCCCCGCTTGACGATATCGACCGCCGCATCCTGCGCCTGCTGCAGGATGACGCGACCCTCTCGACCCAAGCTTTGGCCGACGCGGCGGGGCTGTCGGCCTCGCCCGCCTGGCGCAGGCTGCGCCGCCTGACCGAGGAGGGCGTGATCGAACGGCAGGTGGCCATCGTCGCGCCCGCCAAGGCAGGGCTGCACGCGATGGCGCATGTGCAGGTCTCACTGTTGGATCATACCGAGGCGACGCTGGCCCGCTTCGACCGCTTCGTCCAGTCCGAGGATCAGATCATGGAATGCGCCACCATCACCGGCACCTCGGATTACCAGCTCAAGATCGTCGCCGCCAATCCCGAAGGGCTGGAACATTTCCTGATGCGCCGGATGCTGCCCCTGGGCATCATCCGCAGCACGGTGACGCATTTCGTGCTGCGCCAGACGAAATACCGCACCGCCCTGCCCGTCTGACCGGTCACAGAAGGGGCGCTGCCAGTGCCATCAAATTGTTGCGCAGGCGGCGCAGCAGGCTCCAGCCTCGGACCTGGTCCAGGGTGATGGGACGGGCGCGGGCGACATAGCTGGCCTGGCGCGCATCCAGCTGGCCCACCAGGTCGGGGTCGAAGATGGCCATGTTGACCTCATAGTTCAGCTCGAAGCTGCGACGGTCCAGATTGGCGCTGCCCAGCATCGCCATGCGCCCGTCGACGGTCATCACCTTGGCATGCAGCAACCCCGGTTCGAACAGCATCAGCCGCACCCCCGCCGCCAGCAGACCGTAATAGAAACCCTGCGCCGTCGCCCCCACGATCAGGCTGTCGTTGCGGGCGGGCAGGATCATGGTCACCTGGACCCCGCGCCGCGCCGCCGCCCGGATCGCCGCATCCAGCGCCGCGTCGGGCACGTAATAGGGCGTGGTCACGACGACATTGTGCCGCGCAGCATGCAGCATCCCCGCCATGCAGTCCGACACGCTGCCGGCGCGCAGGTCCGGTCCGGTCGCCACCACCTGGCCCACCGTCTGGCCATCCGGCACGGCCGGCACCAGTTGCAGCATGTGACCCAGGTCGCGTCCGGTATAGCTCATCCAGTCGCCCAGAAAGACCGATTGCAGCTGGCGCACGACCGGTCCTTCGACCTGCACCAGTAGATCGACCCAGGGGCCAAAGCGCGCCTTGACGGCAAAGGCCGCATCCGCGCAGTTGCGGCTGCCGGTGAAGGCCAGACGGTTGTCGATCACCACGATCTTGCGGTGGTTGCGCAGGTCCAGCCGCTGGAACAGCACGCTGATGAAGGGCAACCCCCAGGGAAAGGCCGTCACGCATTCCGCGCCCGCCTGCTCCATCCGGCCCCACAGGGGCGACCGTACCAGGCCGCGCGACCCAAGCGCATCGACGATGATCCGGCATTGCACGCCGCGCCCCTCGGCGCGGATGATCGCCTCGGCCACCTTGGTCCCGCTGATGTCGGGCAGCCAGATATAGAACAGCAGGTGGACGTGATCGGTGGCCCGGTCGATGGCGCTGATGATGCGGTCGATCGCGTCATCCCCTTCGGACATCAGCGACATCCGGTTGCCGGTCAGCGCCGCCATCCCGCCCACCGATTCATTGGCCGCGATCACCGGTTGGGCATGGTCGGGCGGATCGCGCAGCTGGGCGGGGCTGTTGGTCCACATGCCGGTCAGCCGGTCGCGCACGTCGGCCATGCGCTGAACCTCGGCGTGATTCATGCGGATCTCGCCGAACAGCAGATAGGCGATGACGCCCACCAGCGGCACGGCCTCGACCACCATGATCCAGACCAGCCGGACCGACGGTTCCATACGCGGGCGCAACAGCACCCGCACGATGATCGCCAGCGACAACGCGCTGTGCATCAGAAAGAAGATCGTCGCCCACATGGCGCGCATCATCCTTGCGGCACCGGGTAATTGCAATTCCCCGCGTCGCGGCCTATCTGAAGGGCTGAAACAGCCAAGGCCGTCCGCGATGAACTGGATCACCAACTACGTCCGCCCGCATATCAACTCGCTCTTCTCGCGCCGCGAAGTGCCCGAGAACCTGTGGACGAAATGTCCCGAATGCGGAACGATGCTGTTTCACCGCGAATTGGCGGACAATCTGAACGTCTGCACGAATTGCGACCATCACATGGCGATCACGCCGCGCGAACGCTTTACCGCGATGTTCGATGGCGGCGCCTTCCTGGAAGTGAAGGTCCCCGAGCCCGTCGCCGACCCGCTGCATTTCCGCGACCAGAAGAAATATCCCGACCGCATGAAGGCCGCCCAACGCAAGACCGGCGAGAAAGAGGCGATGCTGGTGGCCGAAGGCGAAATGGGCCGCACCCCCGTCATCGCCGTGGGCCAGGATTTCAGCTTCATGGGCGGATCGATGGGGATGTATGTCGGCAACGCCATCATCGCCGCCGCCGAACGCGCGGTCCAGACCCGCAAGCCGCTGGTGCTGTTTTCGGCCGCCGGCGGGGCGCGCATGCAGGAAGGCATCCTGTCGCTGATGCAGATGCCCCGCACGACCGTCGCCGTCGAGATGCTGAAGGAAGCGGGCATCCCCTATATCGTCGTGCTGACCCACCCGACCACGGGCGGCGTCACCGCCAGCTATGCCATGCTGGGCGACATCCACATCGCCGAACCCAACGCGCTGATCTGCTTTGCAGGCCCCCGCGTCATCGAACAGACCATCCGCGAGAAACTGCCCGAAGGGTTCCAGCGCGCCGAATACCTGCTGGAACACGGCATGCTGGATCGCGTGACCCATCGCAGCAAGATGCGCGACGAGCTGGTCTCGATCCTGCGCATGCTGGGCGGCCTGCCCGCACCCACGCGCGCCGACCTGCCCGCGCCCACAGTCGAGGCGCCCGCCATTCCGCAGGACCTGATCAAGGCCGACTGATCCGACATTCGTGACCACATATCCCGGGGGCCCGGGGGCTGCCCCCGGCGTTATCAGCCATGAGCCAATCCGACGCCATCCTTGCCCGCCTGATGGCGTTGCACCCCAAGGTCATCGACCTGTCGCTGGACCGCATGCAGCGGCTGCTGGCGGCCTTGGGCAATCCCGAACGCCATATCCCGCCGGTAATCCACATCGCGGGCACCAATGGCAAGGGCAGCACCCAAGCGATGATCCGCGCAGGGTTGCAGGCCGGGGGCCAGCGCGTCCATGCCTATACCTCGCCGCACCTGGCGCATTTTCATGAACGCATTCGACTGGCGGGGGACCTGATCAGCGAAGATGCGCTGGCCGCCGCGCTGGAGGAATGCGAGGCCGCCAATGACGGCCAGCCGATCACCTTCTTCGAGATCACGACCGCCGCCGCCTTTCTGGCCTTTTCACGGACCCCGGCCGATTACACCCTGCTGGAGGTGGGCCTGGGCGGACGCTTGGACGCGACGAATGTGATCGACCATCCGGCCCTGACGGTCATCACGCCGGTCAGCATCGACCACACCCAATATCTGGGCGATACCCTGCCCCTGATCGCGGGCGAAAAGGCCGGCATCATCAAGCGTCAGGTCCCCTGCATCGTCGGCCCCCAGCAGGATGAGGCCCTGCAGGTGATCGAGGCCAAGGCCCAGGGGCTGACCGCGCCGCTGATCGCGCATGGTCAGCACTGGATGATCCAACGCGACCGCGACGGGATGGTCTTTCAGGACGATCACGGGCTGTGGGACCTGCCCCTGCCCAACCTGATCGGCGATCACCAGGTCCAGAATGCCGGCACCGCGCTGGCCGCCCTGCGTCAGCTGGGCGCGACCGAGGAAATGGCGCTGGCCGCCGTGACGCAGGCCGAATGGCCCGCCCGGATGCAGCAGCTGCATCGCGGTCCGCTGGTCGATCTGGCCGGTCCCGATGCCCAGCTGTGGCTGGATGGCGGTCACAACCCCGCCGGAGGCGAGGCGGTCGCGGCGACCCTGGCGGCCATGCCGCCCCGCCCCACTCATCTGGTCTGCGGCATGCTGAACACCAAGGACGTCACCGGCTATCTGCGTCCGCTGGCGGGTCATGCGGCCAGCCTGACGGCCATCGACATTCCCGGCGAACCGAACACCCTGCCCGCCCGCGACACCGCCGATGCCGCGCGCCAGGTCGGCATGACCACCCGGACCGCGACGGATGCAGCCGATGCCATCCGCGCGATCGTGGCGGATGCTCCCTCGGCGCGCATCCTGATCTGCGGATCGCTGTATCTGGCGGGGCGGGTGCTGCGGGAAAACGGGTAAGGGGCCGCGGCCCCTATGCCCAATCCCATGCGCAGGTGAACTGGCCCAGGGTCTCCTTGACCTTGGCCTCATCGGCCTTTCCGTCGCGCGACAGCATGGCCACCAGCCCGCGCTTCTTGTCCTCGCGCACCTCGACGACATGGCTGCCGGTGTCCTTCAGGGCGGCGTCATAGACGCGCTTGATGGCAAGGCGGCGCAGATCGGGTTTGAAGATCTTGCCGACGGCGGTCTTGGGCAGTTCGGGCAGGATCTCGATATGCTTGGGGATGGCCGCGCGTTCGTGGATATGGGTCCTGGCATGTTCGTTCAGTTCGTCGATGCCGACCTCGGCCCCCGCGACCAGCTCGACATAGGCGCATGGCAGTTCACCCGCGAAACTGTCGGGTTGGCCGATGGCGCCCACGAAGGCCACGGCAGGGTGCGACAGCAGCCCTTCCTCGATCTCGGCGGGGTCGATGTTGTGACCGCCGCGGATGATCAGGTCCTTGGCCCGCCCGGTGATCCACAGATAGCCGTCGGCATCGATCCGCCCCAGATCGCCCGTGCGCAGATAGCGGTCGCGCGAAAACAGCTTATGGTTCTTGTCGGCCTCGGTATAGGTCGAACCGGGAAAGACCCCGGGGTTCGACACGCAGATCTCGCCCACCATGTCGATGCCGCAATCGGTGGCGTTGCCCTGTTCGTCGTGATGCAGGATCCTGACATCGGTATAGGGCAAGGGAATCCCGACCGATCCGACCTTCTTCAACCCGTCCACCGGGTTGCAGCTGACAAGGCAGGTGGCCTCGGTCAGGCCGTAACCTTCGGCGATCTCGACCCCCGTGGCGGCCTTGAACCGGTTGTAAAGCTCGATCGGCAGGGGCGCCGAGCCGGAAATCGCCGTCTTGAGCGAACTGACATCGGCATTGACCGGGCGCTGCATCAGCGCCGCAATGGCCGTCGGCACGGTGATCAGGAAGGTCGCCTGCCAGCGTTCGATCAGCTTCCAGAAATTGTCGAAGACCCCGTCGCCGCGATAACCCGCCGGCGTCGGCATCACCAGATGCGCGCCCGACGCGATGCAGGCCATCAGCACCGGATAGGCGGCAAAGACGTGGAACATCGGCAGCGGACACATCAGCACGTCGGTTTCATCGAACAGCAATTCGCCGCCCAGCCAGCCGTTATAGATCATGCCGGAATATTTGTGCTGCGCGACCTTGGGGGTGCCGGTGGTGCCGCCGGTGTGGAAATAGGCGGCGACGCGATCCTGCTGCGGCAGGTCGAAATCCAGGCGGCGGTGATTCTGGGCGCTGGCGGCGGCTTCGAAATCCAGAACCTTGGCGTGGTGGCGGGTCTTCACCTTGGGACGGATCAGCGGGACGATGAACCGCTTCAACCCGCGCAGGTGCCGGTTCAGGTCGATCTGGACGATATGGGTGACGCCGGGGGCATGGGCCACCGCTTCGGCCGCCTTCTGGGCCACATCGGTTTTGGGAAAGGGCTTCAGCGTGACCAGCACCTTGGCGCCGGTTTCGCGCAGGATGCCTGCGATCTGGCTGGAATCCAGCAAGGGGTTGATCGGGTTGACGATCCCCGCCGTCGCCCCGGCCAGCAACACCACGGGCGTCTCGATGCTGTTGGGCAGCAGATAGGCGACGGTGTCTTTCGGTCCGACACCCAGGCTGCGGAACAGGTTGGCGGTTTCGGTGACCCGCTCCAGCAGTTTCTTCCAGCTGAGCGTGGTGGACGGATCGCGGGGACCCGACAGCAACTGGAACGAGATCGCGGGACGGTCCGGAAAGCGCGACGCCGTTCTGGCCACGAAATCGTAAAGCGTGACGGGCAGGTCGCGGGACGCGTAATCCCCCTCTGCCTCGACCCGGTCGCGATCCGCGTAGTTGCTGAACTTGCCCATCATTTCCTCCTTCGCGGGCCGCATCACACGGCCCCTCCCTTCTGCGCAGGATGGTCCGAATTGACCTCTCCGGGCAAGATCAAGCGGCGCAGGAATGGGTCAAAACGCCGCGTCACCCGATGGGGCGACGCGGCGTTCGCGGGAATGGCGGCCCGACGGGGCGGGCCTCAGCCCTTCGCGGGGATGCGCAGGACCTGCCCGGGATAGATCTTGTCGGGGTCGCTCAGCATCGGGCGGTTGGCGTCGAAGATGGCGTTGTACTGGTTGGCGTCACCAAGATGCTGCTTGGCGATGCCCGACAGCGTCTCGCCCTTCTTGACGGTGTGGAAGACGGGCGGGTTCTCGGCCTCGGGCAGGTCGGCCTCGACATTGGCGATGCCTTCGATGTTGCCGACCGCCAGGATCAGCTTTTCCATCTGCTCGCGGGTGGCTTCCCTGGTTTCCAGCACGACCGTATCGCCGCGCAGGCGCAGATGGACGTCGCTGCCATCCATGCCCAGGGCGCGCAGCTCATCCTTGAGCGCCGCGACCTTGCGGTCGGTCTCCGACGGCACGGCGGCCTTGGGGGCCGAATCTGCGGGTTTGGCCTCCTTGGGCGCGGGAGGCGTCGCGGCCTCGGCCTTGCCGAACACCGATTTGCCGGCGTCTTTCACGAATTCCCACAAAGCCATTCTGTCACCTCTTGCATGGTTGATGGGCCTTTCGGCCCAAACACTTAACGCAATTTTATCGATCCGGATGCAAAACCCTCGGAAAAAAACCGCCGATCCTGCACGGTTGCAACCGTTGATTGTGCCTTGCAATCTGGTTCAGAAGCCTGCCGCCACAGTGAAAGAAAAGCCCATGCCCTTGAAACTGACCCGTCTGATCGCCCCGATTTCCGCCCTGGCGCTTGTCGCCTGCACCCAGGGCACGCCGCCTTCGGGCGATGATGCCGCCTCCGGCGCCGTCAGCTGCAAGGGCACCGACAGCGCGCTGAACGCCACCGGCGCCGCCGCCACGAACCGCGCGCGCGTTGCCGCCGGCCTGTCCCCGGTGCGGGCCAACAGCCTGCTGGCGCAGGTTGCGGCCGGACACGCCTGCGACATGGCCCGTCGCGGTCAGATGTCCCATCAGGGGTCCTCGACATCGGGGCCGGGCGCAAGGGTCAAGGCCCGCGGTTATGACACCCGCATCACCGCCGAAAACATCGCCGCCGGCCCCTTCGACACCACGCGCGTGCTGACCGAGTGGCAGAACTCGCCCGGCCATCGGGCCAATATCCTGATCCCGCAGGTGAAGGATTTCGGCATCGGGCGCGCGATCGGCGCCGATGGCCGGACGCAATACTGGGCCGCCGTCTATGCGGCCGAGAAATAGCGCGCCTCAGGCCGCATCGCTGGCCTGCGGACCATCGGTGAACTGCATCCGCGCCAGCCGCGCATAAAGCCCGCCCTGCGCCACCAGGTCCTCATGCGTGCCCTGCGCCACGATGCGGCCCTGGTCCAGCACGATGATGCGGTCGGCCTTCTTGACGGTGGCCAGGCGGTGGGCCACGACGATGGTGGTGCGCCCTTCGGCCAGGCGGTTCACGGCGGTCTGGACCAGCGATTCCGATTCCGCGTCCAGCGCGCTGGTCGCCTCGTCCAGCAGCAGCACGGGGGCGTCGCGCAGGATGGCGCGGGCGATCGCCACCCGCTGGCGCTGGCCGCCCGACAGCATCACGCCGCGTTCCCCAAGCGGGGTGTCATAGCCCTGCGGCAGCCCCACGATGAAGTCATGGGCATGGGCCGCCTTCGCCGCCGCGATCACCTGCGCGTCCGAGGCGTCGGGCTTGCCCAAACGGATGTTGTCTGCTGCCGAGGCCGCAAAGATCACCGGGTCCTGCGGCACCAGCGCCATCTGTTCACGGAAATCGGTGCGGGTCATGTCGCGCAGATCCACCCCGTCCAGCGTCACGCGACCCTGCACCGGGTCCCAGAAACGCTGGATCAGCTGGATCACCGTCGTCTTGCCCGCCCCCGAAGGGCCGACCAGCGCCACGGTCTCGCCGGGGCGGATGGTCAGGTCGATGCCGTCCAGCGCGGGCGCGTCGGGGCGGGTCGGAAAGCGGAAGCTGACGCCCTGCAACGCGATCTCTCCACGCAGGGGCCGGGGGATGGCCACCGGATGCGCCGGGTCCTTCAGCGCGTCATCGGCCGACAGCAGTTCGGCCAGGCGTTCGGTCGCCCCGGCGGCGCGCTGCAATTCGCCCCAGATTTCCGACAGGGCCCCGGTCGAGCTGGCCACAAGGATCGCATAGATCACGAACTGCACCAACTGCCCCGCCGTCATCACCCCTTCGCGCACGTCGCGTGCGCCGATCCACAGGACGCCGATGACACCAGCAAAGATCAGGAAGATGACGATGGCTGTCATGATCGCGCGGGTGCGTATGCGGGTCAGCGCGACGTCGAAGCTTTGTTCGGTGACGGTGTCGAAACGGGCGATGCTGCGCGCCTCGTGGGTATAGGCCTGGACCGTCTGCGCGGCCAGCAGCGTCTCGGACGCGGTGCCGGATGATACGGCGATCCAGTCCTGGTTGGCCCGAGACAGCGCGCGCAGCCGGCGGCCCAGCACGATGATCGGGATCAGGATCGCCGGCACGATCAGCAGGACCAGCGCCGTCAGCTTCAGCGACGTCCAGGCCAGGAGCGCCATTCCCCCCACCAGGATCAGCATGTTGCGCAGCGCGATCGACAGCGACGATCCGACGACCGACTGGATCAGCGTGGTGTCGGTGGTGATGCGCGACAGGATTTCCCCGGTCATGACGCGTTCGAAGAAGGCAGGCGACAGGGTGATCACGCGGCCATAGACGGCCTTGCGGATATCGGCCACGACCCGTTCGCCAAGCCGCGTGACGAAGAAATAGCGCGCCGCCGTCCCCAGGGCCAGCAGCGCCACGATGATCAGCGCCGCCCCGAAATATGTGTCCAGCAGGCCCGCGCCATCGTCGAAATTATCCACGACCCGTCGCACGGCCAGGGGCAGGATCAGGCTGATCCCGGATGTGCAGGCCAAGGCCAGCAGCGCCAGCACCACCTGCAGCCGATAGGGTCGCACAAAGGGCCACAACGCGCCAAGCGCGCCCACCTTCCTGCTGGTGGGGCGGTCTTCGGTGGTGCTTGCGCCGCGTCTCATTGCCTGTTCCTGCCTGTCTTGCGGGGATTTCGGTGTAGGGCGGGTGCCGTCAAAGGACAAGCGGACGCTTCGTCATACCCGGATGTCGCCACGGGCCAGCGCGCCTTCCAGCGCGTCGATGGCCTCTGCCAGCCTGCCGTCGATGATCTCCAGGTATTGCGTCCAGTCCGACAGGCCGCGCAGATCCTCGGCCCCGTCGGAAATGCCGCGCAGCCCGATCAGGGGCAGGTCGAAATGCTGGCAGACGCGCAGGATGGCAAAGGTTTCCATGTCGACCATGTCCTGGACGATGCCGCCATAGCCCGCGCCGCTGACGATGCTGGCGCCGGTGGCCAGGCTGGCCACGGGGATGCCCGGGATGCGGTGCGGCAGATCGACCACGGCGGGCAGATCCAGCAGCGGCGTGCAGCCACGCTCGAACCCAAGCGCCGAGGCATCCATGTCGCGATAGGCCACCGACCCCACCTGATAGACCTGCGTCTGCGCCAGCCGCGCCGATCCCGCCGACCCCAGGGACACGACCAGCCGCGGCTTTTCGGCCATTCCCGCCAATGCGGCGGTCAATTGCACCGCGGCCTCGACCGGGCCGATGCCGGTCATCAGGGGCGTGATGCGGGCCTGCAGGGCGGGGCCGTATTCGGGGCGCGCCGCCATCACGAACAGCACGGGCAGATCGGCAAGCGTATCGGGTCGGATCATGGGCGGTCGCACCTGCAAGGGATTTCCCTTCGGGTTTGCCCGCCCCCCGCCATCCGGTCAAGCGCGATGGCCCCTTGCGGGCGCCGCCGCCCCTGTGGCAGGTCTTTGGCCGTCAGGAAGGGAACAAGCATGGGCCAGGTCAGCGATCTTTACCGCCAACGCGTGACCGAAGGGGTGCTGCGGCCCGATCCTGCGCAGGAAGCTGTCCTGCCCCAGATGGACCGCGTGCTGGCCGAGATGGCCGAAGCCCCCCAGACAGCCCCCAAACGCTCGACATGGCGGGCCTTTCTGGGCGTGGGCAACGCGGCCCCTGCCCCGGCGGTCAAGGGGCTGTATCTGTGGGGTGGCGTCGGGCGCGGCAAGTCGATGCTGATGGATCTGATGGCCGAGGCCGCAGGCGACATCCCCCATCGGCGCGTGCATTTCCACGAATTCATGCAGGAAATCCAGGCCGGACTGGACGAGGCCCGCAAGCGCGGCGATCAGGACACCGTCCGCCCCGTCGCCATGCAGGTCGCCGCGCAGGTGCGGCTGCTGTGCTTCGATGAAATGCAGATCACTGACATCGCCGATGCGATGATCGTGGGGCGCCTGTTCCAGGTGCTGTTCGAACAGGGCGTCGTCGTCGTCACCACATCGAACCGCATCCCCGAGGATCTGTACAAGCACGGGCTGAACCGCCAGCTGTTCCTGCCTTTCATCGACCTGATCCGCGAACGCATGCAGGTCACCTGCCTGGACAGCAAGACCGATTACCGCCAGAACCGCAGCGCCGGGGGGCAGGTCTGGTTCACGCCTGCCAATGCGCAGGCCCGTACCAGCCTGGACGCCATCTGGGCGGATCTGACGGGCGATGCCACCCCCGAACCCCTGCGGATCGAGGTCAAGGGCCGCCAGGTCGAACTGCCCGCCCATGCGGGCCGCGTGGCGCGGGCCAGCTTCTGGGATCTGTGCGACAAGCCGCTCGGACCCGCCGATTACCTGGCCGTGGCGCGGGCGGTCGACGTGCTGCTGATGGACGGCGTGCCGCGCCTGTCGGGGTCGAACTACAACGAGGCCAAGCGCTTTGTCACGCTGGTCGATGCCCTTTATGAGGCCAAGGTCCGCCTGATCGCCAGCGCCGCCGACGAACCCGAACAGCTGTATAACGAAGGCGAGGGCAGCTTCGAGTTTGAACGCACCGCCAGCCGCCTTCGTGAAATGCAGGACGCGGCCTGGGGCGCGCGCTAGACGACGCCCAGGGTCTGGCGCCCGCGGGCCACCAGGTCGCGCAATTCCTGGAGGTCCATCTCGCCGAAGACGACCTCATCGCCGCAGATGAAGCTGGGCGTGCCGCGCAGGCCCATGTGATCGCCCAGAAGGAAGCTCATGGTGACATGGCGTTCGGGGTCCGGGCCCTGCATGTCCTCGCGCAGGCGGGCCTCGTCCAGACCGACCTGCCGGGCGATCCGCATGACGCTGGCCTCCTCGGCGCGACCCTCCATGGTCATCAGCGCGGCGTGAAGCTGCCAGTATTTGCCCTGCTTCAACGACGCCAGCGACGCCTTGGCGGCGAATTCCGAATCCGCGCCGAAGACGGGCCATTCGCGATGCACCAGCCGCAGCTGCGGATCCTCGCGCACCAGCTGCGACATCAGCGGCACCATCTTGCGGCAATAGGGACAGTTATAGTCGAAGAACTCGGACAGGGTGATGTTGCCGTCGCCATTGCCCAGGACGGGTGCGGTCGGATCGCGTTCCAGCGATTTGCGCAGATCCTCGGGCATGGGATTGTCGCGTTCGGCGGCGGCGGCGGCCGGCAGCACGCCAAGGGCGGCAGTGGCACCGGCGCTGGCCAGGATCAGGCGGCGGGTCAGCATGGGTTGTCCTTTCGCGGAGGGCGGGATCATATGGGGACCAGCTAACCGAAGGTCGTCGCATGCGTAAACCACGCCCTGATCCCGCCGATGTCACGTTGGCGTCAGAGACGCGGACCCCGGACCCGATCTGTCCCCTCTGCGACCGCCCCATTCCCTCCGATGTCCCGCAAAGCCGCCATCACCTGATCCCCAAGCTGCGCGGCGGCAAGCGCGGTGAAACCGTGCTGCTGCACCACATCTGCCACAAGACCATCCACAAGACCTTCAAGGAAACCGAACTGGCGCGGAACCTGAACACTGTCGCGGCCCTGCGCGCCCATCCCGACATGGCGCGCTTTCTGGAGTGGATCGTCAGGCGCCCTCCGGGCTTTACCGGCAAGGTGCGCTGACCCGCGATCGCGTCTCTCGATTTGCAGCAAGTGCAAGTCTTGCCCTGTCACATTCCGGCAGGAAAATGCGCCATCCGCCGCCCGCATCCCCGGTTTTCGCCATGCATCTCAAGCGCTTTCCCAAGGGCGTGAGCATGGCGGAGCGTCCTTCGGCATCCTGCCCGCGACAGGCAAGCGAAGGATCGGAACAGGCGGATTCTTTGGGAAATGGGCTGCTTTTTGATGATTCATCGCGCCCTGCATCGCAGCGACCCCCGCACCGCCAAGGGCGCTGTCGCCCTGCGGCATGCCGAAAAGCTGACGTAAAGGCATTTGACGATCACGGGTCCATCACATCGTCGTGGTTGCGCCTGCGACACGGCCCCGGCCAACGCCCGGCGGGGCGATCTTCAATCCGCCAGATGAGGGGACTAGATCAGCCTCACAACGAGAGTTTGGAGACTATCATGAAATTCGTTACCGCAGCTATTGCATCCCTGATCGCAGCTGGCGCAACCAACGCAGGCGGCTATACCGCCCCCGTCGTCGAGGCAGCCCCCGTCGAAGTCGCCCCCGTCGTGACGATGGACGCTTCGGACTGGTCCGGTTTCTATGCTGGTCTGCAGTACGGCCAGGGCGAAGCCACCGTCTCGTTCGACGGTGAAGAAGCCGATACCGATTTCGACGCCTACGGTGTGCACGGTGGTTACAACCACGATTTCGGCAAGTACGTCCTGGGTGGCGAACTCGACTACAACAAGGTCGATCTGGACAACGATGGCGGCGATGCCGACCTGACCCGTCTGCGCGCACGTGCCGGCTATGACCTGGGCCGCTTCCTGCCCTACGTCACCCTGGGCGCCGCGCATATCTCGGGCGATGACGATCTGTCGGAAACCGACGTCACCTATGGCATCGGTGCCGACTACAAGGTCACCGAGATGTTCACCGTCGGCGCCGAGTACACCAAGCAGGACTTCAGCGATGTCGACAACGTCGACGGCCTGGACCTGGACACCGACATGGTGCAGGTCCGCGCGTCCTATCACTTCTGATCGGGAACGGGCCGCTTCGGCGGTCCCGGCCTGACGCGAAAGCCGCCCTTCGGGGCGGCTTTTTTCATGGCCGCGGCCATGGTCTGCACGAACCTGCCGTGCCCATGAAAAAGGGCTGCCGACAAGCGGCAGCCCCATGTCACCCCGATCCGGGATCGGATCAGCGGGTGAATTTCTTGTATTTCACGCGCTTGGGTTCGACCGAATCCGGGCCAAGGCGGCGGATCTTGTCTTCTTCATAGGCCTGGAAATTGCCTTCGAACCATTCGACATGGGCATCGCCCTCGAAGGCCAGGATATGCGTGCACAGACGGTCCAGGAAGAAGCGGTCGTGGCTGATGATGACCGCGCAGCCTGCGAAATCGTCCAGCGCCGCTTCCAGCGCCTGCAGCGTTTCCACGTCCAGGTCGTTGGTCGGTTCGTCCAGCAGCAGCACGTTGCCGCCCGATTTCAGCAGCTTGGCCATGTGGACGCGGTTGCGTTCACCGCCCGACAGCTGGCCGACCTTCTTCTGCTGATCGCCGCCCTTGAAGTTGAAGGCGCTGGCATAGGCGCGGCTGTTCATCTGCGCGTCGCCCAGCTGGATCTGCTCGGCCCCGCCGCTGATCTCCTCCCAGACGGTCTTGGTGTCCGACAGCGCGTCGCGGGACTGGTCGACATAGGACAGATGCACCGTGTCGCCCCAGGTGATCGTGCCTTCGTCGGGCTGTTCGTTGCCGGTCAGCATGCGGAACAGCGTCGACTTGCCCGCGCCGTTCGGGCCGATGACGCCGACGATGCCGCCGGGCGGCAGGCCGAAATCCAGGTTCTCGATCAGCAGCTTGTCGCCCATGGCCTTCTTCAGGCCCTCGACCTCGATCACCTTGCCGCCCAGGCGTTCGCCGTTCGGGATGATGATCTGGGCGCGGGTCAGCTTGTCGCGTTCGGACTGGCCGGCCAGTTCGTTATAGGCGTTGATCCGGGCCTTGGATTTCGCTTGGCGCGCCTTGGCGCCGGCGCGGATCCATTCCAGTTCGCGCTCCAGCACCTTCTGCTTGGACTTGTCCTCGCGGCTCTCCTGCTCCAGACGCTTGGCCTTCTGTTCCAGCCAGGCGGAATAGTTGCCCTCATAGGGGATGCCGCGGCCGCGATCCAGTTCCAGGATCCAGCTGGTGATGTCGTCCAGGAAATAGCGGTCGTGGGTCACGGTCAGGATCGTGCCCTTGTATTCGATCAGGTGCTTTTGCAGCCAAGCGATGGTTTCCGCGTCCAGGTGGTTGGTCGGTTCATCCAAGAGCAGCATGTCGGGCGCCTCAAGCAACAGCTTGCACAGCGCGACGCGGCGCTTTTCGCCGCCCGACAGGGTCGTGACATCCGCGTCGTCGGGCGGGCAGCGCAGGGCCTCCATCGCCACGTCGATCTGGCTGTCCAGGTCCCACAGGTTTTCCGCGTCGATCTGGTCCTGCAACGCGGCCATCTCCTCGGCGGTCTCGTCCGAGTAGTTCATCGCCAGGTCGTTATAGCGGTCCAGGATCGCCTTTTTCGCCGCCACGCCCAGCATGACGTTGCCCCGCACGTCCAGCGATTCGTCCAGCTGCGGTTCCTGCGGCAGGTAACCCACGGTCGCGCCCTTGGCGGCCCAGGCCTCGCCGGTGAAATCCTTGTCCCAACCCGCCATCACGCGCAGCAGGGTGGACTTGCCCGCGCCGTTGACGCCGACGACGCCGATCTTGACGCCGGGAAGGAAGTTCAGACGGATGTTCTCGAAGACCTTCTTGCCGCCGGGATAGGTCTTGGACACACCGTCCATGTGATAGACGAACTGATAGGCCGCCATGGGGAATTCTCCTGGAAAAGGTTATGGGGCTGTTTAGGCGAAAATGCCGACCGGTGAAAGGTCAGCGCATGTCGGCAAGAAAGTCCGCATCCATGGACGCCTCGAGGAAATCGAACTGCGGCTGCAGCTTGTCGCGCAGCGCGGCGCGCGCCTCGGGGGGGACCGCAAAGCCGTCGGGCGAGGCGAAGACCTTCTTGTGCAACCCCTTGTAGGGGGCGGGGGGCAGCCCCAGGAACGCCTCGACCCGGCGCAGCAGCCCTTCGGGATCGCGGGCGATCCGGCCAAAGGGCAGCACCAGCAGCCGGTCGGGACCAAAGCGCGCCTGCCAGCGCGGCAGATAGGCCGCGTAATCGCCCCGATCCATCAGAACGGGGTCCTCGATCTCGCGCATCCAGTCGGACAGGCTGGCGGGATCGCGGCCCGCGCGCCGCAGGTTCATCTTCAGCTGCGACACCGCCCGGTCGACAGGGTGGCGCAGGATATAGATGAACTGGGCATTGGGCAGGAATTCGGCCATGAAATCGACGCCCTCGTCGGGCAGGGTCGAATATTCGGGCGTGATGTCGATGGGGCGCGTGCCCTTGGGCGCAGGCGCAAAGATGGCGCGATACCATTTCTCGGTGAACATCTCGCCGGTGGTGACGCGTTTCAGGTATTTGCCCATATCCGGATCGATGGGCTGGTTGCGCGCCAGATGCCTGTTGATCAGGTTTTCCTTGCTGCGGCGGTAATGCCAGGGCAGCCATTGACGATGTTCGGGCACGAAGCGGTGGTTGAAGAACTGGACCTCCTTGAAGGGCGGGGTCCAGATCTTGGGGTGCTGGGCCAGCATTTCCGACAGCCAGCTGGTGCCCGCCTTCTGGGCACCGATGCCGATCACGCGCGGCTTGCGAGGTTTCCCTTGAGGGTCCCAGTCAAGCTGCGCATCCAGGTTCACACATGCCCCCACAGATCGTAATCGCTGGCCTCGTCCACCGTCACGGGAACGATATCACCGGGCTTCAGGTGGTCAAACCCTTCGTCGATGAAAAGATTGCCGTCGATCTCGGGCGCATCGGCCTTGGTCCGGCAGGTGGCGCCGTCCTGGTCGATGCTGTCCACGATCACCTCGATCCGCGTGCCGACCTTGGCGGCCAGCTTGGCGGCGCTGATGGCCTGGGCCTTTTCCATGAAGCGTTCGAAACGCTCCTGCTTGACCTGCGGGTCGACATGGTCGGGCAGGTCGTTGGCCCGCGCGCCCTTGACGTTTTCGTATTGGAACGCCCCGACCCGGTCCAGCTGCGCCTCGTCCAGCCAGTCCAGCAGTGTCTGGAACTCGGCCTCGGTTTCGCCCGGGTAACCCACGATGAAGGTCGAACGCAGGGTGATGTCGGGACAGATCGCACGCCATGCGGCGATTTCATCCAGCGTCCTGGCGCCCGCCGCGGGGCGGGCCATGCGGCGCAGAACATCCGGGTGGGCATGCTGAAAGGGGATGTCCATGTAAGGCAGGATCAGCCCGTCCGCCATCAGCGGGATCAGGTCGCGCACATGCGGATAGGGATAGACGTAATGCAGCCGCACCCAGGCCCCAAGCGACCCCAGGTCGCGCGCCAGATCGGTGATGTGGGCGCGATGCCCGCGTTCGGTGTCATGCCGGCGGTCCAGGCCATAGGCGCTGGTGTCCTGGCTGATGACCAACAGTTCCTTGACCCCCGCCTCGACCAGCTTTTCGGCCTCGCGCACCACGGCATGGGCGGGACGGCTGACCAGGCGGCCGCGCATGTCGGGAATGATGCAGAACTTGCACTTGTGATTGCAGCCTTCCGAGATCTTCAGATAGCTGTAATGGCGCGGCGTCAGGCTGACCCCGCTGGCCGGCAGCAGGTCGATGAAGGGATCGGGCTGCGGCGGTACGGCCTTGTGGACGGCATCCAGCACCAGTTCGTATTGATGCGGCCCCGTGACGGCCAGCACCTTGGGATGGGCGCCGGTGATGTATTCGGGTTCCGCCCCCAGGCAACCGGTGACGATGACGCGGCCGTTTTCGGCCAGCGCCTCGCCGATGGCATCCAGGCTTTCGGCCTTGGCGCTGTCCAGAAAGCCGCAGGTGTTGACGATCACCGCATCCGCGCCCTGGTAATCGGCGCTGATGGCGTACCCTTCGGCCCGCAGGCGGGTCAGGATGCGTTCGCTGTCGACCAGCGCCTTGGGGCAGCCAAGGCTGACCATGCCGATGGTCGGCTGTCCGTCGCGCCGATCACCGGGACGGTCATCGGGGATGCGGGCACGGGCAAGGTCGGGGCGAAGATCGGGCGGATTTGTTTGCATCGGCAGCATATAGGCGATTCGGGGGCGCGGGAAAAGACGGCGCATGCGGGAAACTGACCTGCAACTTTCGCCGTTCCTGCACGTGTCTGCCGACATCACGGGATGTCTTGTTGAAGGTGCCGACCCATGCGACCCACCCTGCCCCGCCATACCCTGCGCCTTGCCGCGATCCTGACCGCGCTGCTGTCGGGTCCCGCCCTGGCCGAACGGATCACCAGCCGCGACGCATTCCTGTCGCTTGTCGATCAGCGCCGGCTGACCACCATCGGCGTGACGCTGGTGGTGACGCCGGACGGCCGCATCGGCGGCAGCGCCTTTGGGTCCGATGTCCGCGGCGACTGGACATGGGACAGTGGCTGGTTCTGCCGGACGCTGGCCTGGGGCAGCCGCAGCTGGCCGCGCAACTGCCAGCTGGTCGTGCGCGACGGCGATCAGCTGCGCTTCACCTCGGACAAGGGCGCGGGCGACAGCGCGACCCTGCGCATCAGGTAAGGCTTCGCCGGAACGTGATTTCCCTTGGCACGCCCGTCGCGCAACATGGGCGCATGAACATCACCCGCGCCGCGATCCTTGCCCTGACGACCCTGCTGCCCCCCGCCCTGCCGGTGGCGGGCCATGCCGAGATCACCCATCGGGGCCAGTTCATCGATGTCGTGAACGACCGGGGCGGCAACGTGCTGCAGATGGTCCAGACCCGCAACCAGCTGGACGCGACCGGCAAGACCATCCGCATCCGCGGTTATTGCCGGTCGGCCTGCACCATGCTGACGACCCTGCCGCGCGCCTGCCTGGGCCCCGGCGCGACGATCGGCTTTCACGCGCCGCGCATCAAGGGCACCCAGATCATCCCGCCCTATGTCGATCAGATCATGGGGAATTTTTATCGCGGCGGCATCCGCGACCGCTGGTTCGGCGGCTGGAACCGGTCGATGGAGATGCAGAAGATCAGCGCCCAGGACTATGTCCGGCTGGATCCGCAGGCCCGCATCTGCGACAGCCTGCGGAAACGCTGATCCCTTATTCGCGCAGGCGCCAGCCGGTGGCAAAGATCCAGCGGATCACCGCCAGACAGACGATCACCATCAGCCCCACCGCGACCAGCGACGCGCCCACCGGCACGTCGGCAAGCCCGAAGAAGGCCCAACGGAACCCCGAGATCAGGTAGAGCACCGGGTTCAGCTTGGCCACGGCCCCCCAGAAGGGTGGCAGCATGCTGGCCGAGTAGAAGGCACCGCCCAGAAAGACCAGCGGCATGATGACCATCATCGGCACTATCTGCAGCTGCTCAAAGCTCTTGGCCCACAGCCCGATGATGAAGCCCAGCAGGCTGAAGCCCACCGCGCTGAGCAGCAGGAACGCGATCATCCAGAACGGGTGCAGGATATGGACGCCCACGAAGGCAAAGCTGGTCAGCAGGATCACCAGCGCGATCAGGATCGCCTTGGCCGCGGCCGCGCCGACAAAACCCAACGTCACCTCGATCCAGCCCACGGGCGAGACCAGGTATTCATAGATCGTGCCGCTGAATTTCGGGAAATAGATGCCGAAGCTGGCATTGCTGACCGCCTGCTGCAGCACCGTCAGCATCATCAGGCCGGGCACGATGAAGGCGCCATAGGGCACGCCCTCGACCGATTGGATGCGCCCGCCGATGGCCGCGCCGAAGACCACGAAATACAGAACCGTCGACACCACCGGCGATGCCAGCGACTGCCAGATGGTGCGGAAAAAGCGCATCATCTCGTGGTGGAAGATGGACCAGACGCCGTGCCAGTTGACCATGCTCATGCCGCATCCTCCGATTCGTTGACCAGCGAGATGAAGACCTCTTCCAGGCTGGATTGGCGGGTGGACACGTCGCGCACGGTGATGTCGCGCGCGGCCAGTTGCCCCAGCAGCCGGGCGATCCCGGTGCGTTCGGCCTTGGTGTCATAGTCGAAGGCCAGCTGGCGACCATCCGCGGAAAGCGTCAGGTTGGGATCGGCCATGTCGGCAGGAATGCCGGTCAAGGGCGCGTCCAGTTCGATGGTCAGGGTCTTGCGGCCGAACTCGCCCATCAGCTGGGCGGTGGGCTTGACCAGCAGCAGCTGGCCCTTGGCGATGACGCCGATGCGGTCGGCCATTTCCTCGGCCTCTTCCAGGTAATGGGTGGTCAGGATGATGGTCACGCCCTCGCGGCGCAGATCGCCCACCACCTCCCACATCTCGCGGCGCAGCGCGACGTCGACGCCTGCGGTCGGTTCGTCCAGGAACAGCACCTTGGGGTTGTGGGACAGGGCCTTGGCGATCAGCACGCGGCGCTTCATGCCGCCCGACAATTCGCGCGTGGCCGCATCGCGCTTGTCCCACAGCGACAGGGCCCGCAGGATGCGTTCCAGATAGGCGTCGTCGGGGGGCATGCCGTAAAGGCGGCGGGTGAAGCGGACGCAGTTGATGACCTTTTCAAAAGGCTCCAGCGCGATTTCCTGCGGCACCAGGCCGATCATCTTGCGCGCGGCGCGCCAGTCGGTGCGGATGTCGTGGCCGCCGACTCTGACCGACCCGCCCGTGGGCACCACAAGCCCGCAGATGATCGAGATCAGCGTCGTCTTGCCCGCGCCGTTCGGGCCCAGAAGGGCGATGATCTCGCCTTCCTCGATGGACAGGGACACGTCGTCCAGCGCCTTGGTGCCACTGTCATATTGCTTCGACAGATGGTCGATTTCTATGATCGCGCTCATGCGCCATTCTCCAGTTTTGTGCAGACGGGTCGCATGGGCCCGGGCCGCAGATAGGCATTCGGGGGCCGTTTTGCCAGACCGCCGCGGGATCGGGGCCGGGATGGCGGCTGTTTGGCCACGGGGCAGGCCTTGCGGAACCCGGCTTGCGGCGGCAGCGCGGGCCGTCCACTGTCGGGCCAACCCAACCAAGGATCGCGCCGATGTTTCCCATCCGGGACCACAATCCCTCCTCGGTCCGTCCGGTCGTGACCTGGGCGCTGATCGCGATCAATATCGCGATGTACGTCCTGACATGGCCCGGCAGCGAAACGGGATCGACGATCTGGGCCTATCTGGCGCTTTATCCCGTCGCCATCACCCATGACCAGCTGATCTATGGCCTGCTGACCCACATGTTCCTGCATGCGGGCCTGATGCATCTGGCGGGAAACATGCTGTTCTTGTGGATCTTCGGCGACAATCTGGAAGAACAGATGGGCCGCGTGCGGTTTCTGGGCTTCTATCTGCTGGCGGGGCTGGTGGCGGCCGGGGCCCAGATCGCGGCGGCGCCCTTGTCGGATATCCCGATGGTCGGCGCGTCGGGCGCGATCGCGGGGGTGCTGGGGGGATACCTGTTGATGTTCCCCCGTGCGCGGGTGGATATCCTGGTGATCTTCATCATCTTCTTCAAGGTCTTCACGCTGCCGGCCTGGGTGATGCTGGGCCTGTGGTTCGCGCTGCAGATGCTGGGCGGTTTCACCGTGGACGGGTCCGGCGGGGGCGTCGCCTATTGGGCCCATGCGGGCGGATTTCTGGCGGGCGGCGTCCTGGCGCTGCCGTTGTTCCTGCGGCGCGGCGGCCCGCGGTTCTGGGCGCGTACCCATGGCCGGCCACCCCATCCGCAATCCCATTACACCCGCATCCCCCGCGTCACGCGCCGCTGATGTCGCGGTCCGGCATGCGGCCCACGCTCATGTGGCGCTTGCTGCCGAAACCGGGCTGGCGGTTCACCTGGAAGCCCGCCCGGCCCAGCGCGCGACGGACATGGCCCGCGGCGGTATAGGTGGCAAAGCTGCCGCCCGGTGCCGTATGCAGCCCCACCTGCGCCATGATCGCATTATCCCACATCTGCGGGTTCTTGGCGGGGGAAAAGCCGTCCAGGAACCACGCATCGGCCCGTCCCTGCCATGCGGGCAACGTGTCGGCCACATCCCCCAGGACCAGATCCAGCGTGACCTGCCCCACCCGGATCTGCGGGCTGCCCCACCCGGACCGCAGCTGCGCGGCCAGGTCCGCCAGTTCGGGAAAGGCGGCATGGGCCTGTTCCAGCTGGGCCACGCCCATGGGATAGGCCTCGAAGCTGGTCATGCGGATGGGCTGGGCGGCGATCTGCGCCAGCGCCAGCAGGTTCAGCCCTGTGCCAAAGCCCAGTTCGGCCACGTGAAACCCCGCCACCAGCCGCGCGGGCAGGTCGTTGCCCGCCAGAAAGACATGCCGCGTTTCCGCCAGCCCCCCGGCCAGGCTGAAATAGGGGTCGTCGAACCGGGTCGAGACGGGGATGGTCCCGTCCCGCCAGTCCAGCTGCGGGTCGCCTTCGGGCGTCTGGTGGTCTAGATCGATCATGCAGGGCAGCTTTCGGGAAAGGATGCGGATTTGGCAAGGGACGGCGTGATCCACGTGGCGGGGGCGGGCATCTTCGGGCTGGCCGTCGCATGGGAACTGACCCGGCGCGGCGCGCGGGTCCGGGTTCACGAACGCGACCGGGTGGGCGCCGGGCCATCGGGTGGCCAGGTGGGCGCGCTGGCCCCCCATGCCCCCGACGGCTGGAACCCCAAAAAGGCGATGCAGCTGGACAGCCTGCTGGCCGCCCCCGGTTTCTGGGCCGAGATCGAGGATCTGTCCGGCCTGCCCTCGGGCTATGGCCGCACCGGACGCCTGCAACCGGTGCCCGACCAGGCGACGGCCGACCGGCTGGCCGACCGCATCGACGGCGCACGACGGAACTGGCCCGCCGACATGGGGATGGTCCTGACCCGCGACCCCGATGCCGACATCGTCCCCCACAGCCCGTCGGGGATCTGGCTGATGGACCGGATGACGGCCCGCATCCATCCGCGCGCGGCCCTTGCCGCATTGGCCGCGGCCATCACCGCGCGGGGCGGAGAGATCGTAATGGGCCGCCCCGCCCCTGCGGATGCACCGCAGATGATCTGGGCCACCGGGACGCAGGGCCTGCTGGATCTGAACGACGCGCTTGGCCGCAGGATCGGCCAGGGGGTCAAGGGCCAGTCGGCCAGCCTGGCCCATGCCGCCCCGGACAGCCCGCAGGTCTTTGACAACGGCATGTATGTGACGCCGCATTTCGACGGGACGGTGGCGGTGGGGTCGACTTCGGAAAACGTCTTCGACCACGACCGTGTCGATCACCAGATCGACGACCTGCTGCTGCGCGCCCGCGCGCTGTGCCCGGTGCTGGCCGATGCGCCGGTGCTGGAACGCTGGTCGGGCATCAGGCCCCGCGCCCGCAGCCGCGCGCCCGTCCTTGCCCCCTGGCCCGACCGCCCCGGCCATCTGATCGTGAATGGCGGCTTCAAGATCGGCTTCGGCATGGCCCCCGTCATCGCCCGCATGGCCGCCCAGGTGGTGCTGGAGGGGCGGACCGACCTGCCCGATCTGGTCGCCCTGCCCTGAGCCTTGCGCCCCCATCCCGACCACGCCACACTGCCCCAAATCATCCGGAGCCGCGCATGACCACCCGCCTTGATCACGCCTTCACCGCCATCGACGCCGCCAATGCCCATGACCCCGCGTCCGAAGACGGCACCCCCGCCAACCTGCTTTACGGTCAGCGGATGACGGCGGAACAGCAGCGGCTGTTCCCCGATGCCGACGATGTGCTGCGCATCGCGTGCCGCGGCCAGCATATCGAACGCTGGACCCTGCCGCGCAGCAGCTATCCGATGGGGCGGCCCGGATACCTGAAATGGCGCCAGGAACAGGGCCGTCGCCATGCCGAACGCATCGCGGGGATCATGGCCGATGCGGGCTATGACGCCGAGGACATCGACCGCGCGCGCAGGATGCTGACCAAGCAGGGCATCAAGCGCGACCCCCAGGTGCAGGCGCTGGAGGACGTGATCTGCTTTACCTTCATCCGCTGGTATCTGGGCGATTTCATGGCCGAGCAGCCCGATGAAAAGATGCCCCGCATCATCGAGAAGACCGCCCGCAAGATGTCCGCCGACGCGCGCGCCCGCGCCTTGCGGGAATTCCAGATGCCCCCCGCCTTCGCCGAACTGTTCCGTCAGGCGGATGCGGCGCGGACCCTGTCGCGGGCCGTCATCGTGTCCCACGGCCAGCCCGGCGACCCCGCCCCCCAGCAGCAGGCGATCGAGGATCTGGCAGCGGCGGTCGCGGCCCATCTGCCCGGCCTGCAGGTGATGGGCGCGACCCTGGCCATGCCCGAGGCGCTGGCCAGGACTGCCACCAGCGATTGCGTCATCTATCCGATGTTCATGGCCGAGGGCTGGTTCACCGGGATCGAACTGCCCCGCCGCCTGACCGCCGCCGGTGCGCCCGGTGCCCATATCATGCGCCCCTTCGGCACCGATCCCGGCCTGCCCGCGCTGATCGTGGAAAAGGTGGCGCAGGCCGCGAAGGCGCAGGGCTGGGACCTGGCCGAGACGACGCTGCTGCTGTCGGCACATGGGTCGCAACGCTCGCAGGCCAGCTTTGACATCACCACCGCGCTGGCCAACATGCTGGCCCCGCATTTCGCCCGCGTGGTGACGGGCTTCGTCGAACAGGAACCCTTCTTGGCCGATGCCGCCCGCGGCCTGGACCGCGCCGTCAGCCTGCCGCTGTTCGCGCTGCGGGCCGAGCATGTGACCCAGGACCTGCCCGAGGCACTGGATCAGGCGGGCTTTGCCGGCCCGCGCCTTGATCCGATCGGCCTGGCGCCCGAAACGCCCGCGATGATCGCCCGGTCGATCCGTGACGAAATTTCAAGCTTGAAATAAAATCGGACCCATGCCAGCTTTCCTTGCAGGAGGTGGCATCCGATGAAGATCCTGTGTCTGGGTGGCGGGCCTGCGGGCCTGTACTTCGCGATCTCGATGAAGCTGCGCGATCCGTCCCATGACGTGACGGTGCTGGAACGCAACCGCGCCAACGACACCTTCGGGTGGGGCGTGGTCTTGTCGGATGATGCGCTGGCGCGGATGGAACGCAACGACCCGCCCTCGGCCAAGGCGATCCGCGACAACTTCATCTATTGGGACGACATCGCCGTCATCCGCGACGGACGGCGCGACGTGTCGGGCGGCCACGGCTTTGCCGGGATCGGGCGCAAGATGCTGCTGACCCTGCTGCAGGACCGGGCGCGCGATCTGGGTGTCACCATGCAGTTCCAGACCGAATTCGGCCCTGCCGAAAGCTATCGCCGCGATTACGATCTGGTGGTGGCCGCCGATGGGCTGAACAGCCGGGTGCGGGCCGAATATGCCGACACCTTCCGGCCCGATATCGACATGCGCCTGTGCAAGTTCATCTGGCTGGGCACGCATCAGAAATTCGACGACGCCTTCACCTTCATCTTCGAAAAGACGCCCCATGGCTGGATGTGGGCGCATGTCTATTCCTTCGACGCCCAGACGGCGACCTTCATCGTGGAATGCAGCCAGGACACCTGGGACGGCTTCGGGTTCGAATCCATGACCAAGGAAGACATTGTCGAAACCTGCCGCGCCGTCTTTGCCGACCATCTGGGCGGGCACAAGCTGATGTCGAATGCCGAACATCTGCGCGGCTCGGCGGTCTGGATGAATTTCCCGCGCGTCATCTGCGACCGCTGGTATCATGAAAACGTGGTGCTGATGGGCGATGCGGCGGCGACGGGGCATTTCTCGATCGGGTCGGGCACGCGGCTGGCCCTGGACAGCGCCATCGCGCTGGCCGATTACCTGCACAGCGAAGCGACCCTGGAAGCCGCCTTCCAGCGCTATCAGGACGAACGCCGGGTCGAGGTGCTGCGCCTGCAATCGGCCGCCCGCAACAGCCTGGAATGGTTCGAGGAGGTCGAGCGTTACTTCGACCTGCACCCGATCCAGTTCACCTATTCCCTGCTGACCCGCAGCCAGCGCATCAGCCACGAAAACCTGCGCCTGCGCGACCCCGACTGGGTGCGCCGGGCCGAGGATTGGTTTCAGCAGCAGGCCGGCGGCCAGCCCGGCCGCGCGCCGATGTTCGCCCCCTTCCGCCTGCGCGACATGACGCTGAAGAACCGCATCGTCGTGTCCCCCATGGCGCAATACAAGGCGCAGGACGGCTGCCCGACCGACTGGCATCTGGTCCATTACGGCGAACGCGCCAAGGGCGGCGCGGGGCTGGTCTATACCGAGATGACCTGCGTCAGCGCCGATGGCCGCATCACGCCGGGCTGCCCCGGTCTTTACGCGCCCGAACACCAGGCGGCCTGGAGCCGCATCGTCGATTTCGTCCATGCCGAGACCGAGGCGAAAATCTGCTGCCAGATCGGCCATGCCGGCCGCAAGGGCAGCACCCGCATCGGGTGGGAAGGGATGGACAAGCCCCTGCCGGATGGCAACTGGCCGCTGCTATCAGCCTCGGCACTGCCGTGGTCCGACGGCAATGCCAGCCCGCGTGAAATGACGCGGGCGGATATGGACACGGTCTGCGCTCAATTCGTCGACGCCACCCACATGGCCGATGCGGCAGGCTTCGACATGATCGAACTGCACGCGGCGCATGGCTATCTGGTCAGCAGCTTTCTGTCGCCGGTGTCGAACCGGCGGACCGACGATTATGGCGGCAGCTTGGAAAACCGTCTGCGATGGCCCTTGCAGGTGCTGGCCGCGATGCGCGCCGCATGGCCGCAGGACAAGCCGCTGGCGGTGCGCATCTCGGCCACGGACTGGACCGGTGACGGCATCACCCCGGACGATGCGGTGGCCATCGCCCGCGCCTTCCATGACGCGGGGGCCGACATCATCGACGTGTCGGCGGGACAGACGACGCCCGAGGCCAGGCCCGTCTATGGCCGGATGTTCCAGACGCCGTTTTCCGACCGCATCCGCAACCAGGCAGGCATCGCCACCATGGCCGTCGGCAACATCACCGAGGCCGATCAGGCGAACTCGATCCTGATGGCGGGGCGGGCCGATCTGGTCTGCCTGGCGCGCCCGCATCTGGCCGATCCCTATTGGACGCTGCATGCGGCGACGGCGCTTGGCGATAACGGGACGGCATGGCCACTCCCCTATCTGGCGGGCGGCGATCAGGCCCGCCGCCTTGCCCAGAAACAATCCGAGGAGATCCGCGCATGAGCACCGTCCTGATCACCGGCGGCGGCAGCGGCACGGGCGCCGACATGGCCCGCGCCTTTGCCGAACGCGGCCATGACGTCGTCATCACCGGCCGCGACCGCGCGAAACTGGACCGCGTCGCAGGGGGGCGCATCCGCGCCGTCGCGGGCGATGTCAGCGACCCCGATCAGGTGGCCCAGGTCTTCGCCGCCGCCGGTCCCTGCCAGATCGTCATCGCCAATGCGGGCATCGCCGAGGCGGCGCCCTTTGGCAAGGTCAGCATGGATCACTGGAACCGGATCATCGCGGTCAACCTGACGGGTGTCTTCCTGACCTTTCAGCAGGGATTGGCGCAGATGGGACCGGGGGGGCGGCTGATCGCCATCTGCTCCATCGCGGGTCTGCGCGGGGCCGCCTATGCCGCGCCCTATGCCGCCAGCAAGCACGGGGTGATGGGGCTGGTGCGGTCCCTGGCGCAAGAGGTCGCCCGCAAGGAGATCACCGTCAACGCCGTCTGCCCCGGATACCTGGATACCGAGATGACGCAGCGCAGCATCGAGAATGTCATGGCCAAGACCGGGCGCGACCGCGCGGCGGCCATCGCGGGCATCGCGGGACGCAACCCGCAGGGCAAGCTGATCCCGCCCTCTGACGTGACGGCGGCGGCCTTGTGGCTGGCACTGGAGGGGTCGGGCGCGATGAACGGCCAAGCCATCACCATCGACGGCGGCGAAGGCCCATGAGCGATCTGTCCAAGCAGCGCCTGAAGACCTGGATCCGCATGCTGGCGGTCACGCGCGGGGCGGAAAACCGGCTGCGCGATTACCTGCGGCGCGAACATGCCACGACCCTGCCGCGTTTCGACGTGATGGCGGCGCTGTGGCGGTGCCGTGATGGGGTCACGATGTCGGAGCTGTCGCGGATGCTGCTGGTCTCGAACGGGAATGCGACTGCGGTTGTGGACCGGCTGGAGGCCGACGGCATGGCCCGGCGCGAGGCCGAGGATGGCGACCGCCGCCGCATCCGCGTCCGCCTGACCCCCGAGGGCCTGGCCGCCTTCGAAACCATGGCCAAGGGCCACGAGGCCGAGGTCGATGCCATTCTGGCCAATCTGGACCAGGCCGATCTGGACAGCATGCGCGCGATCCTGTCCCGCGCCGGAGGAACCCCATGACCCCTGTAACCATGGCCGACCGCAGCCCGCGGCATTTCCTGTGGCAGGTGACCGACCGCATCGGCGTGATCCGCCTGAACCGCCCCGAGCGCAAGAACCCGCTGACCTTCGACAGCTATGCCGAACTGGCCGCCCATTTCCGCGATCTGGCCCATGCCGATGACGTGGACGTCGTGGTGATTGCCAGCAATGGCGGCAATTTCTGTTCGGGCGGCGACGTGCACGAGATCATCGGCCCGCTGGTCGGCATGGAGATGCCCGAGCTGTTGGCCTTTACCCGCATGACCGGCGAGTTAGTCAAGGCGATGATTCATTGCAACAAGCCCGTGATCGCCGCCGTCGAGGGGATCTGCGTCGGCGCAGGTGCCATCATGGCGATGGCATCGGATCTGCGGCTGGCCGCGCCATCGGCCAAGGCGGCCTTCCTGTTCACCAAGGTCGGCTTGGCCGGTTGCGACATGGGCGCCTGCGCGATGCTGCCGCGCATCGTCGGACAAGGGCGGGCGGCGGAACTGCTCTATACCGGCCGCGTCCTGCGCGCCGAGGAAGGCGAGCGCTGGGGGTTATGGAACAGCCTGCATGACGATGTGGAAAGCGCGGCGATGGCATTGGCGCGGCAGATCGCCGACGGGCCGGTCTGGGCGCATGGCATCACCAAGACCCAGCTGAACCAGGAATGGAACATGGGTCTGGACCAGGCGATCGAGGCCGAGGCGCAGGCGCAGGCCATCTGCATGAAGACCCGCGATTTCGATCGCGCCTATCATGCCTTCGTCGCCAAGGAGACGCCGGTCTTCGAAGGCAACTGACAGCCGGGGGCGCTTCGCCCCCCGGCCCCCCCGAGGGTATTTGGGACAAAGAAGAAGATGGATCGGAGCTTTCTGGACTGGCCGTTTTTCGAGGATCGCCATCGCAAGCTGGCCGAGGATCTGGAGGCATGGTGCGGTGTGCATCTGCCTGTCGATCACGGCGACGTGGACGCGGCCTGTCGCGGGCTGGTCGCGGAATTGGGGCGGGGCGGCTGGCTGCGCCATTCGGGCGGCGACGCGCTGGACATCCGGGCGCTGTGCATCATCCGCGAGACGCTGGCGCGTCACGACGGGCTGGCGGATTTCGCCTTTGCGATGCAGGGCCTGGGCATGGGGGCCGTCACCCTGTTCGGCAGTGAGGGGCAACGGGCGTGGCTGGACCGGACGCGGGCAGGCGACGCCATTTCGGCCTTTGCACTGACCGAACCGGGTTCGGGGTCGGATGTGGCGCGGACGGCCACCACGGCGCGACGCGACGGTGATGAATGGGTGCTGGATGGCGACAAGACCTATATCTCGAACGGGGGGATCGCGGATCTTTACGTCATCATCGCGCGGACCGGCGAAAACGATGGGGCGCGCGGATTGTCGGCCTTTCTGCTGCCCGCCGACACGCCGGGGCTGGAGGTCGTCAGCCGGATCGAGGTGATGGCGCCCCATCCGCTGGCGCATCTGCGCCTGACGCAGGTTCGGCTGCCCGGCGATGCGCTGATCGGTCAGGCGGGGCACGGGTTCCGCATCGCCATGACCGTCCTGGATCATTTCCGGCCCACCGTCGGCGCCGCCGCCCTGGGCTTTGCCCGGCGCGCGCTGGACGAGGCCTTGGGACGCGTCCGCGACCGCCGGCTGTTCGGGGCGCCGATGGCGGATCTGCAGCTGGTGCAGGGGCATCTGGCCGATATGGCGCTGAAGATCGATGCCGCTGCCCTGCTGGTCTATCGCGCCGCATGGGCCAAGGATCAGGGCGCAGCCCGCATCACGCGCGAGGCGGCGATGGCCAAGCTTTACGCAACCGAGGCCGCCCAGCAGGTCATCGACCAGGCCGTGCAGCTGTTCGGCGGCGACGGCGTGCGGGTCGGCATGCCGGTCGAGAGCCTTTACCGCGAAATCCGCGCCTTGCGCATCTATGAAGGGGCCAGCGACGTGCAGAAGCTGATCATCGCCCGCAGCGTGTTGGAGGGGGCATGATCTATTCCCGCACCATCGCCATCGAGTTCTGCCACTGCGATCCGGCGGGGATCGTCTTCTACCCCCGCTATGCCGAGATGGTGAACCACATGGTGGAAAACTTCTTCCTGGATATCGTGGGCCACGGCTTCGGCCCGATGATGGCGGCGGGACAGGGCATGCCGACGGTCAGCCTGCAGATGGATTTCAGAAAGCCATCGCGCCTTGGGGACCGCATCCGGTGGGATCTGCAGGTGGACCATCTGGGCACCAGCAGCGCCCGGTTCCTGATCCGCGCCGAAGACCGGCTGGAGGCACGCAGCACCGTCGTCTGGATGGCACGCGATTTCACCCCGTCGCCTTGGCCCGATGATATCCGCACCACGCTGGAGGCCTATCATGCATGAACCGCTGCATCCCGCGCATTGGAAGCGCGCCGTCGGATATGCCAATGGCGTCATGGCCCGCGGGCGCACCATCTATACCGGCGGGCTGGTGGGCTGGGATGCCGACCAGCAGTTCCGGACCGATGATTTCGCGGGCCAGGTCCGGCAGGTGCTGGAAAACATCGTCGCGGTCCTGGCCGAAGGCGGCGCAAGGCCCGAACATCTGGTGCGCCTGACGTGGTATGTCACCGACAAGCACGAATACCTGGGCGCCCTGCGCGAGGTCGGCGCCGCTTATCGCGACGTCATCGGCCGCCACTATCCGGCCATGGCGCTGGTCCAGGTCGTGGCCTTGGTCGAGGATCGCGCCAAGGTCGAGATCGAGGCCACCGCCGTCATTCCGGACTGAAACCTTGGGGGGATCACCATGGCAGCATTGGGACCAAGCGGACATCAGGACAGCTTCACGCGCGACCACCTGCCGCCCGTCGCGGCCTGGCCCGTGATCGACCTGTCGGGATACGACTATCCCGACTGGCTGAACGTGGGGGCCGAACTGACCGACCGCATGGTCGAACGCGGCTTTGGCGACCGTATCGCGTTGGTCGGCAACGGGCGGGCGCGCACCTACAAGGAGCTGTCCGACTGGACGAACCGCCTGGCCCATGCGCTGGTCAGCGATTACGGCGTCAGGCCCGGCAACCGCGTGCTGATCCGGTCGGTCAACAACCCCGCGATGGTCGCCTGCTGGCTGGCTGCGACCAAGGCGGGGGCGGTGGTGGTTAACACCATGCCGATGCTGCGCGCCAAGGAACTGGGCCAGATCGTCGACAAGGCGCAGGTGGGTTTCGCGCTCTGCGATACCCGCCTGATGGAGGAGCTGGTCGCGACCGCCAAGGCGTCATCGGTGCTGAACACGGTGATCGGCTTCGACGGCACCGCCAATCACGACGCCGAACTGGACCGCGCGGCCCTGACCAAGCCCGTGCGTTTCGACGCGGTGCGCACGGGTCGCGACGACGTGGCGCTGCTGGGCATGACCTCGGGGTCGACGGGCGAACCCAAGGCCACGATGCATTTCCACCGCGACCTGCTGATCATCGCCGATGGTTACGCGCGCGAGGTTCTGGGCGTCACCCCCGACGACATCTTCGTGGGCAGCCCGCCTTTGGCCTTCACCTTCGGCCTGGGCGGTCTGGCGGTCTTTCCGCTGCGCTTCGGGGCCAGCGCGGTGCTGCTGGAAAACGCATCGCCGCCGAACATGGTCCAGATCATCCAGGATCACCGCGCCACCATCTGTTTCACCGCGCCGACCGCCTATCGGGTCATGCTGCGGGCGATGGACCAGGGGGCCGATCTGTCCAGCCTGCGCGTCGCCGTCAGCGCGGGCGAGACCCTGCCCGCCCCCGTCTGGCAGGATTGGCACGACCGCACGGGCAAGCCCATGCTGGACGGCATCGGCGCGACCGAGATGCTGCACATCTTCCTGACCAACCGCTTGGACGACAGCCATCCCGGCTGCACGGGCCGCCCCGTCCAAGGGTATCGCGCCCGCATCATCGGCGATGACGGCACCGAGGTCCCGCGCGGCGAGATGGGCCGCCTGGCCGTCATCGGCCCGACCGGCTGCCGATACCTGGACGACCCGCGGCAGGGCAACTATGTCCTGGACGGCTGGAACCTGACGGGCGACACCTTCTGGCAGGATGATGACGGGCGCTTTCACTTCGCCGCGCGCTGCGACGACATCATCGTCTCGGCGGGCTACAACATCGCCGGCCCTGATGTCGAAGCGGCGCTCCTGTCCCATCCCGACGTGTCCGAATGTGCGGTGATCGGCATTCCAGATCCAGATCGCGGCCAGATCGTGCAGGCCCATGTGGTGCTGACCCAAGGCGTCGCCGCCGACCAGGCCACGGTCGAACGGTTGCAGCGCCACGTCAAGGACAGCATCGCCCCCTTCAAATACCCGCGCAGCGTGGTCTTCTGCGAGGCGCTGCCCAAGACCCAGACGGGCAAGATCCAACGATTCAGGCTGAAGCAATGACCTATGATCCCGCGTCCGACGGCGCACGCATGTCCTTTGACGGGCGCATGTCCTATGGCGACTATCTGGGGTTGGACGCCATCCTGTCCGCCCAGCATCCGCGTTCGGACGCCCATGACGAGATGTTGTTCATCATCCAGCACCAGACCAGCGAGTTGTGGATGAAGCTGGCCCTGCATGAAATGTCGGCCGCCCGCGACCGGATCGCCGCGGGCGACCTACGACCGGCCTTCAAGATGCTGTCGCGCGTGTCGCGGATCATGGAACAGCTGAACAGCGCGTGGGACGTGCTGCGCACCATGACGCCCAGTGAATATACCGAATTCCGCCCGTCGCTGGTGGAAAGCAGCGGCTTTCAGTCCTTCCAGTACCGGATGATCGAATTCGTCGCCGGGAACCGCAACATGGCAATGATCGGCCCGCATGAACACCGCCCCGAACTGGCCCAGGCCCTGCGCGCCGAGGCCGCGCGACCGTCGCTTTACGATCACGTTCTGGACCGGCTGCGCGCGGCGGGGTTCGACGTGGCCGCACGCGTCGAACTGGACCGCCCCCACCAGCCCGACCCCGCCGCCCGCGCCGCATGGGCGCAGGTCTATCGCGACCGGGGCCGGTACTGGGAGCTGTACGAGCTGGCCGAAAAACTGGTCGATTTCGAGGATTACTTCCGCCGCTGGCGTTTCAACCACGTCACCACGGTCGAACGGGTCATCGGCTTCAAACGCGGATCGGGGGGCACATCGGGCGTCAGCTATCTGCGGCGGATGTTGGACGTGGTGCTTTATCCCGACCTGTGGGAATTGCGGACCGAGCTTTAGTCCCGCCCGTAATAGGCATAGCTGCCCACCACCGAAAACCCCAGGGCGGCATAGGTCGCCTGTGCCACTGCGTTGGCGCGGCTGACCGCCAGCCCGATGCGGGTCGTGCCCTGTTCGGCGGCCCAGAAGGCGGCCTGGCGCATCATCCAGCCGGCAAGGCCCTGGCGGCGGAAGGGGGCCAGCACCTCGACCCCGTGGACCATGGCCACCGGCCCATGCGCCGCCACGAAGGCGCTGCCCGCCGCGCGGTCCTGGATGCGGCCCAGGATGGCGGTCTTGGGGTGGGGCACGCGGTCCATCACCGCCTGCCGCGCGGGGTTGATGTTGCCCGCGCCCCAGATCTGGCGCTGGATCGCCATGGGCGGCCAGAGGGCGAAGGTCATCACGGGCGGCAGGGTCCGGTCGGTCAGCGACGCCACCGGGGCGGACATGACCAGCGTCGGGATCTCGGTCGCGAAACCACGGGCGGTCAGTGCGGCGATCAGACCGCGGTCGTCATCCCAGGCGCGAAACAGCGGGCGCTGGCCCCATGTGGCATGCTGCGCGCAGGCGGCATCCAGATCGCCGGGCGTCCAGGGACCATCGGCCACCCCGGAACTGACGCGCCCGCCGGCCCCAAGCCCCCGCCCCACGACCAGCCCGCCGCAGCGGACCGTTTCGGCGGCGGGCCAGGTGGCCTCAAAGGCGCGGGCCAGTTCCGCGTCGGGCCGCCCCATCAGAGCGACAGCCGCGCCTTCAGCGCGGACATGCCCGCCGCGACACGGGCCTGATCCAGCCCCCGCACCACCAGGTTCGTGCCCCAGCCCGTGTCGTCGCGGAAGGGATAGGACCCCAGCGACAGATCGGCAAAATCGGCGGCCACGGCCTTGAGGTCCTCGGCCACGTCGCTTTCGCCGCGGCGCACCTCGATGGTCAGCGATTGCACGGGGCGGCCGCCGGGCAGGTTCGGGACCAGCCAGGCGACCATGCCGCGAAACACTTCCGGCACGCCGGCCATCACATGGGTGCAGCCGATGGAAAAGCCCGGCGCGCCCGACACCGAATTGTCGATCAGCGTCGCGCCCACCGGGATGCGGGCCATGCGCAGGCGGTTTTCCGTCAGTTCGGTCCCCATGCGGTCACAGCGTTCCTGCAGGATGGCGCGGGCGTCGGGGTGGATCTCGACGGTGGTGCCATGGGCGTCGGCGACGGCATCGGCGGTGATGTCGTCATGCGTCGGCCCGATCCCCCCCGAGGTGAACAGCAGGTCGTATTTGCCGCCAAGCGATTTGTCGTATTCCCGGATCGCACCGACGATACTGTCGTGGTCGTCGGACACGACGCGGATTTCGCGCAGATCGAACCCGGTCGCCGTCAGAACCTGCGCCAGGTGGTGGGCATTGCCTTCGCGGGTGCGCCCCGACAGGATTTCATCCCCGATGACCAGGATTGCGGCGGTAGGGTTGTCCGACTGCATCTGCGCTGCCCCTTGGCTTGAAACGTGATGCATCCTTCTATGCCCGTGGGAAGGGCTGGAACAAGTGGCCTCGGCGATCTATCTAGCAGGAATGAAGAAAGGATCAGCGATGGACGACAGCCGCATCACCAAGGAAGGTATCCGCATCCACATGCCCGAGGATTCCGCAGGCATGCACAAGGCGGGTGCGCTTGCCGCGCAGATCCTGGACGAGGTCGGGCCGCTGGTCGAACCCGGCGTCGCCACGTCCGTTCTGGACGATTTCATCCGCAACCGGATCGCGGAACTGGGCGCGACATCCGCCACCATCGGCTATCGCGGATACCAGCATGCCAGCTGCATCAGCGTGAACCACGTCGTCTGCCACGGCATTCCGGGCGACAAGGTGCTGAAGGAAGGCGACATCGCCAATATCGACGTGACGGTGATCGTGGACGGCTGGTTCGGCGACACCAGCCGCATGTATGTCGCGGGCAAGGCGCCCCTGAAGGCGCAGCGCCTGCTGAAGGTCACGCATGACGCACTGATGAAGGGGATCGAGGTCGTGCGCCCCGGCGCCACCTTCGGCGATATCGGCGCGGCCATCCAGACCTATGCCGAAGGGCAGCGCATGTCGGTCGTGCGCGATTTCTGCGGCCACGGCATCGGGCGGGTCTTCCACTCCCCGCCGAACGTGCTGCATTTCGGGCGCGCGGGCAAAGGCCCGGTGCTGGAGGAAGGCATGTTCTTCACCATCGAACCGATGATCAACCTGGGCCGTCCCGAAACCAAGGTCTTGGCCGATGACTGGACCGCCGTCACGCGCGACAAGTCGCTGTCGGCGCAGTTCGAACATTCGATCGGCGTGACCGCCGACGGGTTCGAGATCTTCACGCCTTCGGACCGGTTCTTCCCCGACCTGGGCTGATGCCGCGCGACCCATGATCGAACCGTGCGGGGAGCCGTCCTGTCACGCCCCCCCGGCACGCCATCAGGCGCGACCCGACGCCGCCGACAGCAGCGATGGGTCGATGCCCTGCGCCCGCAGCGCGCGCTGCCACTTGTCGTCATTCGCGCTGTCAAAGATCAGGTCCTCGGCGCTGTCGCCCGTCAGCCAGCCATTGGCCAGCATCTCGGATTCCAGCTGCCCCGGCCCCCATCCGGCATAGCCAAGCGCCAGAACCGCCGGTTCCGGCCCCTGCCCCTGCGCCAGATCCTCCAGGATGTCGCGCGTGGTGGTCATGGCCAGCGCATGGCCGATGCGCATCCGGCCTTCGGGGTCCGTCCCGTGTTCGGCGACCTTGTGCAGCACGAAGCCGCGTCCGGGCTCGACCGGACCGCCAAATCGGATCTGGACCTGTCGGGCATTCTCCTCGACCTCGATGCCCAGCTGTTCCAGCAATTCGCCGAAATCGATCTCGGGCAGGGGATGGTTCAGCACCAGCCCCATCGCGCCGTCATCGGAATGGGCGCAGACCAGCACGACCGATCTTTCAAAGCGCTGATCGGTCATGCCGGGCATGGCGATCAGGATCTTGCCGGTCAGGTTCGCGTTGGCCGTTTCTGTCTGGGGCGAGGATTCGGGGGTGATGCTCATCTGGTCTCCTTTGTCCTTCAAGATCGGGGCTGGGATGCGATCTTGCAAGGTTCGCGCGCATTTGTGACTTTCCAGCCCTGCCCCCGGCCCGCTAGGTCTGGGGCATGACACGCATCCCCCTTCTGGCGACCGCCGTCCTGGCTCTGACCACCGGCATCGCGGCCGCCCAGCAGACATTGACGGCATCGCCCTGGCGGTCCGACGGGGCGCAGGTCCCCGAAACATCTGCCGAACTGCCGCCGGGGCTGGTTTCGGCGCGGCTGTTGCCGGGATGGTCCCTGCCGGGTGGCGACCGGATGATGGCGCTGGAACTGCGGCTGGAACCGGGATGGAAGACCTATTGGCGGTCGCCGGGCGATACCGGCCTGCCGCCGCTTTTCGAATGGCAGGGGTCGGAAAACCTGCGGGACGTGTCCTTCCACTGGCCCACCCCCCAGATGATCCGGTCGGGCGATCAGTTGGACCTGGGCTATCACGACCGGCTGGTCCTGCCCTTCACGGCCCATGCGGCCGATCCGGACGACCCCATCGCCATCGAGAGCCAGATCGAGATCGGGTTGTGCGAGGCCATCTGCGTTCCCGCCCGGCTGACGCTTGTCGCGCCGCCTGCGGGCACCGATCCGGACCCGCAGATCAAGGCCGCGCTGCAGGCGCAATCACAGGTGCTGGACGCCCGCCCGGCCTGCCGCGTGACCGCGCTGGAGGACGGCATCCGTCTTGCGGTCGACCTGCCCGTCGCCCGAACGGGCATGGCCGCGATCGAGCTGCCCGACCAGCCCGACATCTGGATCTCCTCGGCGCAGATCGGGGCGGACAACCGCGCCACGGTCGAGATGGTCGCCCCCTCGGGCGAACCCTTCGACGTTGATACCGACGGCCTGCGTGTCACGATGATCGTCGATCCCGAAACCACCCCCACGGGGTATGAAACCCGCGGCTGCGACCGGCGCGATTAGGCCGCGCGGCGCAGCATCACCGCAGTGCCCGCCATGACCAGCGCCAGCAGCAGCAGATAGGCCCCCATCGCCACGCCCAGGCCCGCAATGGGCCACCATGCCGGCAGGGAGGCCCCCGCCCCCTGCACCGCCATCACCGGCAACAGGGTCACGGCAAAGGCCAGGCCCGCGCCCATCGCCCCCGTCCGCATCGCGCGGCGCATCCGGGGCGCCCGCGACGTGGACAGCGCACGGCGAAGGCCACGCACCGCCCCGCCGATATCGGCCCCGATGGCCAGCACCGCCGGCACGACCAGCAGCACCAGCACCATCCCGAAGGCCAGGCCATAGGCCAGCGTCACCACCGTGGGCTTGAGGAACAGCGCCTGCGACGACCGTTCGTAAAGCAGCGGCGCAAGGCCCAGCACGGTCGTCGCCGTGGTCAGCAACACGGGGCGGAACCGGTCGGCGACGGCATCCATGATCGCGGGGCGCAACCCGCGTTCGGCGGCATATTCGTCGATGGTCGAAATCAGCACGATGGAATCGTTGATGATGATCCCCGACATGCCGATCAGCCCGACGATGGAAAACATGCTCAGCGGCAATTGCCAAGCCGCATGCCCCCAGACCGCGCCGATCAGCCCGAAGGGAATGACCGACATGACCACCATCGGCCGCGTCCAGCTGGAGAATATCCAGGCCAGCACCATGTAGATGCCGGTCAGCGCCAGGGCAAAGCCCATCAGGGCATCCGACAGGAATTCGTTTTCCTGCTCCGATAGGCCCGTCAGGTCGTAAAGAACGCCATATTCCGCCGCGATGGCGGGCAGCAGGCTCTGCTGCAGGTCCTGGGTGATCTGCGCCGCCCGCGCCGGATCGTCCCCGGAGATGTCGCCGGTGACCAGGATCATCCTTTCGCCGTTTTCACGCCGGACGACGGAAAAGCCGGCCTCGGTGGTGACGGTCACGATATCGGACAGGGGCACCCATTGCCCCGATGCGGTCCGCATCAGCATGCTGTCCAGGAAATCGCCGCGCCGGTCATCCTCTGGCAGTTCGACGGTGATGGCGCCGGTGCGGATGCCGACGGGGAAGGTCGCGGCCTCGATCCCGCCAAGGCGCTGGCGCAATTCGCGCGCCAACCCTTGGGTGGTAAAGCCAAGCGCCTCGCCCTGCGGGGTCAGGTTCAGCGCCAGTTCGTCCTTGTCGTAATCCATGCTGTCTTCCAACGCGGAAACCTCGGGGAACTGGGACAGGCGCTGCTTCAGCGCCTCGGCCGCGGATTTCAGCTGGCCGGCATCGGCGCCGGTCATGCGCACCGAAATGGTATCGCCCCCCGGCCCCGACCGCGACCCGCGAAAGCTGATCGTTTCCAGCCGGGGATCGGTCGGCATGGCCTCTTGCAGGGCCTGGACGAATTCAAAGCTGGAATAGGGGCGATAATCGGGATCGATCAGTTCCAGCTGGACGGCGCCCAGCAGGTCCTCGTCCTTGGTTTCGGCGCCCGGCAGGGGACGACCCGCATTGCCGCCGACCATGGTCATCACGTGGGTCACCGGGTTCAGCCCGTATTCCTGCTGGTATTCGCTGGCGACGCCCTCGACCGCCTGCTGGACCAGGCCCATGACCCGCAGCGTGTCGTCGCGGTCGGACCCGGGCAGCATGGCGAAATTGCCCGCCACGCTGCCCTGTTCGGGCGCATCGAAAAAGCGCCACGGCACCTGCCCCGACATCAGTGTCGCCGCCGACCATGACAGCCCCACGACCACCATCGCCAAGACCGGATAGCGCCAGCCCAGGACCAGGCGCGTCAGCGGCCGCATGACCCTGTCGACAAAGCGGTCCAGCCAGCGGTTCACCAGTTTCGAGGGGCGGTCGTACCAGCGGTCCTTGGCGGTATGGGCCAGCGCATGCGCCATGTGGTTGGGCAGGATCAGGAAACATTCGATCAGCGATGCCGCCAGCACCATGATCACCGTCAGCGGAATATCCCCCACCAGCCGCCCGAAACGCCCCCCGATCAGTACCAGCCCCGCAAAGGCGATGACGGTCGTCAGCGTCGATGACACCACCGGCGCAGCCATGCGGATCGCGGCGCGTTCGGCGGCGATCATCGGCGGTTCGCCCAGCTTGCGGGCCCGGTAATCGGCATGTTCGCCCACCACGATCGCGTCGTCGACGATGATCCCCAATGTCAGGATCAGCGCGAAAAGCGAGATCATGTTGATCGTCATGCCCGCCGCATACATCAGCGCCACCGCCGCCAGCAGCGATGCCGGAATGCCCGCCGCCACCCAGATGGCCGTGCGCGCGTTCAGGAACAGGAACAGCAGGCCCAGCACCAGCGCCAGCCCCAGCATCGCGTTGTCCAGCAGCAGGTCCAGCCGGGCCGAGATCAGCTCGGCCCGCGCCCGCACCAGTTCGATGCCGACGCCCTGCGGCAGGGTCGGGGCCATCTGGGCGACGGCTTCCTCGACCTGGCGCTGCATGCCGATGGCGTCGCCCGTCGCGCTGCGCTGGACGGCGATGGTGACGGCGGGATCGCCATTCACGAAATAAGCCATGTCACGGTCGATGCCGCTGTCGGTGACCTGCGCCACGTCGCCGACGGTCAGCTGGGTGCCGTCCGGCAGCGCCTTCAGCACCAGCGCCGCCACCGCCGCCGGATCGCGGGTTTCGGTGCCGGTGCGCACCCGCGCGGTGCCGGATGCGATATCGCCCGCGGGGGTCGCGGCGGCGGCGGCGCCGATGACGCCGGCGACCTCCTCCATGGTCAGGTCGTGGCGGATCAGGTCGGCCATGTTCAGCTGGACCAGCGTTTCGGGCGCCGACAGCCCCGCCGTCGAGATGCGCGTCACGCCGCGCGCGTAAAGCCTGTTGGACAGGTCGTCTGCGATGCGGCCCAACTGGGCCAGACCGACGGGCCCCGAGATGACCACGTCGGCCACGGAATCGCGCCATGCGCGGCGGGTGATCTCGGGTTCCTCGGCGCCTTCGGGCAGGTCGCCCGCGGCGCTGATGGCGGTGTCCACCTCGGCTGCGGCACGCGACATGTCCCAGCCCGGCTCGAATTCCAGCCGCAGCCGGGCGGCGCCCTGGGTCGCCCGGCTTTCGGTCAGCTCGACCCCCTCGACGCCCATCAGCGCGGGTTCCAGCACGCCCACGACGGACCGGTCGACATCATCAGCCCCCGCCCCGTCCCACTGGACCGTTACGTCGATCTGCTGGACCACCGTGTCGGGAAAGAACTGTGCCCGCAGGCGCGGCGCGGAATAAAGCCCCGCCACCACCATCACGGCCAGCACCAGGTTGGCCAGCGTCCGGTGGCGGACGAACAGCGACAGGATGCCGCGCGACCTAGCCACGTCCGGCACCCTGCGCGCCTTGGGCGCGACGATCGGCCTGCGGCTCAAGAATCTCCTCGGGGGCTTCGGCGTCCCGGATGCGGATGCCGATGCCCAACTGCGGCGCGCGTTCGGCCACGATGCGCCCGCCCGCCAAGTCCGGCGGCACGCGGATGATGACGTCGTCGCCCTGGCGGCGCAGGACGGTCACGGGAATGGCCCGCAGCCGCCCCTCATCGCCCGCCGCCAGCACGGCGCTATCGGCCCCGACGGCGGTGGCGGGGATCAGGGCCGCGTTTTCCAGCATGGGTTCGGTGACATAGGTGCGGACGAAATCGCCCGGGCGCAGGGCGCCGCCCCCTTCGGTGATGCGGGCAAAGACGATGCGCCCGGCGCTGCCCTCGGCCACGGATGCGGCGGCCCGGTCCAGTTCCGCGCGGGCGGTCAGCTGACCCGCGCTGCCATCCAGCAGCACGGTGACCTCATGCGCGCCAAGCCGGCCGTCGGTCTCGACCAGCCGCGCGAACTGATCCAGCGACAGCGGGATCTGCACCTCCAGCGCGTCGGGGTCGATGATGGTGGCGATCTGTTCGTTCAGGCTGACCAGCCCGCCCTGAACGACCGTCACATCGGTCACGCGCCCGTCAAAGCCCGCGCGCAATTCGGTATCGGCCAGTTCGCGACGTGCCTCGGACAGCGCGATCTCGGACCGGCGAAGGGCGTTTTCGGCGGCGGTGACGGCGCTTTCGGCATCGGCCAGCGCGGCGCGGCGGCTGATCACTGCCTGTTCCGCCGTCGAGGCCGCCAGTTCCGCCGTTTCCCGGTCAAGGCTGGTGCCCAGGCCACGCCCCGACAATTCCTGCTGGCGGGTGACGGCGGCCTCGCGCAGTTCAGCTTGGCGTTCGGCAGCGGCCAGGTCCTCTCCGGCGATCAGGACGGCGCGGCGGGCGTCTTCCAGCCTGCCTTCGGCATCGTCGCGTTCGGCCTGCCCGCTGTCCAGCGCCGCCTGCGCCGCCGCCGGGTCGATGCGGGCCAGCAGCTGGCCTTTGGTGACCGACCCGCCCTCTTGCAAGGCTTCGGCCAGTTCCACCACGCGCCCCGAGGCCCCGGCCCGCAATTGCAGTTCGCGCCGCGACTGGATGCTGCCATAGACCTGCAATTGCGGCTGCACCGGCCCCGGCGTGACCGTCACCAGCCGCGCCGCATAGACCTGTTCCGACGCCTGCCGTTCGGCCCTTGCATCATCCTCGACGGGTCGCGATGCCTGCCACAGCAGGAACGCCGCCAGAAACAGCAGCGCCACGGTCAGGAAAGTCAGGAACAGCCCCATCAGGCCGCGGGTCATGAAGCGCATGCGTCAAAGGTCCATATCTCGGGCGGTCCGGATAGCCCATGATGGGGAAACGGAACCTAAACGGAAAGCGATTCCAGCCGCGCCGCCAGCGACAGAAGGTCCGACCATGCCTCGCGCTTGGCGGCGGGGTTGCGCAGCAGATAGGCCGGGTGCGTCATCGGCAGCGCCGGACGCCCGAAAGCCTGTGTCCACTGGCCCCGCAGCCGCAGGATGCCGCGCTTTTCCAGCGCCGCCTGGCAGGCGACATTGCCCAGCAGCACGATGATATCGGGGTCGACCAGCTGGATATGGCGCCGCACGAAGGGCAGGCTCACGAGGATTTCATCGGCATGGGGGTCGCGATTGCCGGGCGGATGCCATGGCAGGACGTTGGTGATATAGATCGCCCGTTCCGCATCCGTCGCGTCGCGGGCCATGCCGATGGCCCCGAACATCTGGTCCAGAAGCCGCCCCGCACGCCCCACGAAGGGACGGCCCTGGCGGTCTTCCTCGTCGCCGGGTGCCTCGCCCAGGATCAGGATGCGGCCCGCGGGATTGCCATCGGCAAAGCAGAAGTTCCGCGCGCCCTTCTTCAACTCGATCCCGTCGAACCCTTCCTGAATCCGGGCCAGGTCGACCAGCGACGTGGCGCTGGCGGCCAGCGCCTCGGCCTGGGCCAGACGCTCGGCCCGGTCATCCTCCAGCCCCGGCAGGGCGGGTGCGGCGGCGGGGGCCTGGACGGCGATCGGCGGCAGGTCGGGGGCGGCCACGCGGGCGGGCAGTTCGAACCGGTCGACGGGTTCGTCCATGACGGGCACATCCGCGCCCATCTCGATCTGCCATTCCAGCAACGCCAAGGCGGTGTCGCCGTCCAGCGCGATTCCCTGATATGTTGCCCCGTCCATCACAGGCCGCAAGCTAGGGCCAAGGACCGGACTAGTCCACCACCAGCATGTAGCCCGTGCCACGAACCGTCTGCAGAAAGCGCGGTTCGCGCGGATCGGGTTCGATCTTGCGGCGCAGGCGGGTCATCTGGACGTCGATGGCGCGTTCGCCGCCCTCGGCCTCGTCACCGTTGCCGCGACCCAGATCCTCGATCAGGTCGGCGCGGCTGACGGGCTGGCCGCGGCTGGCGGCCAGCCGGCGCAGCAGCGCGCTTTCGGTGCCGGTCAGGCGCATGGGCGTGTCGCCCTGCCACAATTCGCCCTTTTCCGTGTCATAGCGCAGCTGGCCAAGCGTCAGGAACTTGGGCTGGGCAACCCCGACGGCAGGAACCCGGCGCAGGATGGCCCCGATGCGCAGCAGCAGTTCGCGCGGCTCGAAGGGCTTGGCCAGGTAGTCATCCGCGCCGCTTTCAAGCCCGGTGATGCGGTCCTCGATCTCGCCCTTGGCGGTCAACAGCAGGATGGGCGTCTGGATGCGGGTGCGCAGATCGCGCGTCAGGGTCAGGCCGTCTTCGCCCGGCATCATCACGTCCAGCACGATCATGTCAAATTCCAGCCCCGCCAGCAGGCGGCGCGCCTGCGCGGCATCGCGGGCCATGCTGACCATGAAGCCGTTCTTGCGCAGGAAACGGGCCAGCAGCGCACGGATGCGTTCATCATCGTCGACGATCAGCAGATGGGCATCGGGTGCGGTCATGGGGCCTCGGCGGTCAGCGGTCGTCGGGAAGATCCTTCAGCGCCTGATACTGCGACCGCGTCTCGGGGTCCATCATCGCTTCCAGCACCTGTCGGAAGCCCGCCACCGCCTGCGGGCCGGCCGTGCGATAGGCCAGGCGCATCCGGGCGCGCTGCGCCTCGGTCAGGCGGCGTTCCAGCGCGGTGCCGGCGGCGGTCAGGTACAGCTGGCGTTCGCGCCGGTCGCGCCGTCCGATGCGGCTGTCGACCAGCCCGTCCTCGATCAGCGTCCGCAGCACCCGGTTCAGCGACTGCTTGGTCACCCCCAGCACCGCCAGCAGCGATGTCACCGTCAGCCCCGGATCACGGTTGATGAAATGCAACGCCCGGTGATGGGCCCGCCCGTAATCCATATCGGCCAGGATGATGTCGGGATCGGCGGTGAAGGCGCGATAGGCAAAGAACATCGCCTCGATCCCGCGACGCAGCTGGTCGTCGGTCAGAAACAGCAGATCCTCGCCCATCATGGTCTGAATCCGCGCCTTGTCCTGCATCCGTTCCATCCTGTCCTGCTGATCGCCGCTATATGGCAGTCTTGTTGACTTTCTAACCGGTGATTGCTAGCCGTCAACCATCTTGCGTAACAAACGTGCCAAATCCGCCCTGACAGACGCAAGAATCGTAAAATCGGGCGGCGGATGGAGAAAGACATGACGGCGGCTTACGACGATCGCGACGGCAAGATCTGGATGAACGGTGAACTGGTCGACTGGCGCGACGCAAATGTGCATATCCTGACGCACGCGATGCATTACGCCTCTTCGGTCTTCGAGGGCGAGCGGTGCTATGACGGCAAGATTTTCAAAAGCCATGAACATTCGCTGCGCCTGATCGAATCGGGCCGGCTTCTGGACATGCCCATCCCCTACAGCGCCGAGGAGATCGACGCCGCCAAGGAAGCCGTGCTGAAGGCCAACGGGTTCGACAACGCCTATGTGCGCGTCGTCGCATGGCGCGGGTCGGGTCCGGACATGGGCGTGTCGGCTGCGCGCAACCCGGTCTGCATGGCGGTCGCCGCGTGGGAATGGGGCAGCTATTACGGCGATGCCAAGTGGCAGGGCGCGAAACTGGACGTCGCCAAGTGGAAGCGTCCCAGCCCCGAGACCATCCCGACGGCCGCCAAGGCCGCGGGTCTCTATATGATCTGCACCATGTCCAAGCACGCCGCCGAAGCCAAGGGCTGTTCCGACGCCCTGTTCATGGACTGGGAGGGTTACGTCGCCGAAGCCACCGGCGCCAACATCTTCTTCGTCAAGGACGGAGAGATCCACACGCCGCTGGCCGACCGTTTCCTGAACGGCATCACCCGCCAGACCATCATCCAGATGCTGAAGGACAAGGGTTACACCGTCCACGAACGCCGCATCCTGCCCGAGGAGCTGGAAAGCTTCAACGAATGCTGGCTGACCGGCACCGCCGCCGAGGTCACCCCCGTGGGCCAGATCGGCGACTGGCATTTCCAGGTCGGCCAGATCACCCGCGACGTGGCCGAAAGCTATGAGGCGCTGGTCCGCGCCTGATCCGACCACCTGACGAAGGAAGGGCCGCATCCCGACGGGTGCGGCCCTTTCGCGTGGATCGGCGTCGGTTCAGGTCAGATGGCCCCGTTCGATGCGGGCGTATTCGGCGGCCTTGCGGCTGCGCGGATCGCGCGACTTGGGCTGGCTGTGCAGGCTGCGAATGGCGGGATGCAGCTTGTCCATGCGTTCCTGCCTGAGGAATTCGCGCATGCGGGCCGTGCCCTGCATGCGGGGTTGATCGGCGATATGCTTGGTCATGGTGGCCCTCCTGCCGCTCAGCATAGGACCGATTCGGCCATTTTCAAAGCCCCGTCGACCCTCAGGCGGCCTTGATGCCTTGGGCCGCCGCCAGAACGGCATGCAGCGCCACCGGATCGTCATTCGCCCGCAGCTTGGCCCGCAGGTCCGTGTCGCGCAGCGTCCGCGACACCAGCGCCAACGCCTTGAGGTGATCCACGCCGCTGCTTTCGGGGGCCAGCAGGGCAAAGACAAGATCAACCGGCTGGCGGTCGACGGCATCGAAATCCAGGGGCTTTTCAAGCCGCAGGAACATGCCCGCAACCTTGTTCAGCCCATGCAGACGCGCATGCGGCAGGGCGACACCCTGGCCCACGCCGGTCGGCCCCAAGCTTTCGCGTTCCTGCAGCGCATCCAGCACCTCCGATGCGACAAGCCCGTATTCGACCTGCGCCAGATCGGCCAGTTCCTGGAACAGCCGTTTCTTCGAGGTGATCTGCCCCAATGAACGGACAGCCCCGGGTCGGAGGATTTCACTCAGTTGCATTGTCCAGTGTCTTTCCCATGCTGTGCGCCCCCGAACGGCATGTCGGGGGCGCCCCAGTCATTCAAGCGTCACAACGCGGCAGGCGTCAGCCATTCCCGCGAGGATCGATCCATCCCACATTGCCGTCGTCGCGGCGATGGACGACGTTGACGCCGCCATGTTTCTCGTTGCGGAACACCAGAAGCGGGGTTCCCGACAGCTCCATCTGCATCACGGCGTCACCGACCGACAGGGTCGGCACGCGCGATTCCATTTCGGCGATGATGATAGGCTGCAGACCGCTGTCCTGCGATTCCCATGCATCCTCGTCGGCGGCCAGCACATAACTGTCCGCCTGTCCGAAGACAACAGGCTCGGCGCGCTGCTGGTGGTGATCCTTCAGGCGGCGCTTGTAGCGGCGCAGCTGCTTGTCCATCTTCTCGCGGCAGGCCTCGAAGGCGGCATAGATGTCGGTGGCGGCACCACGCGCGGTCACGTTCAGCCCGGTGGACAGGTGAACGACGGAATCACACAGGAACTGGTGGGCATCCTTGGAAAAGGTCACGGCCGCATCGGTGGGCCGCTGCGAATACTTTTCGATCGTCTCGCCCAGCTCGGTCTTGACATGGGTGGTCAGGGCGTCGCCGACATCGATGTGTTTTCCGCTGATGGTGTAGCGCATCGTATTTCCTCTCCGGTTGCCCGTCCTGCATGCGTCGGCCCGTCAAAAACAGCCGGCGACGGCGGGAACGGGTGTCACGGGCCATGTCATCAGTCCGGCCCGCATGATTCAATTTGGTGACAGCGGACCGGATCTGTCAACGGGTCCCACAAGGGCGTGATCAGGATTCTTCGATGCAGGACGGGCCGTTGGACGCGGCTCAGGACATGCGGAAATCGTCGCCCAGATAGACCTGGCGCACCTTGGGGTCGGCCACGATCTGATCGGTACTGCCCGACATCAGCACATGCCCATCATGCAGGATATAGGCCCGGTCGACGATGCCCAATGTCTCGCGCACGTTGTGGTCGGTGATCAGCACGCCGATGCCGCGCGATTTCAGCGCATGGACCAGGGTGCGGATCTCTCCGACGGCGATGGGGTCGACGCCCGCGAAGGGTTCGTCCAGCAGCAGGAAGCTGGGGTCCGAGGCCAGGCAGCGCGCGATTTCCGCCCGCCTGCGTTCGCCCCCCGACAGCGCCATGGCCGAGGCATGGCGCAGATGGGTGATGGAAAAATCGGCCAGCAATTCCTCCAGCCGGTCGCGCCTGTGACGGGGATCGGCGACCGCGACCTCCAGCACCGCCATGATGTTCTGTTCGACCGTCAGCCCGCGAAAGATCGACATCTCCTGCGGCAGATAGCCGATGCCCATCCGGGCGCGGCGGAACATCGGCAGGCGCGTGGCGTCGCGCCCGTCGATCGCCACCTGCCCTGCGTCGGGCGTGACCAGCCCGGCAATGCAGTAAAAGCAGGTCGTCTTGCCCGATCCGTTCGGGCCCAGCAGGGCCACGACCTCGCCCCGGTTCAGGCTGACCGAGACGTCGCGGATCACCAGCCGGTTGCGATAGGATTTGCGCAGGTTCCGGACATCCAGCCCCTTGGCCGCCTGCGACATCAGTTCGTGCCCGGCTGCAGGACGGACCGGACGCGGCCGTTGACCTGCGCGGCGCCCGTGGCCAGATCGACCGTGACCGTATCGCCGCTGAGGACATTCTGCCCCTGGCTGAGCAGCACGTCGCCGGTCAGCACGACATTGCCACCTTCGACATCATAGACGGCCTTCTGCGCCTCGGCGGCGTCTTCGCCGCTGACCAGGGTGACGTTGCCGGTGGCGGTCAGCGACTGGATGCGGTTCTGCCCGCCTTCGGCATATTGGACGGTCACCTGATCGGCGGACAGGCGCATGTCGCCCTGCCCGATCACGACATTGCCCTCGAACAGCGCGCTGCCATCGGTCTGGTTGACCGTCAGGTTGTCGGACGCCACCTCGACCGGGGCCGAGACATCGGCCTTCATCCCGCCGAAGGTGACGTTCTGCGCAGATGCGGGCGCGGCAAGCAATGCCAGGGCGGTCAGCAGGGGGCGAAGCATGAGGTCGTTCCTTGCAAGGGGTCAGGGCTGGTATATCAGACGGACACCGCCCGAGAAATTCAATATCGCGGGCTTGTCGCCGCCCGCATCCGCATCGACGTCACCGCCGGCATCCCCCTCGGGCGCAAGACGCATCCGGTCCGCCCTGAGGGTGCCGAAGGGGGCGTCGGCCTCGATCCCCTGATCGGCGGTGATCACCGATCGCTCGGTCAGCGCCTCGATCCGGTCGGTGCGGACCTGCCACCCCGTCGAGGTCGACATGACGACACCGCCCTCCAGGCTGACGACGCCCTCGCCCGCCCCGCCCGACGGCGCGACCAGATCGGCGGTGACCCCGTCGGGGCGCTGCCAGTCCAGGCGCAGATCCTGCGCCCGGCCACCCCCGGCCGCCGCATCGGGGGCGGCACTGCTGGCAGCCAGAGACATCTGCACCCCGTCCTCGGTCACGCCCATGTATTCCGGCCCGACGATCCGCCCTTCGCGCGCGGCGGCCTGGGCATCGACCTCGGCATAGGGGATACGCGATTCGGTATCCGATCCGCGCGACAGCAGGAACATCGTGGACAGCATCGCCAATGCCACCAGCGGCAGCAGGACGCGCAACCAGCGGACGATGCGGGTGCGGTTCATGGCCTCAGACCAACCCGGCCCGCAGGCAGTCGTGGATATGCAGGATGCCCTGCGGCCTGCCATCCGCCACCGCGAACAGGCAGGTGATCTTGCGGTCCTGCATCTGCGCCAGCGCGGCCTCGGCCAGGGCGTCGGGGCCGACGGTGCGCGGCGCGCGGGTCATGACCGCCGCCGCGTCCAGATCCAGCAGGCCCTGCATGTGACGCCGCAAATCGCCGTCGGTGATGATGCCGACCAGCGCGCCTGCATCATCCACAACCCCGGTGACGCCATAGCCCTTCTGGCTGATGACCAGCAACGCCTCGGACATGGGGGCGGCCTGACCCACCAGCGGCATGTCGGGATGCATCAGGTCGCCCACCTTGGCCAGCAGCGCGCCCAGCTTGCCACCGGGGTGGAAGGTGCGGAAATGTTCGGGGGTGAACTTGCGATGCTCCATCAGGGCGATGGCCAAAGCGTCGCCAAGAGCCAGCGTCATGGTCGTCGATGTGGTGGGCACGATGCCGTTGCCGCAGGCCTCGGCGGCGGCGGGCAGCACCAGCGCCAGATCCGCCTGGCGCATCAACGTGGATTGCGGCCGCGCCGCCACCCCGATCAGCGGGATCGCGAAGCGCCGGGTATGGGCGATCAGGTCGGCCAGTTCCGGCGTTTCGCCGCTGTTGGACAGGACCAGCGCCAGGTCGTCGCGCGTCACCATGCCCAGATCCCCGTGCGAGGCCTCGGCGGGGTGCACGAATTGCGCCGGCGTCCCGGTCGAGGCCAGCGTCGCCGCGATCTTGCGCCCGACATGGCCGGACTTGCCCATGCCCGACACGATCACCCGGCCCTTGACGGCCAGCATCATCTCGACCGCGCGGGTGAACCGGTCGTCCAGGCCCTGCGACAGCGCGGCAAGGCCGTCGATCTCGGTCTGGATGACGCGTCTTGCCGTTTCAATATAGTCTGCCATATGTCCGCCCTGCAGTGATCACCGATGGTCAGGGCGCGCGCCGCATGCGCGGCGATCCGCCCCAAGGCCGATGTCAGTGGTTGAAGATATCCTTGTCGTCGGACCATCCCAGCAGGTCCAGATGGGCACGCGCCGGCAGAAAGTCAAAGCAGGCCTGCGCCAGCCCCAGACGGTTTTCCCGGCGCAAGCGCTGTTCCAGCGCCTCTTTCAGCTTGTGCAGGTGCAGGACGTCCGATGCCGCGTATTCCAGCTGCGCATCGCTCAGGTCCTCGGCGCCCCAGTCGCTGGTCTGCTGCTGCTTGCTGACATCGACATTGATCAACTCGGACAGGATCATCTTCAATCCGTGCCGGTCGGTGAAGGTGCGCACCAGCCGGGATGCGATCTTGGTGCACCACACGGGCGAGGTCACGACGCCGAAGGCGTTTTCCAGCGCCGCGATGTCGAAGCGGCCATAGTGGAACAGCTTCAGGATCTTAGGGTCGGTCAATACCTTGGTCAGGTTCGGCGCCTCGGTCTGGCCGCGGTCGATCTGGACCAGATGCGCCTCGCCGTCGCCCGATGACAGCTGCACCAGGCACAGCCGGTCGCGGCGCGGGTCCAGGCCCATGGTCTCGGTGTCGATGGCGACGACGGGGCCAAGCACCAGATCGTCGGGAAGGTCGTTGGGATACAGATGGATGCTCATTGCCGGTCCTGCTCTTGAACGCCGATCCTCGGATGCAGGGTCAGCCTGTCTTGCCCCTCTCTGACCAGAAACGGGCGTTCCGATCCAGCGGAAATGACAAACCAGGCCTCGTGGCGGCCGCACGATCCTGCGAACGGAACGGTCGCCGGGCGGGCAGAACGCCCATGATTCGACCCGCAATGCATGCCCCGCGGCATCCGTGCGGCGGATAAGGAAAAGCCCCCGCAAGCACGAAGCTTGCGGGGGCTTTTTAATGGTGCCCAGGAGAGGACTCGAACCTCCACGCCTTGCGGCACACGGACCTGAACCGTGCGCGTCTACCAATTCCGCCACCTGGGCAGGTGGTGTAAGCGGCTGATTAAAGACAGTTACGGGGGGCGTCAATGCGATTCTGACATCTTTTCGAAAGTTTTTTGAGAAATCGTCATCGACCCTGCGAAACCCCGTGCATGGCAGGGGCTGCGCCCCGTGCCGCCTTGCCGCAGTCCCCGCCTATGGGTAAGGATCACGCCAACAATCGGCACGAAGGAGGCGAGACGCCCATGGCGAAACTGGTCACGATCTTTGGCGGGTCTGGCTTTGTCGGTCGGCAGGTTGCCCGACTGATGGCAAAGGAAGGCTGGCGCGTCCGGGTTGCGGTCCGCCGCCCCGACGAGGCGCTGTTCACCCGCACCTATGGCGCGGTCGGGCAGGTCACCCCTGTCCTGTGCAACATCCGCAGCGAGGCATCCGTCCGCGCCGCCCTGACCGGGGCCGATGCCGCCGTCAATTGCGTCAACATCCTGTCGCCCGAAGGCAAGAGCACCTTTTCCAACGTGTTCCACGAGGGTGCCGAACATATCGCCCGCATCGCCACGGAGCTGGGCCTGTCGCATCTGGTCCATATCTCGGGGCTGGGCATCGACACGGAATCCGACAGCAAGTACATCGCCGCCAAGTCGCGCGGCGAAGAGGCCGTGCTGGCACAGTTCCCCGATGCCGTCGTGCTGCGGCCTTCGGTGATCTTCGGGGCCGACGACAATTTCTACAACCGCTTCGCCGGCATGACCCGCATGGGTCCGGTGTTGCCCATCGTCGGCGGCAACACCCGGATGCAGCCGGTCTATGTCGAGGATGTCGCCCGCGCGGCCGTCTTGGGCGCCACCGGCAAGGCCGCCCCCGGCATCTATGAACTGGGCGGACCCGACATCCTGACCCTGCGCCAGATCGTCGGGCAGGTGCTGAAGGCCACGCATCGCCGCAAGCTGGTGGCGAACATGCCCTTCGCCCTGGCGCGGATCGGATCGGCGGGCCTGGGGGTCGCGCAGACCCTGACGGGCGGGCTGTTCACCAACCCGCTCAGCCGCGACCAGCTGGCCCTGCTGCGCCAGGACAATGTCGTCAGCGACGGCGCCAAGGGCTTTGCGGAACTGGGCATCCAGCCCGTCGCGGCCGAGGCGGTGGTCGACGACTATCTGTGGCGGTTCCGGCCTTCGGGGCAATATGACGCCATCAAGGCCTCGGCAAAGAACCTGCGCGACAACTGATGGAACATAACACAATCGTCGCGGCGGTCCTGGGTATCCTCGAGGGCCTGACCGAATTCATCCCGGTGTCATCCACCGGACACGTTCTTCTGGCAGGGCATTTCCTGGGCTTCGATTCGCCCGGCCGCGCCTTCGAGGTGGTGATCCAGCTGGGCGCCATCGCTGCCATCCTGGGCGTCTATGCAGGTCGCATCTGGCAGATCCTGACCGATGCACCCCATGATCCCGGCGCGCGCCGCTTCGTCGCCGCGGTGCTGCTGGCCTTCCTGCCGGCCGTGGTCATCGGCCTTGTCGCCCACGACTTCATCAAGACGGTCCTTTTCGAGACACCGATGCTGATCGCCGTCATGCTGATCATCGGGGGCTTCATCATGCTGTGGGTCGACCGCCGCGTCACCGCCCCCCGTTATCACCGGGCCGAGGATTTCCCCCTGGGCATGGCGCTCAAGATCGGCTTCTTCCAATGCCTCGCGATGGTTCCCGGCGTCTCGCGCTCGGGGGCGACGATCGTGGGGGCATTGCTGATGGGCGCCGACAAGCGTTCGGCGGCCGAGTTCAGCTTCTTCCTGGCGATCCCGACCATGCTGGGCGCATTCACTTTGGACCTGATCAAGAATCGCGATATCCTTGATGCGGCAGCCTTGGGCAACATCGCCATCGGCTTTGTCACGGCCTTTCTCAGCGCGGTCGTCGTCGTGCGCTGGCTGTTGGGATATGTCTCCAAGCACGGCTATGCGCTTTTTGCCTGGTGGCGGATCATTGCAGGAACCGTGGTTTTGCTGGCTCTGACGGTCGGTGGGTAAGTAATGCTGACCAAATAATCCGATGGCGGCGACAAAAATCACGCCGCCATCGCGAAAAACTGGCATTTAGGTCAGCACTGCTGACTTTTCATTGCAAATGCCTTGGTTTAAGCCAGCTGCGGAAGGTCCTGTAGGGAGACAGCGCAGCCATGGCCACGCAAAAGATGCTCACGTTCACCACGACACCGCGCGAAATGCCCGAGAAACGCTCGGCCAGCGAACGCAGTGAGGATTTCCACGAAATCTATCGCGAATTTGCCGATGCCAAGGCGACGGAACAATCCAGCCGCTGCAGCCAGTGCGGCGTGCCCTATTGCCAGTCGCATTGCCCGCTGCACAACAACATCCCCGACTGGCTGCGACTGACCGCCGAAGGCCGCCTTCTGGAAGCCTATCAGGTCAGCCAGGCCACCAATACCTTCCCCGAGATCTGCGGACGCATCTGCCCCCAGGACCGCCTGTGCGAGGGCAACTGCGTCATCGAACAATCCGGCCACGGCACCGTCACCATCGGCGCGGTGGAAAAATACATCACCGACACCGCTTGGGAAAACGGCTGGGTCCAGCCCTTCACCCCCGACCAGGAACGCGCCGAATCGGTGGGCATCATCGGTGCCGGACCGGGCGGCCTTGCCGCCGCCGACATGCTGCGCCGGCAGGGGTTTCAGGTCACGATCTATGACCGCTATGACCGCGCGGGCGGTCTGATGACCTATGGCATCCCCGGCTTCAAGCTGGAGAAGGATGTCGTCATGCGCCGCAACCAGCTACTGGCCGACAGTGGCGTGGAATTCGTTCTGAACTGCAACGTGGGCGAAGACATCAGCTTCGACGCCATCCGGGGCAAGCATGACGCGGTGCTGATCGCCACGGGCGTCTACAAGACCCGCGACCTGGACATCGACAACACCGATGCCGGCGGCGTCGTGCGTGCCATCGATTACCTGACCGCCAGCAACAAGATCGATTTCGGCGATGACGTGCCGGATTTCGAGGATGGCGAACTGAACGCCAACGGCAAGCGCGTGGTCGTCATCGGCGGCGGCGACACGGCCATGGACTGCGTGCGCACGGCGATCCGCCAGGGCGCGCAATCGGTCAAATGCCTCTATCGTCGTGACCGCGCCAACATGCCGGGATCGCAGCGCGAGGTGCAGAATGCCGAGGAAGAGGGCGTCGAATTCGTCTGGCTGTCGGCTCCGGGTCAGTTCACCGGCCATGTGACCGGCGACATGGCCACCGCGCAGGAAAGCGATGTCGCGGGCAACCCGCAGATCGCATCCGTGCGGATCCAGAAGATGCGCCTTGGCCAGCCCGACGTCAGCGGCCGCCAAAGCCCCGAACTGATCGAGGGCGCCGATTACGACGAACCCGCCGAGCTGGTCATCAAGGCCCTGGGCTTCGAACCCGAGGACCTGCCCAAGCTGTGGGGCGTCGATGGGCTGGAGGTGACCCGTTGGGGCACCATCAAGGCCAATTTCCAGACGCATCACACCTCGATCCCGGGCGTCTTCGCGGTGGGTGACATCGTGCGCGGCGCAAGCCTGGTGGTCTGGGCGATCCGCGACGGCCGCGAGGCCGCCGAGTCCATCGCGCAATTCCTGGCGGGCGATGCCCGCGTGGCCGCGCAGTAAGGATCGCCATGAAGCAGCATCTTGCGACATCATTCATCGTTGCGCTGGCCCTGACCAGCCTGCCCCTGCAGGCGGTGACCTTCACGCCGCCCGCGGGCTGCACCCTGCAGATGACGGTTCAGAACCGCGGCTGTTCGGTCAGCCAGTATTACATCTGCCAGTCCGACCCCGCGGGTTATCAGCGCAGCGCGATCTTCGGCCGGGACGGGATGTTCCACATGTCGGTCATCGATGCCGAAACCCGCTGGATCGAAAGCACGTCGCCCCTGTCGGGCATCACCGACACGCTGGTGGATGGCGCTGACGACGAGGCCAGCTTTTCCACCCTGCTGCAGACGGGGCGCGACGATTTCGACTTTGACACCCGCGCCAGCGACGGCGTGGTGCTGAACCAGAAGGGCTTCGACGTGCTGACCGGCGAAACCGTCCAGATCGACGGCCAGCAGCTGGAGCGGACCGAATTCCAGCTGACCACCACCGGGCCGGACGGCCAGCTGATCAGCGAACGCCGCGGCACCCAGTTCATCAGCCGCGAATTCGGCCGCTTCTTCGGCGGCATCGAATCGCGCATCGACGCGACCGGCGAACAGACCAAAACGAATGACAGCCCCGTTCTTTTCGCCTTCCCCGGCGACAAGGGCTTTGCCGAGACCACCCCACAATTCGACTGCGATCAATTGCTGACGCAGATCCAGCAGGAAAGGGCCGCATCATGAACAACGATTGGCAAGAACAAGAGCAGGCCCGCCGCGACTGGATGGCCAAGAACAGCCTCTATCGTGAAGAGGACGAGCATTCCTCCTGCGGCGTCGGCCTGGTGGTCAACATCGACGGCAAGGCCAGCCGCAAGGTCGTGCAATCGGGCATCGATGCGCTGAAGGCCATCTGGCACCGTGGCGCGGTCGATGCCGACGGCAAGACCGGCGACGGCGCGGGCATCCATGTTCAGATCCCGGTCCCCTTCTTTTACGACCAGGTGCGCCGCACCGGCCACGAGCCCGACCAGTCGAAGCTGATCGCCGTGGGTCAGGTCTTCCTGCCGCGCACGAATTTCGCCGCCCAGGAAGCCTGCCGGACCATCGTCGAATCCGAGGTCCTGCGGATGGGCCACTATATCTATGGCTGGCGCCACGTGCCGGTCGATACCAGCGTGCTGGGCGAAAAGGCCAACGCGACCCGTCCGGAAATCGAGCAGATCCTGATCCGCTGCGAAAAGGACATCGACCATGTCCAGTTCGAGCGTGAGCTGTATGTCATCCGCCGCCGCATCGAAAAGGCCGCCATCGCCGCCCAGGTGCCGCAGCTGTATTTCTGTTCGCTGTCCTGCCGGTCGATCATCTACAAGGGCATGATGCTGGCCGAACAGGTCGCTGAATTCTATCCCGACCTCAAGGACGAACGCTTCGAATCGTCCTTCGCGATCTATCACCAGCGCTATTCCACCAACACCTTCCCGCAATGGTGGCTGGCCCAGCCCTTCCGCATGCTGGCCCATAACGGCGAGATCAACACGCTGAAGGGCAACCTGAACTGGCTGCGCAGCCACGAGATCCGCATGGCCTCCAGCGCCTTCGGCGAGGCGGCCGAGGACATCAAGCCGATCGTGCCGGCCGGATCGTCCGACAGCGCCGCGCTGGATTCGGTCTTCGAGGTTCTGGTCCGCTCGGGGCGCAGCGCGCCGATGACCAAGACGATGCTGGTGCCTGAAAGCTGGTCCAAGGCCACGACGGACATGCCCCAGGCCTGGGCCGACATGTATGCCTATTGCAACGCCGTGATGGAGCCGTGGGACGGCCCCGCCGCCCTGGCCATGACCGACGGTCGTTGGGTCTGCGGCGGCCTGGACCGCAACGGGCTGCGCCCGATGCGCTATGTCGTGACGGGCGACAACCTGCTGATCGCGGGTTCGGAAATGGGCATGGTGCCGGTCAATGAAAGCAATGTCGTCGAAAAGGGCGCGCTTGGGCCCGGACAGATGATCGCCGTCGATATGTGGGACGGCAAGCTGTACCACGACACCGAGATCAAGGACCGCCTGGCCGCCAGCCAGCCCTTCGGCGAATGGATCGAGAAGGTCGTCCAGCTGAACGACATCATGCGCGACCTGCCGGAAACGGCGCTGCACACGGGTGACGACCTGCGCCGCCGCCAGGCGGCCGCCGGCTTCACCATGGAGGAACTGGAACACGTCCTGGCCCCCATGGCCGAGGACGGCAAGGAAGCCATCGCCTCGATGGGCGACGACACGCCGCCCGCGGTCTTGTCCAACCAGTACCGCCCCATGAGCCATTTCTTCCGCCAGAACTTCAGCCAGGTGACGAACCCGCCCATCGACAGCTTGCGCGAAACGCGCGTGATGTCGCTGAAGACGCGGTTCGGCAACCTCAAGAACGTCCTGGACGAAAGCAGCAGCCAGACCGAGATCGTGGTGCTGGAAAGCCCCTTCATCGCCAATGGCGAATTCGCCGAGATGGTGAAGATGTTCGGGGAAACCGTCACCTATATCGACTGCACCTTCCCCGATGACGCAGGCCCCGACGCCCTGGGCGAAGGCCTGGCCCGCATCCGCGCCGAGGCCGAGGACGCCGTGCGTTCGGGCGCAGGTCACCTGGTCCTGACCGACAAGGCCCAAGGCCCCGACCGCGTGCCGATGCCGATGATCCTTGCGACCAGCTCGGTCCACAGCTGGCTGACGCGCAAGGGGCTGCGGACCTTCTGCTCGGTCAACGTGCAATCGGCCGAATGCATCGACCCGCATTACTTTGCCGTGCTGATCGGCAGCGGCGCGACGACCGTGAACCCCTATCTGGCACAGGATTCGATCAACGACCGGATCGAGCGCGGCCTGCTGAGCGGCAGCCTGATCGAGAACATGCGCCGCTATCGCGCCTCGATCGATGCGGGGCTGCTGAAGATCATGGCCAAGATGGGGATCTCGGTCCTGTCCTCCTATCGCGGGGGCCTGAACTTCGAGGCGGTGGGCCTGTCCCGCGCCATGGTCGCGGAATATTTCCCCGGCATGCAGTCGCGCATTTCCGGCATCGGCCTGCACGGGCTTCAGGCCAAGCTGGAGGCGCTGCACCAGAAGGCCTATCACGGCAAGGATACCGAGATGCTGCCGGTCGGCGGCTTCTACAAGCTGCGCCGTGCGGGCGAAAAGCATGCCTGGGAAGCCGACACCATGAAGATGCTGCAGGTGGCCTGCGAAAAGGCCTCCTATGACATCTGGAAGCAGTTCAGCGCCACGATGCGCGCCAACCCGCCGATCCATATCCGCGACCTTCTGGACATCAAGCCGCTTGGCAAACCGGTGCCGATCGAGGAAGTGGAAAGCATCACCAGCATCCGCAAGCGTTTCGTGACGCCCGGCATGTCCTTGGGCGCGCTGTCGCCCGAGGCGCACATGACGCTGAATATCGCGATGAACCGGATCGGCGCGAAATCCGACAGTGGCGAGGGCGGAGAGGACCCGGCGCACAGCCATCCGCTGCCCAACGGCGACAACCCCTGCGCCAAGATCAAGCAGGTCGCATCGGGTCGCTTCGGCGTCACCGCCGAATACCTGAACGCCTGCGAGGAACTGGAGATCAAGGTCGCCCAGGGTGCCAAGCCCGGCGAAGGCGGGCAGCTGCCCGGCATGAAGGTCACCAAGCTGATCGCGCGGCTGCGTCATTCGACGCCGGGCGTGACGTTGATCAGCCCGCCGCCGCACCATGATATCTATTCGATCGAGGATCTGGCGCAGCTGATCTATGACCTCAAGCAGATCAACCCGCGCGCCAAGATCACCGTCAAGCTGGTGGCATCTTCGGGCGTCGGCACGATCGCGGCGGGCGTGGCCAAGGCCAAGGCCGACGTGATCCTGATTTCGGGCCATAACGGCGGCACCGGTGCCAGCCCCGCGACATCGGTGAAATTCGCCGGACTGCCGTGGGAAATGGGCCTGACCGAGGCGCATCAGGTTCTGGCCATGAACCGCCTGCGCGAACGCGTGACGCTGCGCACCGATGGCGGTCTGCGCACGGGCCGCGACATCGTCATGGCGGCGATGATGGGCGCCGAGGAATACGGCATCGGCACCGCCGCCCTGATCGCCATGGGCTGCATCATGGTCCGTCAGTGCCAGTCGAACACCTGCCCGGTGGGCGTCTGCACCCAGGACGAAAAGCTGCGCGCCATGTTCACCGGTTCGGCGGACAAGGTGGTGAACCTGATCACCTTCTATGCCCAGGAAGTCCGCGAGATCCTGGCCGAGATCGGCGCACGGTCCCTGGACGAGGTGATCGGCCGCGCCGACCTGCTGACCCAGGTCAGCCGTGGCGCCGCCAACCTGGACGACCTGGACCTGAACCCGCTGTTGATCACGGTCGATGGTGCGGAAAAGATCGTCTATGACCGCACCAAGCCGCGCAATGCCGTGCTGGAAACGCTGGACAGCGAAATCGTCAAGGACGCCGCCCGCTTCTTCGAGGATGGCGAGAAGATGCAGCTGTCCTATGCGGTGCGGAACACGCAGCGCACGGTCGGCACGCGCACGTCCAGCATGATCGTCCAGAAATTCGGCATGCGGAACAACCTGCAGCCCGATCACCTGACGATCCGCCTGACGGGCAGCGCCGGTCAGTCCCTGGGGGCCTTTGCCGCTCCGGGGCTGAAGATCGAGGTGTCGGGCGACGCCAACGATTACGTGGGCAAGGGCCTGTCGGGTGGCACCATCGTGGTGCGTCCGCCGATGGCCAGCCCGCTGGTCGCCGCCGACAACACCATCATCGGCAACACGGTGCTTTACGGCGCGACGAACGGCTACCTGTTCGCGGCGGGCCGTGCGGGCGAACGCTTTGCGGTCAGGAACAGCGGCGCATCCGTGGTGATCGAGGGTTGCGGCAGCAACGGTTGCGAATACATGACCGGCGGGGTCGCCGTGATCCTGGGTCGCATCGGGGCGAATTTCGGCGCCGGCATGACGGGGGGCATGGCCTATCTCTATGATCCCGAAGGCCTGGCGCGCGACTACATCAACCCCGAGACGCTGGTCATGTGCCCGGTCACCCAATCCCATTGGGAGGATCAGCTGAAGGGCCTGATCGAGCGTCACCTGAAGGAAACCGGATCGCGCCGCGCCGACGACATCCTGTCGAACTGGGATCGTGAAAAGCGCAACTTCCTGCAGGTCTGCCCGCGCGAGATGCTGTCGGCCCTGCCCCATCCGATCCAGGCGGTGCAGGAACCCAACGCCGTCCCGGCGGAGTGACCCGACCCTGACGAAAAGACCTGAAAGCGGCCCCCCGGGGCCGCTTTCTCAATTTGCCGGATCGGCGGTGGTGTTGCAGGTGATGCCCGGCTCTCCGGCGCGCGTCAGGGTCGCCTCGTCGCCCTTCGACCACCATTCCCACACGCCCGCCACGTATCGCGCCCCCGAGGCCGCCACGACGTTCACAAAGATCAGATCCTCGCCCTCCAGCGGAATGATCGCCAGGGCGTTGCCACCCGCATTGACATAGCGCAGCGGCAGGTCACGGCCGTCATCGCATTGGTATCGCGTGGCGGTGATGGTGGCGTCGGCCGGCAGGGGCAGCGTCAGCCCCAGGTCGGCGGCGGATGGCTGACCGGCCCATCCCGCCATCAGGGCCAGCATGACGATCCTGGTCATGTCGTTTCCTTTCAGATGAACAGGGTCGCAGCATCGCCCCGGCCGCGCGGCAAGGCAAGATGGGGCCAAGGCAAGGTCGGGGAACTTGACGCTTGGGCCTGCCGCATGGGACATGCTGGCATGATGTCCCGCCGCCCCCCCGAAACCCCATCCCCCGACGCCC
>NZ_JPKW01000004.1:245341-285721 GCF_001887735.1 Paracoccus sp. SM22M-07
GTCCCGCCGCCCCCCCGAAACCCCATCCCCCGACGCCCCGCCCCCCGAGGCCGCGCCGATCCGCCGTCGCAGACAGTCGCTGCGCGGTTATCTGGTCTTCTGGCTGCGCTTCATGCTGTTGCGGGTGGCGCTGGTGATGGCGGGATCGGTCACGATCTATGCCTTCGTGAATCCGCCCCTGACATGGACGATGCTGGGCGCCGCGCGGCAGGACCCGCTGGTCGAGCGGACCTGGGTGCCGCTGGAGCGGATCGCGCCGGTGATGCGCCGTTCGGTCGTGGCGGCCGAGGATGCGAATTTCTGCCGGCACTGGGGTTTCGACATGTCCGAGATCCGCAAGGTCGTGGCCTCGGGCTCCAGCCGCGGTGCGTCGACGCTGACGCAGCAGACCGCCAAGAACGCCTATCTGTGGCAGACCCGCAGCTGGGCCCGCAAGGCGGCCGAAACCGCCCTGACGCCGATGATGGAAGGGCTGTGGTCCAAGCCGCGCATCCTGGAGGTCTATCTGAACATCGCCGAGTTCGGCCCCGGCATCTTCGGCATCGGCGCCGCGTCGCGCGAATATTTCGGCACCACGCCCGACCGCCTGACCCGGGTGCAGTCCGCCCGGCTGGCCGCCGTCCTGCCCGCCCCGCGCAAGCGCAGCCCCCATGCCGCCTCGGCGCGGTCGCGCGCCATCGCCGACGGGGCTGCCACCATCGGCCGCGACGGGCGGGCGGATTGCTTTCAGCGCGACATGGCCCCTTAGCGCGCTTGGTTGAAAGCGGCCATGCTGGCGCGTATCAAGATGGCGTTGCGATAAGAAGAAGGTCTCGAGCAGTCCATGAACAACAATACGCAGACCACGCGACTGTATCACACGGCGCTGTCCCCCTATTGCCGCAAGGTGCGCCTTGTGCTGGCAGAAAAGAAGATCGAAGTCGAACTGGTCGAGGAACGCTATTGGGAAAGCCCCCCCGACCTGAGGCGCAGGAACCCCGCCGGCAAGCTGCCGGTGCTGCGCTATCGCGGGAACCTGCTGTCGGAAAGCCAGGCGATCGTCGAATACCTGGACGAGGCCATGCCCTCGCCCGCGCTGATGCCCAGCACGCCCTTGGAACGCCACGAGGTGCGCAGGCTTTGCGCGTGGTTCGACGACAAGTTCCACACCGAGGTGACCCAGCCCATCCTGAACGAACGCGTCTGGAAGAAGGTCATGCGGACCGGATATCCCGACAGCCGCGTCGTCAAGGACGGGCTGAGGGCGATCAAGGAGCATATCGACTATCTGTCCAGCCTGCTGGAGACGCGGCGCTGGCTGGCCGGAAATGCGATCAGCCTGGCCGATTTCACGGCGGCGGCGCATTTTTCCTGCCTGGACTACATCTCGGATGTGGATTGGGACCGGTCCGAGATGCTGCGTGACTGGTATGCCACGATCAAGTCGCGCCCGGCCTTCCGTTCGGTTCTGGCCGATCAGGTTCCGGGCATCCATCCGGCCGCGCATTATGCCGAGCTGGACTTCGGATAGGCCTGCAGGGGGCGGGATGCGTCCCGCGACGGCCGGGGGCGCGTCGCCCCCCGGACCCCCCGAGGGTATTTGGGCAAAGAAGAAGGCGGAGATCGAGACCGAGGCGAAGGCCATCGGCTTTTCGCGCATGGGGGTCACCACCACCGATGCCGTTCCCGAACTGGCCGGGCGGCTGGCGGCATTTCTGGAGGCCGGGCGGCACGGGCAGATGGATTGGATGGCCGAGCGGACGCATTGGCGGGGCGACCCGCAGGCGCTTTGGCCCGAAGCGCGATCCGTGATCATGCTGGCCGAGCTGTATACCCCCGACCACGATCCGCTGGCCGTGCTGGATCAGCGCGACCGGGCGGCGGTCAGCGTCTATGCGCAGGGCAAGGATTACCACGACCTGGTCAAGAAGCGCCTGAAGCGTCTTGGCCGCTGGATGCTGGAACAGACGCCGGGGCATCAGATCAAGGTCTTTGTCGACACCGCCCCGGTGATGGAAAAGCCTCTGGCGCAGGCGGCGGGGTTGGGATGGCAGGGCAAGCATACCAATCTTCTGTCGCGCGACCTGGGCAGCTGGTTCTTTCTGGGAGCGATATTTTCGACACTGCCCCTGCCGCCCGATGCACCGCAGGGGGAGCATTGCGGGTCCTGTCGCGCCTGTCTGGATGTCTGCCCGACAGGGGCCTTTCCGGCGCCGTTCCAGCTGGATGCGCGCCGCTGCATCTCCTATCTGACGATCGAGCACAAAGGCCCGGTCGATCCCGAATTGCGGCCGCTGATGGGCAACCGGATCTATGGCTGCGACGACTGTCTGGCGGTCTGCCCGTGGAACAAGTTCGCCCAATCGGGGACCGAGATGCGCTATCGCGGGATCATCGACGCCCCGCCCCTGGCCGAATTGGCCTTGCTGGACGATGCGGGGTTCCGGGCCCGGTTTTCGGGAAGTCCGATCAAGCGGATCGGGCGCGACCGCTTTGTGCGCAACGTGCTTTACGCGATCGGTAATTCGGGGGATGCGACGCTGATACCTGTGGCGCAGGGGTTGTGCGGCGATCCGGATAGGGCGGTGGCGGATGCGGCGGCCTGGGCCGTGGCGCGTTTGGCGGATTAGATCAGGAAGTCGTCGCCCGTCAGCGTCAGCGTGCCATTCAGCCGGATCAGCATGTCGGCATGGTGATCGCCGTTCAGGTCGATCATGACATGCGTCTGCGACCCGGCATGATCCCAGGACAGCGATCTGCCACCCCTGAAATCCTCTGGCCCGGCATGGCCCAGATTCAGGGGCCTTAAGTCAAGACGATCCAGACCGGGCTGAAAGCCGACGATCAGGTCCGAGCTGTTGACGCGGCTGTCATTGACGTGTTCATAGCGAAAGAGGTCGCCTTCGGAGCCACCGGCAAGCCGGTCCGCGCCCGCGCCGCCGATCAGAACGTCCCGGCCTGCCCCCCCTGCCAGCGTATCATTGCCGCCCTGCCCGAACAGCCGGTCATCCCCGGCGCCACCATCCAAGGTGTCATTGCCCAGTCCCCCCGATAGGTGGTCCCGCCACCCGGCACCGCGCATCAGGTCGCTGCCGTCACCCCCGGAGAGCGTATCGTTGCCCGCCCCGCCCAACAGCGTGTCGTTGCCCCCGCCAGCGCTGAGAAGGTCGTTCCCATAGCCACCCGAAAGCAGGTTCTGTCCAGCTGAGCTGGACAGCGTGTCATCGCCGGCATTCCCGAACAGAATGTCATTGCCCGATCCTCCCAGCAGACGATCATTGCCCGCCCCCCCGATCAGGTGGTCATCGTGCTTGTCCCCGATCAGCGTATCGTTGCCGTCTTCGCCGTAAAGCCAGTTCAGGCCGCCACTACCCTGCAGAAAGTCATGGCCCGCCCCGCCATAAAGCGAATCATTGCCGTTGCCGCCCAACAAGCGGTCATTGCCATCGCCCCCGTAAAGAAGGTCGTGGCCTGGCCCGCCCTGCAGCGTGTCGTTGCCCAGCTCTCCGTACAGCCTGTCAAATCCCGCACCCCCGTCGATGAAATCGAAATCGTCACCGCCGAACAGTGTGTCATTTCCGGCATGGCCGAAGATCGCGTCACGCCCCGCACCGCCATAGATCAGATCCGCCCCGAACTGAGCCAGCAGGCGATGATTGCCGTCATCGCCGTGGATCTTGTCATTGCCTGCCCCGCCCAGCAGGCGGTCATTCCCCGGCCCGCCGACCATCGTGTCGTTCCCCTCGCCCCCCAGAACCAGGTCATAGCCATCGCCACTACGGATCAAGTCGTGACCGCGCCCCCCCAGCAGCGTGTCACCGCCTGCGCCGCCGTCCAGCGAGTCGTCACCGTCATCGCCCTGCAACCGGTCATTGCCGTCACCGCCCGACAGGCTGTCATTGCCCAGGCCGCCCGACAGGAAATCGGCCCCGGCCCCGCCCATCAGCGTGTCGTCGCCATCCTCTCCCAGAAGGCGGTTGTTACCCAGAAAGACCTGCAGCCAGTCATCGCCCACCCCGCCGACCAGCGTGTCGTTGCCCGCCCCCCCGTAAAGGACGTCATCGCCGTCATCGCCATAGATCAGGTCGTTGCCCAAGCCCCCGTAAAGCGTGTCATTGCCTGCGCCCCCATAAAGCAGGTCGTGATCATGGTCGCCGTTCAGCAGGTCGTCACCGGCATCGCCGAACAGCGTGTCGCGGCCCGACCCGCCCCTGATCTGGTCGGCCCCATTGCCGCCGCGCAGGACGTCGTGACCGGCTTCGCCTTTTATGGTGTCACTGCCCGCCCCGCCCGACACGGTATCGTTGCCCGCCCCCGCCATGACCGCCTGTGGCGCGGCGGTGCCCAGAAGCCGGTCGTTGCCGGCGGTTCCGATCAGCCATTCGGGCTTGTCCGAGGGCGTCCCGCCGGGGGCGTTATCCTCGGGGTCGATCTCGGGCAGGTCGTAATGGGCGACAGGAAACAGCGCGTTCGAGAAGTCGGCGATGCTGAGCGAGCGGCCGTCGCGGGTCTGGATGTCCAGGATCGTCTCGCCATAGATGATCATGACGCCGCTGGCAGTGGGAATGAAGCGCAGCTGCCAGATGCTGCGGATGCTGCCCAGCATGGACAGGTCCAGGCGGTCCACCCCGTGTTCGTAATCCTGGATCGTGATGCGCCCCTTGACGCGCGACGGCACGAAGATGTCGGCCCCCGTACCGCCCACCAGCGTGATCGGCCGGTTGCCCGCCACCAGGATATCGCCACCGGCGCCACCCTCGATGCGGGTGGTGTCGGCACCCGCGACCAGCAGGTCGCCGCCGGTGCCGCCCTTGACGATGCCCGCGCCCGCAAAGCCCGTCTTGCCGATCGGGCCGGGCTGAAAGCTGAGCTGGGTGATGCCCGTTTCGGTCGCGGAGGCCACGAACAGCATGATCTGGCCGTCGCGCACCAGCGCCTGGATGTCGCTGACATCGGCCAGGGTCATGTCGCCCGTATCGGCGATGGTGCCCAGATGCAGCAGGCGGCCGTCGGGCAGCACGGTGAAGACGGTGATCCCGTCATCGGCCCCGCCGACGAAGACGAAGCCGCGTTCTCCCATCTGGACGGTTTCCAGCGCCGTGACCGACTGGAACCGGGTCGTGGCCTCGTCCAGCACGTGATCGACGGGGGTCAGCTGGCCTTTTCCGTCCAGCCGAAAGACCGTCAGCGACCCGGACCCCGACCCCGCCACGACGACATAGGTCCGCCCGCCGGAACCGACCACCCGCAGGTCGGATGGCGCGTCATAGCCCGCCCCCTGGCCCGCGACATGGACCACGCCCGCACTCAGGGCGCCGGTCGGCGACATCAGGTGGGTCGAGATGAAGTTCCCCCCCGCCGACACCGCCACCAGAATCTTCTGGCCATTGACCGAGGTGTCCACGATGCGGTCCAGCGTGGCATCGATGCTGCCCGCGGGCGCAGTCAGAACGACCTGCCCCCGCGCCGTCAGCCTGCCGTCATCCGTGACCACATGCGTCTGAAGGCGCAGCCCGCCATCCTGCGCGGAATAGACGATGTTGCCCTGGGCCGTCAGGACCTGCCCCAGGGCCGTCAGCGACCGCCCCAGCCCGTTCTGGAACAGGGCCTGAAACGACCCCAAAGCCCCGTTGCCCCCCCGCAATTCGGTCGCCTGATCCGCGATGCCGCCCATCTGCGCGACATGAACCATGCTGCGGTCGCCCATGTCGATGACCGACAGCCGTGGCGGGCCCTGATAGGTCGTATCGCCCAGATAGGCGCGGTTGCGCAACGCGGTGATCTGCGTGCCGGGGCCCCCCAGGGCATAGCTGCTGATCCCGCCGCCCAGCTGCGTCGCCACCACCAGCATCGCCTGCCCATCGATCTCGACCAGGGCGAGATCGGTGATGTTGGCAAGCCAGCGCTGTTGCGTGACACCGAAGGTGGTCACGTGGCGATACTCGATCATGATATTTCGGATGTGAGCCGCAAGGGGGGCGGGTGACTCGGAACAGGTTAAAGATGGGCTTAACCTATCCCTTTGGCTAGTCCGGGTTCCTTTGCATTTTATGCAATGAGGACTCCGTCACCCCTTGAAAATCACGCCGTTTCCTCGCCGGTCGGCAGGGCCAAGGGACCATAGATGATCAGCCCAGGCTGGCTGACGGGGCCGTCGCGCAACATCCGCGCCAACCCGTCGACGGTCGTGCGCACCAGGCGTTGGGTGGGGTGACCCACGGCTTCGGCAAAGACCGCGGGCGTGGTGCCGGGCAGTCCGTGTTCCACAAGTCCTTGCGCCATCTTGGGAAAACTGCGCTGGCCCATGAAGACCACGGTCGTCACCGCCGGATCGGCCAGCGCCGCCCAGTTGATGTCGCCGGGCAGCTGCCCCGTCACGTCGGCACCCGTCACGAACTGCACCCGGCGCGCGGTCAGGCGGCGCGTCAGGGGCATGCCGACCGCCGCCGCGGCCGCGCTGGCCGATGTGACGCCCGGCACGATCTCGAAGGGAATATTGGCTTGGGTCAGGGCGACCAGCTCCTCCTCCAGGCGCCCGAAGATGCCCGCATCGCCCGATTTCAGCCGCACCACCCGTTTGCCGGCGCGGGCATGCTGGATGATCAGCTCGTTCACGGCCTCCTGCTTGGCCGAGGGACGCCCCGCGCGCTTGCCCACCGCGATCAGTTCCGCATCGGGCCCCGCATGATCCAGCACCGGCCCCGAGGCCAGGTCGTCGAACAGCACCACATCCGCCTGCGCCAACAGCCGCGCGGCCTTCAGCGTCAACAGCTCGGGGTCACCCGGCCCCGCCGAGACGAGCGAGACGAAACCGGGGGTGGGGGCATGATCTGGCAATGTGGGGGCGGCCTCTGGATGCTGGGTGGGACAGCTATACCACCCCGCGCGGGTGTGACAATGCCGCGCATCGGGAATGCAAGTTGCGGATGCGATGAAACTTTCCACGCGGTGATGCGTGATGTCAGGACAGGCAACAAGGAGAATGCGATGACGGTGATCTGCTGGTTCAGACGGGTGCTGCGGCTGGACGACCACCCCGCCCTTGTCGCCGCCGCCAAGAATGGCGCCGTGATCCCGCTGGTCATCCTGGACCCTGCCGAAGCCCGCGACCATCCCGCCAGCGCCCAAAGGCAGGCCATGTCCCTGCCCCGCCTTGAGGCTTCGCTGCACCAACGCCACAGCAAGCTGATCGTGCGGCGCGGCGATCCGGCGCAGGTTCTGGAACAGATCGCCCGCGAAACCGGCGCCAGCGCGGTCCACACCACGGTCGGCTTCCCCTTTGCCAGCGATCACGGATTGCAGGCGGCGGTCGAACGGGGCGGCGCGACGCTGCATCTGCATGAACTGGCCGATCTTGTGCCGCGGGCATCGGTGCTGACCAAGACCGGCGGCGTCTACAAGGTCTTCACCCCCTTCTGGAAGGCCTTGCGCCAGACCGACATCGCCCCGCCCCTGCCCGCACCGTCCCTGTCGGCGCCCGACAGCTGGCCCGACAGCGACGGCACCGACTGGCCCGAGGCCCGTGCCGCCATGGACCGTGGCTGGGACATCGTCGCCGACCACATCCGCCCCGGCGAGGATGAGGCCATGACCCGCCTGGACGAATTCCTGGACGGCACCCTGCCCGACTACAAGCAGCATCGCGACCATCCCTGGCGGCCCCGCGCGACCTCGAACCTGTCGGATGCGCTGGCCGTGGGAGAGATCAGCGCCCGCCGCATCTGGCGTCACTGCCAGCCGGCCCTTCAGGACGGCCAGCGGGGGATCGACCATTTCCTGTCCGAACTGTGCTGGCGCGAATTCGCCCGCGAACTGTTCCACGAGGCCCCCGACATGGCCAGCACCCCTTGGCGTCCGGAATGGGCGGATTTTCCATGGAAGCGCGACAATGATGACGCGCGGGACTGGCGGCGCGGGATGACCGGTGTGCCGATGGTCGATGCCGGGATGCGCGAGCTTTATGTCACCGGCCAGATGCACAACCGCGTGCGCATGATCACCGGCAGCTATCTGACCAAGCATCTGCTGACCGACTGGCGGGTCGGCATCGACTGGTTCGCGCATTGCCTGATCGATTGGGACGCGGCATCGAACGCCATGAACTGGCAATGGGTGGCCGGATGCGGACCCGATGCCTCGCCCTTCTTCCGGGTGTTCAACCCCGAAACCCAGGCCGAGAAATTCGACGAAGAAAGCCGGTATCGCGATTACTGGCTGGACCCCGATGCCGAAGGCGCGGCCCGTTTCGCCGCCGCCGCGCCCCGGTCGTGGAAGATCGACCTGTCGCGAAAACCCACCCCCGCCATTTCCCTGTCCGAGGGCAGGGCTCGCGCACTTGACGCCTATGAAACCGTGAAATCCTGAAGGAACATCCGATGCAAATGATCATCCTCTATGTCTCGACACTGGTCATCTTCCTGGCGGTGGATGCGGTGGGCATCAGCAAGCTGATCCGCCCGGTCTTTGAACGCCATGTGGGCGACCTGCTGGCCGATCCCTTCCGGATCGGGCCGGCGGCGTTCTTCTATTCGCTCTATATCGTGGGCGTGCTCTATTTCGTGTCGGTTCCGGCGTTGAAGGCGAACCAGCCCGTGCAGGCACTGATCGGCGGGGCGCTGATCGGGTTGATGTGCTATGGCACTTATGAATTCACCAACCTTGCCACGCTGCGCCCGTGGTCGTGGGAACAGGTCATCACCGACACGCTGTGGGGTGGTGCGCTGACGGGTGCTTCGGCCTGGGCCGGGGTGATGATCACGCGCTGGCTGGCCTGATGCAGGCGCTGGTCATCGGGGCTACGGGCGGCATCGGCGCCGCCCTGTGCGACCGCCTGCGCGATGCGGGGGCCGATGTCACGGGCCTGTCGCGCAGCGCGGATGGGCTGGACGTGAACCGCCCGGATACGCTGCGAGATCACGCCGCGCGGCTGTCCGACAAACGGTTCGACCTGATCTTCAATGCCACGGGGGCGCTGGTCGTCGGTGGGCATCAGCCCGAAAAGACCATGGATGCGGTGGATGCACAGGCGATGGCGGCGCAATTTGCGCTGAACGCGACCGGGGTGGCGCTGGTCATCGCCCATTTCGCGCCGTTGCTGGCCAGCGACCGGCGATCGGTTTTGGCCTCGCTGTCGGCGCGGGTCGGGTCGATCGGGGATAATGGCCTGGGGGGATGGGTGTCCTATCGCGCCGCCAAGGCCGCCCAGAACCAGATCATCCGCACCGCCGCCATCGAATATCGCCGCCGCAACCGCCATGCCATCCTGGTGGCGCTGCATCCGGGCACGGTGGAAACGCCGCTGACGGCCAGATATGCCGCCCGTTATCCGACCATCACGCCCGATGACAGTGCCGGGGCGCTGTTGTCGGTCATCGACAGCCTGACCCCCGATGACACGGGCAGCTTCCGCGACTGGAAGGGCCAGGTGGTGCCGTGGTGATCTAACCCTGCAGATAGGGTTCGAACAACGCGCTGATCTGCGGACCGCCGGGCTTGGTGAAGGACCCCCAGCTGCCAAGGATCGCGCCCTCGGGGCCGATCAGGACCTTGTTGAAGTTCCACTTGGGCACGAAACCTGTCTGCTGCCGGACCCAGGCGTAAAAGGGGTGAACCTCGCCCTGGGCCACGTGCAGGATATCGGTCATCGGCAGGGTGATGCCATATTCCATCTGGCAATATTCGCTGACCTCCTTGCCGCTGGCCAGTTCCTGGTTGAAATCATCCGAAGGGACGGCCAGCACCACCAGCCCGCGATCACCATAGGCGTCGTGCAGCGCCTGCATGTCGGTCAGCTGCCCCGCAAAACCGCAAAGCGAGGCCGTGTTCACCACCAAGACCGGCTTGCCACGCCAATCGGCCGTGTCGTATTCGCCCCCGTCGATCGAGGGAAAGCGGAAGACCGGCGCATCGGCCGCACGGGATGCGACGCTGGTCAGCCCCATGGCTGAAATGACCGTGGCCAGCGACAGGAACAGGCGGCGTTTCATCTTGCTTGTCCTTTGCGTTTCAGCCCCATCGCCGCGCGGGCGGCCAGTGCGATCGCACCGATCAGGGCAAGGATGACGATGACTATGTTGCCGCTGGCAAGGTTGGCGACAATGATCCCGATCAAAGCCCAGATCACCGCGGCGGGATAGGCCCATTCTTCGGGCCGCATCGTCATTACCGCCAGGGCCACGGCACAGACGCCGATCAGGCACAGGATGGCGGCCACCTGCTGGGACAGGATGCCATGCCCCGCCAGCCAGATGCCGATCGACACCCCCGACGCCGCCGTCAGCCAACCCGCGTAAAGGGCGACGGGCCGCCCTTCCAGCCAGGGATCGCGTCGGCCCGCCCACAGCATGGCCACGATGGCCGACACCATCATCACCAGAATCATCAGCGTCGCCAGGCCGGGCAGCACCTGCGCCACCGGGATCCACAGGAAACCCACCGCAAGGCTGATCAGCAGGGCGGGACGCATGGTGGCCCAGTCCTCATCATCGGCCCGCCGCCACAGCCCGTATCCCGCGCCCAGGATCAGCCACAGATAGATCACCCCCCAGATGGAAAAGGCCCAGCCCGCAGGCTGCACGGGCGGGTTTTCCTGCGGGATCGGGAACAGGTCGGCATCATAGCCCGCAAAGCCCGGAAAGATGACCGGCGACAGCGCAAAGGCGATCGCCGCGATCAGGACAAGGATGGCCCAGCTGCGGTTGGTCATGGATCAGTCCTCGCGGCTCAGGCGTCGGGTCAGGCGCATCGACAGGGCATAGGGCAGCGCCCGGATCAGCTTCAGCGACCGCGTCAGGCGATGGGGGAAGTGGATCTCGAAGCTGCCGCCTTCAAGGCCCTTCATGATGGCCTTGGCGGCTTCCTCGGGCTTGATGATGGCGGGCATCTTGAAATCGTTCTTTTCGGTCAGCCGCGTTTCCACGAAGCCCGGACAGATCAGGCGGATGTCCAGATCGGTCCGTTCCGCCCGCAGCGATTCCGCAAGATTGATGACCCCCGCCTTCGAGGCCGAATAGATCTGCCCCTGCGGCAAGCCGACATAGCCCGCCACCGATCCGGTCAGCGCCAACTGTCCACCCTCGCGCAGGACCTTGGGGCCGATCTGGGCGATGTGAAAGCTGCCGGTCAGGTTCACGGTGACGATCTGCGCGGCCTTGTCGGGGTCCAGATCGGCGATGCGGCCGGGATCGTACATGGCGGCCAGATGCACGATCCGGTCGACGGGACCATCGGCGGTGATGGCATCGGCGGCGGCCTGGACGCTGGCGCGGTCGGCGACATCCAGCACCTGCACATCGGCACGGCCCAGCTGGGCGGCCAGCTTTTCCAACGGCTCGCGGCTGCGGGCGGACAGGATCACATGCGCGCCGCGCGCCGACCAGGCCTTGGCCAGCGCCTGCCCGATCCCGTCGCTTGCGCCGATGATCCAGATGCGTTCGGGGGTCTTGTCGCTGCTCATATCCGGCCCTTCCGGTGAAATTGGATCAACAGGCCGATCGCCAGCGCACGCAGCACCAGCGGCAGGCCCGCATAGATCCAACGCAGCGCGTCCAGCGCCTGTTCCGGGTTCGGTGCCGCTGGACGAAACCCCGCCCGCGCCAGCAGCGGCAGCGCGATGGCCCCCGCCAGCGCCAGCGCCGCCTTGGTCAGGAAGGCCAGCCCTGCATGGGCGCGGGTGGCCGCGGCGGCGCTGCCCGTGGCCCCGATCCGCGCCGACAGGATCGCCGGCGGCAGGACCAGATCCGCACCGAAGGTCAGGCCCGTCAGCAGGCAGATGACAAAGAACAGCCCCACCGTCCCCGGCCCCAGGGCCAAGGCGCCCGCAAACCCCGCGATCGACAGGATCAGCGCCCCCGTCCAGACCGGCACGGCGCCGAAACGCCCGCCCAGATGCCCCGCCAGCGCCGCCCCCGGCAGGGCCGCCACGAAATAGGCCAGCAGAAAGGCCCCGGCCAGATCCTCGGCACCCAGAAGGTCGCGGACCAGCATCAGGATCAGCGCCGCAGGAAAGGCCGCCGACAACAAGACCAGCCCCGCCACCGCATAGAAGGGTCCAAAGGCGCGCAGGCCCGGCGGGGCGGCATCGGGCGCGGCCTGCAGGTCGAAACGCGCGCCCCGCCGCCAGCGCAGGAACAGGGGCAGGCAGATCGCCATGCCGATGGCCAGCACCGCCGCCAGTGCCATCAACGACGCCTGGCGTCCCACCACCACCGCCAATCCGGCCGGCAGCGACACCGCCAGGATCAGCCCTGCCAGACCAAAGCCTTCGCGAAAGCCGCTGATGCGGGACTTGGCGGCGGGCGCGTCGCGCCAGACCCCACCATAGGTCATCAGGTTCACCGAAATCAGGCTGTGCCCCAGGCTGGCCAGCACCATCATCAGCGCGAACCAGACCAGCAGCGGCAGGCCCATCGGCGCAAACAGCCCCGCCACACCGGCCACCAGCGCCACCGCGCCCGCCACCATCATCGCGGGCCGCGCCCGGGGCCAGCGGTCGCCCGCCCAACCCACCAGCGGGTCCTGCACCGCGTCGACCGCGCGCAGGGCGGCCAGCACGACTCCCAGGGCCGCCAGCCCCACGCCCAGATCGGCGGCATAGAAATCGGGCGCGTGGATGTAAAGCGGCAGCCCGCCAAAGGCCAGGGGCGCGGCCAGCGCGCCATAGGCCAAGACCTCGGCCCGCGGTGGATCCGCTGGCCGGGGGCCGTCACGCATGGGCAAGACGGTACTGGATCACGTCGGTGCGCCCGACCTCGAACGACGCCGCGCAGGCGGCCAGATAGAAGCGCCAGACGCGGATGAAGGCATCGTCGAAGCCCAGGCTGCGGATCTGCGGCAGGGCCGCGTCGAACCGCACCAGCCATTCGCGCAGCGTGCGGGCATAGTCGCGGCCAAAGCCGAAGCTGTCCTCGACCCGCAGGCCGGCGCGGGCGGCCTCGGCCTGGAAACGCGACGGGGACGGCAGCATGCCGCCCGGAAAGATGAAGCTGCGGATCATGTCGGGGCCGCTGCGATAGCGGTCGAAATAGCGGTCGGCCACGGTGATCGTCTGGATCATCGCCCGGCCCTTGTCGGCCAGCACATGGCCCAGCTTGCCGAAATAGACCGGCCAGAACTTCTCGCCCACGGCCTCGAACATCTCGATCGACACGACATGGTCGTATTTGCCCGCCTCGTCGCGGTAATCCTGCAGCGCGATATCGGCCCCCTGTCCCAGACGGTTGCGCGCATATTCGGCCTGTTCGACCGACAGGGTCAGCCCCTTGGGCGCGAAATCGCCGCGTGCCATGGCGCGTTCGGCGAAACCGCCCCAGCCGCAGCCGACCTCCAGCAAGCGGCCCGAATTGCCCGACAAATTGTCGATGATGCGGTCGTATTTGCGATGCTGGGCCGCGGTCAGGTCGTCGCCCGGCGCATAGATGCCCGAGCTGTAGGTCATGCTGTCATCCAGCCACAGGCCATAGAACTGGTTGCCCAGATCGTAATGCGCCTGGATGTTGCGACGCGACCCGGCCTTGGTGTTGCGGTTGAAGAAATAGAGCGCCTTGGTCGCCATCGCCTGCAGGCGATTGCCATAGATGTAACGGTCCAGCACGTCCTCGTTCAGCAGGGCGACGGTCAGAAGAGCCTCCAGGTCGGGGGTGTCGCACCAGCCGTCGCGATAGGCTTCGGTCATGCCGATATCGCCCTTGGCGGCCAGCGCGGGCGCCATGCGCCAGTCATGGATGACCAGATGCGCGTCAGGGCCGGAATGCACGCCGCCAAAGGCATGGATGGCGCCATCGGGCGTGGTGATGGTCAGCGTGCCGCGTTCGATACGCTCGGCGGTTTCCAGGAACTGGCGTGACAGTCTTCCTTGCAGCAGCATCGTTATTCGTCATCCCCTGTCATGTGATCCCTTGCCGCGGTCCAGCGCGGTCGCGTCCGAGGCCCTGGCGGCCTTCTGCGTGGGCTTTCTCAAGTAACGGACGCCCCGTCCGAAAAGTTGCGCGGCCTGCCAGTGGATCAGCGCCATGATCCGCTGTGCCTGAAGGGGTCGGCGCAGGGCGGCGGCACGGACGGCGCGCCGCGTCATGGCCCGCGCGGGCCCCACCATCGAGGTCCCCAGCCGCACCGTCCCATCCGCGCCGATCCAGTCGACCCAGGCCCCGAAGCGGTCCGGCCCCGCATCGAAGCGGAAGACATAGCGCCCCGATCGCGGCAGGAAGGGCGATACGTGAAACAGCTTGTCCCCCGTCAGCCGGTCGCTGCGCGTGATCGGACCCAGATCGGGGCGGTGGCACAGATACAGATGGCGTTCCCCAAAGGTGTTCGACACCTCGGCCAGGACGGCGCGCAGATCGCCCGCATCGTCGCGGCACAGCCAGAAGCTGACCGGGTTGAACCCGTATCCCGACGTGCGCGGCGTGGTGACCAGCGTGACGTGGCGGGCCTGCGACAGCCCGGCGGGTTCCAGCAGCCCCATGATGAAGCCCTGCAGCGACGATCCGTCCCGCGCGCCGAAATCGCGGCGCCGCACCTGCCAAACCGCCGCATGGTCCACCGCGACGGGCAGGTCGCCCGCATCGAACCCGGCGACCGGCACCGCCAGATAGGTCGTGCGATAGTGGAAGTCGCGCGCCACGTCGCCCCGCCGGCCATGCCAGATGCGGGTGTCGATCAGCGCGCCCCTCCACAGATCGGTCATGCGGCTTCTGCCTCCTCGGCCCAGGGGTCGATCCCCAAAGGCCATTCGATTCCCATGGCCTGTGCGACGCGCAGCGCCGACAGCAGGCCGTCTTCGTGAAAACCATAGCGCGTCCAGGCGCCCGCGTGATAGACCCCGCCGCGCCCCTGGATCGAGGGCAGCCGCCGTTGCGCGGCCATGGCGGCATCGTCGAATTGCGGATGGGCCAGCATCGCCTGGTCGTGGATGTCGCGCGGTTCGAATTCGGGATTCAGCGTCACGATCAGCGGTTTGGGCGTGTCCAGGTTCTGCAGGCGGTTCATCCAGTATGACAGGCTGATCGGCCGGTCCGGCACGGGGCGGCGTTCCTGCGTGATATAGTTCCACGATGCCCAGGCCGCACGGCGACGCGGCATCAGGCGTTCATCCGAATGCAGCACCATGCGGTTGGGCTGGGTGCGGAAGGCGCCCAGGATGGCCCGTTCCTGCGCATCGGGATGATCCAGCATCGCAAGGTTCTGGGGGGCATGGGCGGCCATGACGACGCGGTCGAATTCCTCGGGGCCGCGGGGGGTGACGACGGTGACGCCCTTGGCATGGCGGATGACCTTGAAGACCGGCGCACCCAGGCGCAGCTGACCGCGCAGCCCCGCGGTGATGGCCTGCACATAGGCGCGCGATCCGCCCGTGACCGTCAGCCAGTCCGGCTGGCCGCTGACCGACAAGAGGCCGTGATTGTCAAAGAACCGCACGAAGCTGGCGGCCGGGAAATCCAGCATGTCGCCCGAAGGCGTGGACCAGATGGCGCCGGAAATCGGCTGCAGGAACATCTCTCGGAAGTCGCGCCCAAGGCGCAGCCGGTCCAGCATCTGGCCAAGGGACAGCCCGCCATCCTGGTATCCATGCGCTTCGCGGAAAAAGCGCAGGATGTCGCGCAGCATCAGCAGGTGACGGGGGTCCAGCGCCCGGATCTTCTGCGCAAACAGCGCCGCCGTGGTGGCGGTCCCGTATTCGTATCGCCCGCCGCCGAAGCTGGCTGAAAACGTCATGTCGGATTTTTCCAGGGCCACGCCCAGATGTTCCAGCATGGGAATGAACAGCGGATAGGTCCGCCTGTTGCAGACGATGAAGCCGGTATCGACGGGGGTGCCCAAGGCCTCGACGGTGCGGGCATGGCCGCCGGGGCGGGTCTCGGCCTCGAACAGGGTGACGTCGTGATGCGGGTCCAGCAGCCAGGCGGTCCCCAGCCCCGAGATGCCACCCCCGATCACCGCGACGCGGACGCGGGCCCCTGGCGTGGACATGCGGGGGGCGGGGCGGAACTGGGTCGGGTCGGTCACTGTCTGTCTCCTGCTCTTGGTGCCAAGACACGGACAGGCCGGGAAAAGGTTGCACCCTGCGACTTCGGGGGGTCGGCGGTCGGAAAGTCAACCACGATTGCGCGAACCCGTTGAAAGCGCGAAACTGTTGCCATCGTTGGGCGAAAGCTGCATTGATGGAAACCGATACCCGTCCCGGCTCGACAACGCGCCGCGGCAAGATGCGGACGAACATGACGCTTAAGGAATTCGCCAAGCTGGTCGGCATGTCGCAGACGACCGTCAGCCGGGCGCTGAACGGCCACCCCGAGGTCAATGAACGCACCCGCGCCCGCCTGATCGAGGCCGCGCGCCTGCACGGCTACAGCCCCAATGCCCATGCGCGCTTTCTGGCCACGGGTCATGCCGACATCATCGGCTGCGTCATCCCCGTCACCGGTCGGAACGAGATCGTGAACCCGATCTATGCCGATTTCCTGGCCGGCGTGGGCGAGGAATGCGCCGCCCGCCGCTTTGACATCAACCTGTCGATGGTCCCCGACGACGATCAGGCGCAGGCCTATCGCGGGTTGAAGTCCAAGGGCATGATCGGCGGCGTCATCGTCCAGTTCCCGCGCCATGACGACACCCGGCCCGCGCTGCTGGACAGCATCGGCCTGCCATACGTGGTGCATGGCCGGGTCAGCGAACATTCCGGCCCCTATTCCTGGGTCGACGTGAACAACCAGCGCGCCTTCGAACGGGCGACGGGGTTTCTCTTGCAGCTGGGGCACCGGCGCATCGCCCTGCTGAACGGGGACGAGCGGTTGGATTTCGCCCATCGCCGCCGGCAGGGCTTTGCCAAGGCGATGCGGGATGCGGGGCTGTCGCCCACGCCGCAGATGATGGTCTCGGCCGAGATGACGGCGGCTTACGGCTATGCCCAGGCGCTGCGCCTGCTGGACCTGCCGGAACCGCCCACCGCGATCCTGTGTGCCGCGACCACCATCGCCACGGGCATCCGCCAGGCCGCCGAGGAACGCGGCCTTGTGCTGGGTCGCGACCTGTCGGTGGTCACCTTCGACGACGACCTGTCCTATTATGCCAATCGCGACACGGTGCCCTATTTCACCGCCATGCGGTCGCCCGTCCGCCTGGCGGGACAACGCTGCGCCGCCCGCCTGATCGAGCGGGTGGGCAACAAGGACGCCCCCCATGTCCAGGACCTGCTGGAGGCCGAGCTGGTCGTCGGGCGCTCCACCGCGCCGCCGCTCTGACCGGCGTCAGGCGGTCACCTGCGCCGCCGCGGCGCGCAGGGCGGCTTCGTGGCCCGTGCCCAGGATCTGACCCTCGGCCATCAGGTCGGCGATGCGGGGATCGGGCGCGAAAAGCGGCAGCAGCGCATCCGCGTCATCCAGCCGCCGCAGCGCCCGCGCCAGCACCGTGACCTGCGCCTGGTCCAGGCAGCCGAAACCCGACAGCCCGCGCAACCGGTCCGCGATGATCGAGGGATAGACCTCGGCCAGGACCACCAGCGCGTCCTGCCAGTCCTGGAAGGGCCAGACCCGCGCATCCTGCCGGTCGCGCAGCCGCGCCAGCCAGGGGATTCCCGTCAGGCTCTGGGCGCCGACGCTGCCCGCCCCCGCCAATTGAAAGGCCGATTTCGGCCGCGCCCCGGTGATGGCCGTTTCCGTGGCGCGGTGGTCGCGCAGGTCGGGATGCACGGGCGGCTTCAGCCGCGGCAGATCGGCGATCTGGGCCTTGCGCCCGTTGCCCCAAAAGACCGGCTGCCCGATCTGGCGGTTCATCTGGGCGGCGATGTCGCGATAGTTGCTGGCATTGGTGCCGTCATCGTGATGCAGGGCCGACAGGTGGTCCCACAGCGCCATGGCCCGCCCCTGCCCCGTCACCATCGCCGCCAGCCCCGCCGGGTGGCCAAAGGCGAAATCCACGCCGATCAGCACCCGATGCCCCGCCTTGCGCGCCCGCGACAGCTGACAGCCCAGCATCTTCCACGCCCGCTGGCGGGTTTCGGGATTGGCCGCTTCGCCCGCATCGCTGCCGATCCAGATGGAATTCGCGCCCCGGCAGGGTTTGCCCGCCGCCGACCAGTCGACGATCAGGATCCGGTCAAAGCGCGGCAAGCCGGGCCTCGGTCAGGGCCAGATCCTGCGGCGTGTTGATATTGGCGAAGGGATCAAAGGGGGCGGCGTCCCAGATGGCCTGCACGGCCCCGTGGCGCGCGGTAAAGCTGCGCACCCGCCCCTGACCCTGCGCCAGCGTGGCGCGCAGGTCGTCCCGCAGGTCCACCGGCCACAACCCGAAGGTGGGGTGATCGCGCAAACCCGCGCCATCCCGCGTTGCCGCCAGCGCCAATCCCTGCGGCCCTGCGGCCTTGGCCAGCCCCGCCACCAGGTCGCGGGGAAACAGCGGCGTGTCCCCCGCCACCGTCACCACCTGGCGCGCGCCCGTCGCGGCGGCCCAGTCCATCGCCACCAGGATGCCCGCCAGCGGTCCGGGGAAATCGGGCAGGCTGTCGGGCAGGACGGGCAGGTCGTATGATGCGAAGCGGGCGGGATCGCCATTGGCGTTCAGCGCCACCGGTCCGCCCTGCCCCTGCAGCCTGTCCAGGATGATCGACAGCAGGCTTTGCCCGCACAAGGTCAGCAACGGCTTGTCCAGACCGCCCATCCGGGTGGCCCGTCCGCCTGCAAGAATGACGACCGGAATCTTCATGCCCCATCCTTGAACCGACCAGATCGCCGGGGCAAGCGCTATTGCCAGCCTATTCTTGACATCTTTACTAAGATTACGGTATCGGCATGGGAAACCACGCATCCGGGCCCTGCCGGCCTGCCTTTCACGCCTGCCGCGGCCATGCGCCGCCCCAGCATTCAGGAACCGACCCATGACCGAACTCGGGACGACATTGGCCTCCATTCCCCTTTTCGCGATGATCCGCGACGGCGGTTGGACGATGTGGCTGATCGCCGCGCTTTCGGTGATCCTGCTGGCGGTGGTGCTGTGGAAGGTGCTGTCGCTGTGGCGGCTGGGGGTCTGGGGCGGGCGGCATTCGCGGCGCGCGCTGGAGCTGTGGGCGCAGGGCGACCGCCGCGCAGCGCTGGACCAGGTGCGGGGGCGTCCCTCGGCGCGGGCGCGCGTGGCGCAGGCGGCGATCGGCACCTCGCTTGATCCGGCCTTCGACGACCAGGCCGCGCGCGAGGAAACCGCACGCGTCGCCCGCCAGACCCTGTACCGGTCCCGCGAAGGCCTGCGCGCGCTGGAGCTGATCGCCACCATCGCGCCGCTTCTGGGCCTGCTGGGGACGGTTCTGGGCATGATCTCGGCCTTCCAGGTGCTGCAGACCTCGGGGAACCAGGCTGATCCGTCCGATCTGGCTGGCGGCATCTGGGTGGCGCTGCTGACGACCGCGGCGGGCATGGCGGTCGCCATCCCCGCGGGCGTGGCGCTGTCCTGGTTCGAAAGCATCAGCGACCGCCTGCAATCGGACTTGGAGGACCTGGCCACCCGCGTCTTCGTCAAGCGTGACGCCGCCCCTGCCCGCGCCCGCCTGCTGCAGGCCGCGGAATGACCCAGGGCGGTTTCGACCTGGGACCGCGCCGGCACCCGCGACGGATGTCGCTGACGCCGATGATCGACGTGGTCTTCCTGCTGCTGATCTTCTTCATGCTGGCATCGCGCTTCGGCATGGATGTCGCCCTGCCCATCGCGGGCGGGGCCGAGGGTCAGGCCACCGAATGGCAGGGCGCGCCGCGCCTGGTCGACGTGACGCCCGACGCGATCCTGCTGAACGGCACGGCGATGGCCCGGCCCGACCTGGTCGCGGCGCTGTCCGACCTGCTGCCCGAACCCGGCGATGCCGTCATCCTGCGCCCCCGCGACGGGGCCGACCTGCAGCGGCTGGTCGGCGTCATGGACGATCTGCGCGCGGGCGGCATCACCAACATGATCCTGGTGGAATAGCCCATGCATATCGACATGCCCAGGCGCCGGCCGCGCGGCGAATCGATCATCCCCATGATCAACGTCGTCTTCCTGCTGCTGATCTTCTTTCTGCTGACGGCGCAGATATCGCCCTCGACGCCGTTTCCCGTGACGCCGCCGGACAGCCGGTCCGATCTGCGCACGCAGGCGCAGGACGTGCTTTACGTGTCGGCCACCGGTGAGCTGGCCTGGAACGAGGCGCGGGGCGAGGATGTATGGCCGCTGATCGCCGCCCGCACCGACACCCTGCCCGTCCAGATCCGCGCCGATGCCGCCACCCCCGCGGTCAGCCTGGCCGCCCATCTGAAACAGCTGCGCCAGGTGACCGATGCCGGGGCACAGCTGGTCGTCAACAAGGGTCAGCCATGATGTCGCGGCGGATGTTGGAAACGGCGGGCTTCTTCACCATCGCGGCGGCGCTGCACGTGTCGGCGGCGGCGATGATGCTGCCGCAGGACCAGCTGGAAAAGGGCGCCGCGATGGATGCCCCGCCCGCATCGCTGGCGGCGGGCGGACCCGAAGCGCAGGCCCTGGTCGAGGCATGGGAGACCGAGCCCGACACGGCCGAGCAGCCCGAACAGGTCCAGCCGGAACCGGAGAGCGCGGATCTGCCCGATGCATCGGTCGAGGAGGCGCCGCAGATGGCCGCGTTGCCCGACATGGCCCCGCCCATGCCGACCGCCGCGCGTCCGAACCTGCCGCCCCCGCCCGAACCCGAGCCCGAGCCAGTGCCGGAACCCGAACCCCGGATCGATCCCGCGACGCTGGACCTGCCCGACCTGCAGCAGATGACCCCGCCCGAGATCAAGCCCGATACCGCGCTGGCGGCCTCGGCCCGTCCCGACCGCAAGCCCGCCCGCCCCAAGCCGCAGCCCAAGGCCGAACCGCAGCCCGAGCGCCAGGCACGCCCGGAACCGGCCAGCCCCGCGCCCGCACGGGCGGCCGAGGCCCAGCCCGCGCGCCGTCAAGGGAATGGCGGGACCAGCCAGGCCTCGGGTCAGGGGGGCGGAGGCGGCGGCGTCAGCGCCCAGACCCGCGCCAACCTGAAGGCCCAATGGGGCGCGCAGATCAACCAATGCCTGGCCCGCCAGTTGTCGCGGATCAGCGGCGGGCGCGGCCAGCAGGTGAATATCGACGTGACGGTGGCCCGCAGCGGCCAGATCCAAGGCGCCTCGCTGGCCGGTTCGACCGGGAATGCGCGCGTCGATCAGCAGATCCAGCGCGCCCTGCAGCGCACCGGCAGATGCCCCGCGGCCCCCGCCGGCCTGACCGAGGCCGCAGTGGCCTTCCGTCAGCCCTTCGCCTTGCGCTGAGGCCCTGGATCAGGCGTGATGCAGCACCAGCGGGCGGTCCTTGTGCCGCCCGACGGTGATCGGCGCGTCATACAGATCCGACAGAACGCCTTGGGTCAGGACGGCATCGGGCGTTCCCTGGGCCACGATGCGGCCGTCCTTCATGGCGATGACGTGATCGGCCCATGCGGCGGCATAGTTGATTTCATGCACGACCAGACCGACGCTGCGGCCCTGCCGGTCGACCAGGTCGCGCAGGCGCGCCATCAGCGCACGGGCATGGGCCATGTCCAGGTTGTTCAGGGGTTCGTCCAGCAGCAGCCATTCGGTGTCCTGGGCAAAGGCCATGGCGATATGGGCGCGCTGTGCCTGGCCGCCCGACACCTCGTCCAGGAACCGGTTCTGCAGGGGGGTCAGGCCAAAGGCGTCGATGGCCTCTGCCACCTTGGCGCGGTCGGCGGGACCGGGGCGGCCCTGATGGTGGGGCCAGCGACCAAAGGCCACCAGCTCGGACAGGCGCAGCCGGCTGGCGATGGCGGTCTGCTGGCCCAGAATCGCCATGACGCGGGCCAGATCGGCGGTGGGCGTGCGGGCCACGTCGTGGCCGGCCACGGTGATGCGCCCCTGCTGCAGGGGTTCCAACCGTCCGACAAGGCGCAGCAGGGTGGATTTGCCCGCCCCGTTCGGCCCGATCAGCGCCGTCAACCGGCCCTTGGGAAAGCGGGTGGTGATGTCGTGCAGGATCTGCGTCCCGCCGATCTGGTGGCCAAGATTGCTGATCTGGATCATCGGATACGGCCTTTCAGCAGCAGATAGAGGAAGAACAGCCCGCCGGCGAATTCGACCACCACCGACAGGGTGGCGGCCTGTCCCAGCACGCGTTCGAACAGCCACTGACCGCCGACCAGCAGGATGGCCGCGATCAGCCCGGCGGCGGGGATCAGCCCCGCGTGGCGCGCGTCCTGCAGCGCCCCATGCGCCAGCCCCGCCACGATCAGCCCGAAGAAAGCCACCGGTCCCACCAGCGCCGTCGACACCGACACCAGCATCGCCACCAACGCCAGCGTCGCCATGACCAGCCTGCGATGGCGCAGACCCAGGGACACCGCCGGTTCGCGCCCCAGGGCCAGCACGTCCAGCTGCGGCGCCAGGCGGAGGGCGGTCAGCACAGCCCCCGCCGTCAGCACGCCCGCCACAGGCAGCAGGGCCGCATCGACGCGGTTGAAGCTGGCAAAGCTGACCGATTGCACGACGGCGAATTCATTGGGGTCCAGCACCCGCCCCAAAAACCCGGAAACGGACCGGAACAGCACCCCCAGGATCACCCCGGTCAGGATCATCCGGGGAATGTCGCGCGCACCCCTGACCAGCAGCGTGCCGAACAGCGCCACCGACAGCGCGGTCATCACCCCGACATCCGCCCCGAATTTCAGGCCCGCCGGCAGGCCCGCGAAGCCGGCATTGCCCAGGACCACCACCATCAGCGTCTGCATCAGCACGTAAAGCGCGTCGAACCCCATGATCGAGGGCGTCAGCACCCGGTTCGCCGCCACCGTCTGAAACAGCACCGTGGCCACGCCGATGGCCACGGCCACCGTGATCAGCGCCGCCAGCTTGGTCGCGCGCAGCGACAGGATGAACCCGCGATTGCCCGCCCCAAGGCCCTGGACCATCCACAGCGCCGACACCCCCGCCAACAGCAGGGCCAGCCCGGCCAGCATCAGCCCGCGCCGCCTATCCATGGCCGGGCCTGCGATGCAGCAGCCACAGGAACAGGACGGCGCCCAGGATGCCCAGGATCAGGCCCGCCGGAACCTCGTAGGGATAAATCACCAGCCGCCCCGCCAGGTCGCAGGCCATCACCAGCACCGCGCCCGACAACGCCACCACCGGCAGCGAGGCCCGCAGATTGTCGCCCATGATGCGCGACACCAGGTTCGGCACCACCAGCCCGACAAAGGGGATCATGCCCACCGTGGTCACCACCATCGCCGTCACCACCGACACCACCGCCAGCCCCAGCCGCATGACCGATGCCGTCGACAGCCCCAGCCCCGTGGCCACCTGGTCGCCCAGGCCCAAGATGGCAAAGCGGTCGGCGGCGAACCATGCCAGCCCCGCCGCACCCGCCGCGACCCACAGCAATTCGTATCGCCCCGCGATCACGCCCGAAAATTCGCCGCTCAGCAGCCAGGTGCCGACATATTGCATCAGGTCGGTCTGCCAGCCGACAAAGGTCACGACCGATCCCAACACCCCCGACAGGACCAGGCCCGCGATGGGGATCAGCATCACCTCGCGCACGGGCAGACGGCGGATCACGCCCAGAAACAGCCAGGTCGTCGCCATCGCCGCAAGGCTGGCCACGATCATCCGCACCCACAGCGGGCTGGCGGGGGCAAGGATGGTGATGGCCAGCAGGCCAAGGGCCGCGCCCTCGGCGGTGCCGACCGTGTCCGGCCCGACAAAGCGGTTGCGCACCAGCGCCTGGATCAGCACCCCCGCCACCGACAGCGCGGCCCCCGTCAGGGCCACGGCCAGGGTGCGCGGCAGGCGCGATTCCAGCAGGACCAGCATCGCGCGGCTGTCGCGGAAGATGTCGCGCAGATCGACATGGGCGGCCCCGACGGTCAGGCTGGCCAGCATCAGCGCGACCAGCGCCATCAGCAGGGTGGGCAGCAGCCGCATCAGCGGGCGGGGCTGTCGGCCAGCGCCTTGGTCAGCTGGTCCAGCGTCGCGATCAGCGACCCGTAACCGCCCGCCGCGATATAATTCGCCGCCGGGTCCAGATAGACGACCTGCCCCTTGGACCACGCCGTCGTCCCCGCCACCAGATCCGAGGTCAGCGTCGCCTGGGCGCCCTGCCCATCCTCGCCGATGGCGGCGCCGCGATCGACGACCAGCAGCCAGTCGGGATCGGCCTCGGCGATGAATTCATGGGTGATGGCCTGCCCGTGGGTGGCCTCGTCCAGATCGGGCGCGGCCTCGGCCAGGCCGGTGGCCCCGTAGATCCATCCAAAGCGCGACCCCTTGCCATAGGCCGCCATCTTGGGGCCGTTGGTCATCACGATCATCGCGGTGTCGTGGCCATGGGCGGCATCCTTCAGCGCGGCCAGCTTGTCATCCAGGGTGTCGCGCATCTGCGCGGCGCGGTCCTGCTTGCCGAACAGCGTGCCATAGGCCTCGATGCGGGCGCGGGCCTCGGGCAGCAGATCGGTGTCGATGGTCATGTCGATGGCGGGGGCCACCTGCGACACGGTCTGCAGCTGGGTCGAGGACCGGCCGCCGACGATGACCAGATCGGGTGCCAGCCCCGCCAGCGCCTCGAGGTCGGGTTCGAACAGCGTGCCGACGGGGGCGGCGTCCTTGGCCCCTTCGCGCAGCGCCGGAACCATGATGTCGTCGATGGTGCCCGCGGGCGTCACGCCCATCGCCTGCAGGGTGTCCAGCGCCGCCATGTCATAGACGGCGACCCGTTGCGGGTTTGCCGGCAATTCGACCAACCCCTGCGCGGTCTGGATGCCGACATCCTGGGCCGATGCGGCGGATGACAGGGCGGCGGATGACAGGGCGACGGCCATCAGGCCGGACAGGGCAATGCGACGCATGGCAGATCCTTTCATTGACGCGCACCCCTTTGACAGGCCGGACGATCGGACGCGCAACCAAGGCCCTAGCGCGGCAGATGACCAAGGTAAAGAATGCCCGCGTGTTTTTGTCAGGTTATCGCGCCGATTTGTTGACAAAATTGGTTGGTCGCCCTAGCCCAAGGCGGATCGCCCCGATCGCGGGGCCGGATGCCAAAGGATTCCGCCATGCAGATGACCGCAGATTTCCCCACCGAACGCGCCACGGGCCTGATGACCACCATGGGCAAGCATTTCGGCCACAAGATCCCGGTCACCCTGGCCGATGACCACGCGATCCTGACCTTCGAGATGGGAACTGCGCGCATCGCCACGACCGCGGATGGCCTGCATCTGGTCCTGAATGCCGGCGATGCCGAGGCGATGGAAAGCCTGCGCGATGTCGTCGAACGACACCTGCTGCGCTTTGCTCAGCGCGACGACCCGGCGCCGCTGGCCTGGTCGGCCCCCGCCTGACCGAACCCCGCCTGACCATCACAGGCATCGTCACGGGTATCAAGGATCCGCGGGTCCCCATCCTGCGGGTCCCACGCGACATGCCAGGCGCCCGTCAGGCCGCGCTTGTTCTTGCTCAGCGCCCAGTGATGGGCGGCCAGGTCGCCCCCTGTTCCCGGCTCGGCCAAGGGCCTGCAATGCCAGCGGCTTTCGGTGGCATTGGACCCGGCCCCCGCCCCGATCATCATCAGGCCCGTCGTGCGCCCGGCCTCGGCCGCCAGCTGCAGCCTTCGCCCTGCGGTCAGCGACAGGGGCTTGGTCGGCTCGGCCAGGACGAAGCCCGTCAGGGGTGCGCGCAAAGTTTCCTCGACCGCCCAAAGCAGATCGACCTCGGATCTGGCGCAGACCTGGTACAGCCGCGCAGCCAGCCCCTGCGGCAGCCCCGCCGGAAGGAAGGTCCCCCGATCGCGCAGGGGCCGGACCCAGAAGACCGGTCCTGCATGGCGCGCGGCCTGAAAGATGGCAAAGGCATGGCGGCCCGCACCCTCGACCTCGTGGATGCGGGCAGGCACAAGCTGAAAGGGGTTCGGTTCGGGTGGCAGCATGATCGACCTTGGGCAGAAGGTGAACATTGCATGAACATCGCCCTGTTGAAAACCCGGCAAGGGATGAAATTGGGGCTTTTCATTCGCCCCCGCATGGCGTTCCTTGCCCGCCAGGAGGCGTGATGGTGCTTTATCTGGGACTGGATGGCGGCGGGACAGGCTGTCGGGCGGCAATCTGCGATCACGCCGGTCAGCTGCTGGGCCGTGGCGAAGGCGGGCCGGCCAACATCAATTCGGACCCGCAGGGGGCGACGGTCAGCATCCTGGCGGCCGCCACCGCCGCGATGGTGCAGGCCGGGGCGACCCCCGCCGATCTGGTGGCGGTGCTGGGTGTCGCGGGGGGCGGGCTTGCCCGGCCCGCGGCCCTGATGCGCGACAGCCTGCCCTTTGCCCGCACGCTGGTCGTCAACGATGCCGTCACCGCCGCGCGGGGCGCCCTGGGCACGGCCGACGGCATCCTGGTGGCGGTCGGCACGGGGTCTGTCCTGGCCGTGCAGCGGGGGGGCGATCTGCGCCAATATGGCGGGCGCGGCTTTCTGATGGGCGACGAGGGCAGCGGCGCCGTCCTTGGCCGGACCCTCTTGGCGCAGGCCATGCGCGCGGGCGACGGCTTTGCCCCCGACAGCCCGCTGCTGGCGGCAATCCGCGACGAATTTGGCGGCCATGAGGGCATCATCGCCTTCGGCACCACCGCCAGCCCCGCCGATTTCGCGACCCTGGCCCCGCGGCTGATCGCCACCCAGGACCCCGAGGGGCGGCGCATCCGCGATCAGGCCGTGGCCCAGATTTCGGATGCCATCCGCGTCCTGCAGCAGGGGCGGAACCTGCCCGTGGTCTGCCTGGGCGGGCTTGGCCCCTTCTATGCCGGACAGCTGGCACGGGATTGGGATGTGCGCCCGGCCCTGGGGTCCTCGGTCGACGGGGCGCTGGCGATGGCGCGGGACCTGGGGGGCGTGGCGTGACCCGCGTCCTGGCCCCCGACCTGCTGTTCGACGGCACCCGCCTGCACCAAGACATGACCGTCACGGTCCAAGGCGACAGGATCACCGCCGTCACCCGCGACCGCCCGGCAGGGGCCGAAGCCATCGACGGCATCCTGGCCCCCGGCTTTGTCGATCTGCAGGTGAATGGCGGCGGCGGGCTGATGGTGGGCGCGGACACGGATGCGGCCGCCCTGGCCCATATCTGCGCCGCTCATCGCGGGCTTGGCTGCGCGGGCATCCTGCCCACGCTGATCACCGACCGCCCCGAGGTGACGGCCCGCGTCATCGACGCCACCATCCAGGCCCTGCGCGCCGGAACGCCAGGCCTGCTGGGCCTGCATCTTGAGGGTCCGCATCTGGACCCGCGCCGCGCCGGGGCCCATGACCTGACGCTGATCCGCCCCCTGCGGGACGACGACTTGACCCTGCTTTGCGCCGCCGCCCGCGACCTGCCGGTGCTGATGGTGACCCTGGCCCCCGAGGCCGCAACCCCAGACCAGATCACGCAGTTGGCGGATGCAGGCGCGCTGGTCAGCCTGGGCCACAGCGATTGCAGCCTGGAAACCGCCCGCGCAGCCTTCGCCGCCGGCGCGCGTGTGGCCACGCATCTGTTCAATGCCATGAGCCAGATGGCCCACCGCGCCCCCGGTCTGGTCGGCGCCGTGCTGTCGGGCGATGCCCAGGCGGGATTGATCGCGGATGGCATTCATGTCGATCCGGCGGCGCTGGCCGTGGCCCTGCGCGCGCGCGGATCGGGGCTGTTCCTGGTCAGCGATTGCATGGCCGTGGCGGGCAGCGACATGGACCGCTTTGACCTGCACGGGCGCAGGATCCTGCGCCGCGACGGACGCCTGACCCTGCCCGACGGCACGCTGGCAGGGGCCGATCTGCGGCTGGACCGTGCGATGCGAACCGTGGTGGCGGCAGGGGCCGACCCCGCGCGGGCGCTGGCCATGACGACCGGCATTCCTGCCGCGCTGATCGGCGCGGATGACCGTTTCGGGCATGTCGCGGCGGGACGCAGGGCGGATCTGATCGTGCTGGACCACGACCTGACCCTGCGCGGCCCCTTGGCGGTTTAGGCGTCGCGGGCGATGATCTCCTCGACCTCTGGGGCCGGGACAAAGCGCCAGTTGCGGCGCGGTCCCGCCATGACGTTCAGGTAATAGAGCTCGAACCCATAGGGTGCGCCGCAGGGGTGGTGGCCGCGCGGGACCAGCACCACGTCGCCATCCTTGACCGCCATCACCTCGTCCAGGGAACCGTCATCGGTATAGACGCGCTGCACGGCCCAGCCCTGGGCGGGGTTCAGGCGGTGGTAATAGGTTTCTTCCAGATAGGTGATGCGCGGAAAGTCGTCCTCGTCATGGCGGTGGCTGGGATAGGACGACCAATGGCCGGCGGGGGTAAAGACCTCGGTCACCAGCAGGCTGTCGCAGCAATCCTCGGCCTCCATGGCGATGTTGTTGATGTGGCGGGTGTTGGTGCCCTTGCCGCGTTCGGTCAGCGCGATGCCGTCGGGGCCGATGCGGCGGGCGGGATGGCCGCCGCGACCGGGGGCGGCGCAGACGGCGATGACGCAATCGGTTTCGGCCTTCGCGGCCCAGTCCTGCGCGTTCGGCACATAGAGACAATGCGGCGGCGTCTTTTCAAAGACGTCCATCCGGTCGCCCAGCACGCCCCAGTCCTGGCCGGCGGCGGTGAAGGCGGCCTTGCCCTCGACCATGACCAGGATCACCTCGGTCGCGCCGGTCGCCTCGGCGGCGCTTTCCCCCGCCCGCAAACGATAGAGCGAGAACCCCACATGCCGCCATCCGGCATCCTGGGCGGTGATCTGGTGCACCTTGCCATGCTGCCCCAAGGGCTTGCGAAGAAGATGGGTCATGGTCGGCTCCTGCTTGTCGGATCGTGAAGGGATGCGGGCGGGAATGCCCCGCCCGCACATCGTCAGGCGGTCACGCCCTGGTCCAGCCCGGCCTCGACGGCGGCGGCCTTCAGCGCGGCCAGCCCCATCGACTGGTAATGCAGCGGATCGCGGATGGCGCTGTCCTGTTCGGCCTCGATCACCAGCCAGCCGGAATAGCCCGCCCTGGCCGCGATCTGCAGGACGGCGGGGAAATCGACGCAGCCTTCGACGTCGCCCGGCACGGTGAAGGCCCCGCGGCGCACGCCCTCGATAAAGGACAGCCCGTCGTTGCGGACCTGCGCCATGATGTCGGCGCGGACGTTCTTGCAATGGATATGGCCGACGCGGTCCATGTATTTCGCCGCGACCGCCGCGGGGTCGGCGCCTGCAAAGGTCAGGTGGCCGGTATCCAGCAGCAGATGCAGGTCGGGTCCGGCGGCGGCCATGAAGCGGTCGACGTCATCCTCGCTTTCCACGCAGGTGCCCATATGGTGGTGATAGCAGGCGCGCACGCCCTGCCCCGCCGCATGGGTGGCCAGGGCGTTCAGCCCCGCCATCAGACGGTCCCATTCCTCATCCGACAGGATGGGGCGGTCGTTCACCGCGACCTGATCGTTGCCATGCACCGCGTTCGAGCATTCGCACAGGATCACCACGTCGCTGCCCGCGCCCTTGGTCATGGCGATATGCACATCCAGCGCCGCCTCTTCCGTGTCCAGCGTCGCGCCGGCGGCCAGGATGTTGGTCGAATGCCAGCCGCCCACGAAACGCAGCCCGTATTCGCCAAGAGTGGTCTTCAGCGCACCGCCTTCATTGGGCATCTTGTGGCCCTTTTCGATGCCGTCAAAGCCGATCGTGCGGCAATCGGACAGGCAATCGTCCAGCGACAGATGGGCGCCGATGCTGTGATCGTCGTCATTCGACCAGGCGATGGGGTTGGTGCCGTAAAGGATCATGGTCTTGTCCGTTCAGTTGCGCGTGGCCTGACGGCCCGCCTGTTCAAGATAGCGTTCGTGGGCGCGGCGCAGCGCATCGGTATCGCCCACCTGGGGGACGGCGACGTCCCACCAATGGCCCGCATTGCCGAAACCGGGGCCTTGGGCGGCGGTCGTGTCGATGACGATGACGGTGGGGATGTCGCGCCCGCGCGCCGCTTCGATCTGCGCCTGCAGGTCGGCGATGTCGCTGGCCTTGACGGCATGCGCCCCCATGGCCCCGGCATGGGCGACGAAGTCGATCTGCGGCTGCGCCTCGATCCGACTGTCGACATACATGTTGTTGAAGGGCGCGCCGCCGCACCCCTGCTGCAGGCGGTTGATGCAGCCATAGCCGCGATTGTCGGTCAGGATGACGGTGAAGGGAATGCGCCGCATCACCGCCGTGGCCAATTCGCTGTTGGCCATCATGTAGCTGCCGTCGCCCACGAAACACAGCACCTCACGCTCGGGTCGGGCCAGCTTCAGGCCCATCGCGCCAGCCAGTTCATAGCCCATGCATGAAAAGCCGTATTCCATGTGATAGCCGCCCTGGCTGGGCTGCCACAGCAGCTTCAGCGCGCCGGGCATGGTGCCGGCCGCGCACATGGCGATGCTGGCAGGCGTCGCGGCCCGCTGCACCGCGCCGATCACCTGCGCATCGGTCGGCAGGCCATCGCCCGTGGGCGCGGCACAATGCGCGTCCACCGCCGCCAGCCAGGCCGCGCGGCTGTCGGTATCGGCACCTGCCGCGCGGTGATCGCCAAGCGCCGTGCCCAGCTGTTCCAGCGCCACCCGGGCATCGGCGACCATCGTGACCGCGCCGTGCTTGGCCGCGTCATAGGGTTGCACGTTGATGCCGACCAGGCGCCCGTTGGCGAACAGCGTCCGCGACCCGGTGGTGAAATCCTGCAACCGCGTGCCGATGCCGATCACCAGATCGGCCTGGCCCGCCGCGGCATTCGCCGCCGCCGACCCATCGACCCCCGCCGCGCCGAAATTCATCGGGTGGTCCTGCGCCAGCGCCGATTTTCCGGCCTGCGTCTCGATCACCGGGATGTTGTGGCGAGTGGCGAAATCGGCCAGCGTCGCTTCGGCACCCGAATAGATGACGCCACCGCCCGCCACGATCACCGGCGCCTTGGCCGCGCGGATCAGGTCGGCCACCTGCGCCAGTTCCTGCCCATCGGGGGCGGGGCGGCGAATGCGCCAGACGCGCGGTTCAAAAAACGCCTGCGGCCAGTCGAACGCCTCGGCCTGCACGTCCTGACAGAAGGCCAGACAGACCGGCCCGCAATCGGCAGGATCGGTCATCACCCGCATCGCCCGCGGCAGCGCGCTGAGAAGATGTTCGGGCCGGGTGATGCGGTCGAAATAGCGCACCACCGGGCGGAAGCAGTCATTGGCGCTGACCGTGCCGTCGGTGAAATCCTCGACCTGCTGCAGGACGGGATCGGGGCGGCGGTTGGCAAAGACATCGCCGGGGATCAGCAGCAGCGGCAGGCGGTTCACATGCGCCACCGCCGCGGCGGTGACCATGTTCGTGGCCCCCGGCCCGATGGATGCGGTGATCGCCTGCGCCCGCCGGCGTCCGTGACCCTTGGCAAAGGCGATGGCGGCGTGGGCCATGGTCTGTTCGTTCTGGCCCCGCCAGGTCGGCAGCGCGTCGCCGATGCCGTGCAGCGCTTCGCCCAGGCCGGCCACGTTGCCATGGCCAAAGATCGCCCAGACCCCGTCGATGAAGCGTTCGCCGTCTTCGGTCATCTGCACCGACAGCCAGCGGACCATGGCCTGCGCGGCCGTCAGTCGGATCGTGCCCGTCATGCTGCCACCCGCGATGCGGCGCGCGCATCGTCCCAAATCCGGCACAGCCGGTCATAGCGTTGCGCCATCGTGGCCACCGCCTGCGCGTCGTCGATGCGTCCGGCCAGCCAGTCTCGGGCCACGCTGCCAAAGATGGTCCGGCCCACGGCAAACCCGCGCACCAGCTGGAAATTTGCGGCCGCCGCAAAGCTGGCGGCCAGCTGATCCTCGGGGGCATCAAGGCCCAGGACCACGATGCCGCGGGTGTCGCGGTCATGCGCCTCGATGGCGGCGATGGCTTTCGACCATGCCTCGGGGCTGGTCAACGGCTCCAGCTTCCACCAGTCGGGGAAGATCCCCGCGGCATAGAACTGGGTGATCAGCGTCGCGGTGGTGTCGTCATCGACCGGCCCGACCTTCGACGGGATGATCTCCAGCAGGAAATCCAGCCCGTTGCGGCGCGCGGCGGCATACAGCCGCGCCACCGTCGCCTCCTGTTCGGCGCGCAGGGTGGCGTCGTCGGTCGGGTGACAGAAGCACAGCACCTTGACCACGTTCTCGCGCGCCCATTCCTGCAGGGCGCCGCAATCGGGGCCCAGTTCCGGTTCCAGCGCCAGCGGGCGCGATCCGGGCCATTCGGCAGGCCTGCCGATCCACAGCCCCGTGCCCGATGCCGCATGCAGCGCGTCGCGCCCGATGCGGTTGTCGCAGAGGATGCCATAGCCCGCCTGCCCGTCCTGCACCTGCAGCGCGGCCCTCAGGCACAATTGCTTGAACGCACCGCCCTTGCTGGGGGTGTATCCGTCCATCTGTTCCAACTGGATGCGGTGGTCGAAGGCAAAGACCCGCATCGTCGACCAGTCGCCGCCCATGCGGCCCTGACGGTTCGTGGCCCAGTGGATCTGTTCCAGATCGGGGTCGTTGCGCAGATCGGGGCGCATCACGCCGCGATCCAAGAAGAAACGCAGTTCCTCAAGGCTGGGATAGGCGGGGGTGCAGCCGTGGCGGCTGACTGCGAAGGCGCCGCAGGCATTGGCGTATTCCAGCGCGCGCGGCCAGGCTTCGTCATCCATCCAGCCCTTCAGCAGGCCCGAAAAGAAGCCGTCGCCCGCGCCCAGCACGTTGAAGACCTCGATGGGGAAACCGGGGCCCGCCTGACCGGCATCAAGGCTGTCCGGGATCGCGCCTTCGAAGGCCACGGCACCCGCAGCCCCGCGCTTGCAGATCAGCGTGGCATCGCTGACGGCGCGGACCGCGCGCAGCGCCGCCAGCGTGTCGGTCGTGCCGCCGGCGATGTGGAATTCCTCCTCGGTGCCGACGATCAGGTCGAAGCGGTGCAGCGTCGCCTGCAGGCGCGCGGTGACGGCGGCGCTTTCGACAAAGCGGCTTTCGCCATCGCCATGCCCGGCCACGCCCCAGAGGTTCGGACGGTAATCGATGTCCAGCGCCGTGCGTGCGCCATGCTGGCGTGCCAGATCCAGCGCCTTGATGACCGCCGCTTCGGTCTGCGGATGCGACAGATGCGTGCCGGTCGCCAGCACGCAGCGGGCATCGGCGATCAGGTCTTCGTCGATATCGTCGGGCGACAAGGCCATGTCGGCGCAGTCCTGGCGATAGAAGATCAGCGGAAAGCTGTCCTGATCGCGGATGCCCAGGATCACCAGCGCGGTCAGCCGGTCGGGATCGGTCCCCACCCCGCGCACGTCGACGCCTTCGCGGATCAGCTGTTCGCGGATGAAGCGGCCCATATGTTCGTCGCCGACCTTGGTGATCACAGCCGAACGCAGCCCAAGCCGCGCCGTCCCGCAGGCGATGTTCGTCGGGCTGCCGCCGATATATTTGGCAAAGGACCCCATGTCCTCGAGACGGCCGCCGACCTGCTGACCGTAAAGATCAACCGAACTCCGACCGATCGTCACGACATCAATCGTCTTCATCCTTGAAACTCCTTCATCGTCACGGTGCGGCCATCCGAGGCCGCCATCGCGTGAATGACCCGTTCAATCTCCAGGCCCTGTGCGAAATCGGGCGTGGCGGGACCCTGGCCTTCGATGGCGCGCATCAGGTCGCGGCATTCGATGACCTTCTGTTCGTTGAACCCGAAATTATGGCCTGCGCCGGGGCAGAAGGCCGCGAAATCGGGCTGCTCGGGTCCGGTCAGATGCCGCACGAAACCCGGCTGGCCTGCCTGATGGACCCAAAGTTCGTTCATGTTTTCCTGGTCGAAGACCAGCGTGCCGTCGCCGCCGTGGACCTCCCACTGCAGGCGGCATTTCCGGCCACGCGCCACGCGCGAGGTGGCGAATGACCCCTGCGCCCCGCTGGCAAAGCGGATCAGGGCCAAGGCGCTGTCCTCATTCTCAACCGCACGCGGGCCTTGGGGCGAGGGACGCTGCGGGACGGCGATCTGGGTCATGGCCGTCACCTGATCGACCGGCCCCATCAGCGCGACCATCAGACTCACGAGGTGGCAGCCCAAATCGCCAAGCGCGCCCAGGCCGCCCCCCTCGTGAGTCATCCGCCACGACCAGGGGAGGAGCGGGTCGGCGGAATAGTCTTCGTCATAGACGCCGCGAAAGGCCAGCAGACGCCCGATCGCGCCCTTGGCGACCAGATCGCGCGCCGCCTGAAAGGCCGGGCTGCGCAGATAGTTGTAGCCCAGGAGCGTCACCTGCCCCGGATGGTCCGCCGCCAGATCGGCCATGGCCTGCGCATCGGCCAGCGTCAGCGCCATGGGCTTTTCCAGCCAGACATGCTTGCCGGCGCGCAGCGCGGCCTCGGCCATGGGGCGGTGAAGGCCGTTGGGGGTGGTGATGCTGACCACGTCCACCTGCGGGTCGGCGACGGCCTGGCGCCAGTCATCGGTGCCGCGGGCGAAACCGAATTGCGCGGCCATGGCCTCGGCACGATCGGGCATGTCGCACAGCACCTGCAGCCGGGGATGGGCGCCGCCAAAGACGGTGGCGACGTTGCGCCAGGCCATCGCGTGGCATTTGCCCATGAACCCGGTGCCGATCAGGGCCACGCCCAGGGGTCGTGCCTGCGTCATCAGATGGTGCCCCCCAGGCTGCCTTCCAGCGTCGCCAGCTCCTGCCCGCCGGCCATCATGTCCTGCAATTCGGCGGCGTCGATCTGACCCTTCTGGGCGGTGCCCAGGGTCTGACCGCGGTTCAGCACGGTGAAGCGGTCGCCCACGGCCAGCGCGTGGCGCACGTTGTGGCTGATGAAGACGACGCCCACGTCCTGCGCCCGCACCCGCGCGATGGTCGCCAGCACGTTCGAGGTCTGGCGCACGCCAAGCGCGCTGGTCGGTTCGTCCAGGATCAGCACCTTGGCCCCGAAATACACGGCCCGCGCGATGGCGACCGTCTGGCGTTCGCCGCCCGACAACGTGCCCACTGCCTGGTCGGGCGCGCGCAGGTTGATCCCCATCTTGCGCATCTCCTCCATGCAGATGCGGTTGGCGGCCTCCAGGTCGAAGCGCTTGACGAAACGGCCCTTGGTGGGTTCGCGCCCCATGAAGAAGTTGCGCGTCACGCTCATCAGCGGGATCATCGCAAGGTCCTGGAAGACGGTGGCGATGCCCGCCTCCATCGCGTCGCGGGGGCTGTCGAAGGACAGGGGCTTGCCCTCGAACAGGATCGTGCCCTCGGTCGGCTTGTGAACGCCCGACATGGTCTTGATGAAGGTCGACTTGCCCGCGCCATTGTCGCCCAGCAGGCAGTGGCATTCGCCGGGGCGCACATCGAAGTTCACGCCGTTCAGGGCGATGACATTGCCGAAATGCTTCTTGATGCCCTGCATCCGGATGATGGGATCGGTCATGTCAGCGTTCCCCCGTCACACGCTTGCGGATCGCGTTGTTGAAGACCACGGCCAGCAGAAGCATGCCGCCCAGGAAGACCTGGAACCAGTCCTGGTCAAAGCCGGTATAGGTCAGCCCGATGGTGACCATGCCGAAGATGATCGCCCCGAAGAAGGCCCCGATGGCCGACCCATAGCCGCCGGTCAGCAGGCAGCCACCGATGACGGCGGCAATGATCGCCTCGAATTCCTTCATGAAGCCGCGGCGGGCATCGGTCGACCCGGTGTCGATGACGGTGATGATGGCCACCAGCGCCGCCGCGCAGGCCGTCAGCATGAAAAGCGAGATCTTGACCTTGCGCACCGGCACGCCCGAATTGCTGGCGGCGTTCCTGTCGCCGCCGGTGGCAAATATCCAGTTGCCGGCAGGGGTGCGCAGCAGGACGAAGGTGGCGATGGCGGCCACGGCGATGAACCACAGGATCTCGACCGGGATGCCGGGGACCTTGGGCGTGCCCGAATTCAGCGCCTCGATCCAGCCATTGTCGGCCATCCACTGGAAGGCGCCCCCGAAGGCGTCGCCCGAAAAGAAAGGCGCCAGCCAGTCGCCCTCGACCGATTCGCGCACGCCGCGCAGCTGGGTCGAGCCGTTGGTGAAGATCTTCAGCCCGACCAGCGAAGCGCCGCGCAGGATGAACAGGAAGGCCAGCGTCACGATGAAGCTGGGCAGGCCGGTGCGCAGCACGATGGCGCCGTTGATGGCCCCCATCGCGGCGGCAAAGCCCATGGTCAGCGGAATGGCAAAAATCAGCGGCAGGCCCATATTGACGACCAGGACCCCGAAGATCATCCCGGCAAAGGCTACCATCGACCCGATCGACAGGTCGAATTCGCCGCCGATCATCAGCATCGCGGCCGCGATCCCCAGGATGCCCAGCTGGGCGGCGGGGGTCAGGAAGTTCATGATGCCCGAAAAGGTGAACATCGTCCCGCTGGCGGTGAACAGGAAGAAGATGGTGACAAGGATCACCCCGCCGATCGCCCCCAGTTCGGGCCGCTTCATCAGGCGCGTCGTGATGGATTCGGTCTTGATCCGCTCGTCCGCGGATGCGGTGGCGTTGGCCATGGGTTTCCTCCCCCCCTCTCGCTCTGTCGGAATGGGCGGGCGCGCGATGCGCCCGCCTGTTCGGCCGCCGGTCAGCGGATGCCCTGCGCGGACAGGTCGATCACCTGCGCGGCGCTGTCCTGCATCACCAGGTTCGGCCCCGAAGGCACGTCGCCGCCCGGCATCAGCCCGTATTCCGCGTTCAGCGCCAGGAAGGCGACCGGCAGATAGCCCTGCAGGTATTGCTGCTGGTCGATGGCAAAGGCGGCGTCGCCGTCGGCCACCGATTGCAGGAAGCCCGCCGACAGATCGAAGCTGGCGATCAGGACGTCGTCGCGACCAAGCGCCTTGACGGCGGCCACGGCCGGTTCGCCGACCAGGCTGGCGCCCAGGCCCAGGACGGTGTCGACCTCGGGGTCGCTGTCCAGGGCGGCGCGGATCTTGGACTGGACCTCGGTCGGGTCGTTCTGGGTCGGCACGACCGAAACCGGGTTGCCGAAGCCTTCCGCGAAACCGGCGCAGCGCTGGTCCAGCGAGACGTTGCCGACCTCCTGGTTGACGCAGATGCCCTTCTTGCCGCCCAACTCAGCCAGCTTTTCGCCCGCGGCCTTGCCCGCGTCGAATTCCGACTGACCGACATGCAGCAGCGCGCCCAGTTCCTTGGCGACGTCGGACCCGGAATTCATCGAGATGACGGGGATGCCCGCATCGACCGCGCGTTCGATCGAGGGCCCAAGCGCATCCGCGTCGGGGATCGACACGACCAGCCCGTCGGGTTCCTGGTTGACGGCGGCATCGATCAGCTGACCCATGGCGACCATGTCGAAGGTTTCGGGCGACCGGAAATCGACCGTCGCGCCGGTATGTTCGCCGGCCTTGGCCGCGCCGTTCTTGACGACCGACCAGAAGGGGTCGTTCGCCTGGCCATGGGCCACGACGATGATGTTCTGGGCCAGCGCCGGGGCGCCGAAGGCCATCAATGCGGCGACTGCCGCGGCGGTTCTGAATGTGGTCATGTCTTCCCTCCCAAGGTTGAAGTCATATATCCCCGGCCCCTCCTCGGGCCTGCGGGTTCGTCCGGCGCCTCTGCGGGCGCGCGGATCTCAGCTGCCCAAGGCGCGGATCGCCCGGACGGACCGGGCCAGCATATCCTCAAGCGTATCCTCAAAGCCCGGACCCTTGTTCGTGGTGAACGGATCGGGTCCGGGGGCGGCGGGTTCGACGATGATCGGCCCCGCGTAATCGATGGCGTCCAGCGCGCGGAACTGGGCGGCAAAGTCGATGTGACCATCCCCCACCGCGCCGCGATTGCTGTCGGCCAGATGATAGAGGCCGATGCGTCCGCCCCCCGACCGCAGGGCGGCGGCGGGATCGGCCTCCTCGATGTTCATGTGATAGGCGTCGGGCAACAGCGCCAGGTTCGCGGCACCGACCGCATCCAGCAGCGCCAACCCCTGGGCCACGCTGCGGACCTGATGGCTTTCATAGCGGTTCAGGATCTCGAAGCAGACATCCAGCCCGGCCCCATGGGCCAGCGCGCAGATCCGGCGCGTGCTGTCGGCCAGCAGGTCGTCTTCCTGGGCCTGATCGCTGAGCGGACGGATGCGCTGCACCAGCCCGTGGCAGCCGACGCGCGGCGCATCTCCAAGCGATCCGGCCCAATCGACCAGCCGGCGGTAATAATCCACCGCATCCTGGCGGATCGCCCCGTCGGGATGGCTGATATCGGCATCCCCCGGCGTGATCGAAAAGATCCGCAAGCCGTGATCGGACAGGATGCGCCCCGCCCGGACCGGATCGATCGACAGATCGCCATGGATCTCGACCCCGTCCAGACCCGCGCGGACGGCGCGTGCGGCGATGGCCGCGATGTCGTTCGTGCCGAAGATCCAGGTGCAGCATCCGATCTGTCGCATCGCGGTCATCCCAGCATGTCGGGGGTGATGGCGACCGTCTGGCCGGTCTGCATCGACCGGGTGGCGGCCTCGGCGCAGGCAAGGGCCGCGACACCTTCGCGCAGGGTCACGGGCATGGTCGTCCCGCCCTGCACGGCATCCACGAAGGCCGTCCATTCGTCCTGATAGGCCCGCATGTAGCGTTCCAGGAAGAAATGCACCGGCTTGGCGCTGACCGCCCCTGCGGTGGTGATCTTCTGGACGGTGTTTTCCAGCACGTTGGCGGCCGACAGCAGCCCATCCGAGCCCAGAACCTCGATCCGCTGGTCATAGCCGTATCCGGCGCGGCGCGAATTCTTGATGACCGCGATGCGCCCGTCGTCCCAGACCATGGTGACGGCGGCGGTATCGACATCGCCCGCCGCCCCGATTTCGGGATCGACCAGGGCCGCGCCGGTGGCGGTGACCTTGGCGGGGGCACCGCCGAAGATCCAGCAGGCCATGTCGAAATCATGGATCATCATGTCGCGGAACAGCCCGCCCGACACCTTGACATAGCTGACCGGCGGCGGGGCCGGATCGAACGAGGTGATGGACAGCAATTCGCCCTTGCCGATCTCTCCCTTGTCGAAGGCAGCCTTCAGCGCGGCGAAATTCGGATCGAAGCGGCGGTTGAAGCCGACCATGACCGGCTGGCCCGTGGCCTCGGCCTTGGCCAGGGTCGCCAGCGCCCGTTCCAGCGACAGATCGACCGGCTTTTCGCACAGGACCGCCTTGCCCGCGGCGGTGGCGCGTTCGATCAGGTCGGAATGCGTGTCGGTCGAGGTGGCGATCAGCACCGCATCGATCGAGGCGTCCGCGACGATCTCCTCGACGCTCATGGCGCGGGCGCCGATCTGGGCGGCCAGATCGCGGGCCGCGTCGGTGTTCACGTCGGCCACCGCGACCAGGTCGCAGGATTTCGTCATGACGATGGATGTCGCATGGACCCGACCGATTCGGCCCGCCCCCAGCAAGGCAACCCTAAGCATCCTGCACTCCTCCCTCGAATCGTCTGCAGAACCGTATGTGACGCAACGTTGCACAGCGTTGCACGCGCGTGCAACAATTATCTGCACGCGCGTGCAAGACACTTCCGGTCGGCTGATGCGCAAGATAGGATGCCCCCATGGCAGACCCCGAGGACAGCACCGATACCGTGACCGCCGACCACGTCGCCGCCGCGGCGGGGGTGTCGCGCTGGACCGTGGCCCGCGCCTTCAAGAAGGACGCCTCGATCTCGCGGCAAAGCCGCGAACGCGTGATCGCCGCGGCCGAGGCCCTGGGATATGCGCCCGACCTGATGGCATCGTCGCTGGCCTCGGACCGGTCGAACCTGATCGCGCTGATCACCAATGATTTCAACAACCCGCACAAGCTGGTGCTGCTGGAACGCCTGACGCGCATCCTGTGGTCGCGGGGCTGGGGGACGCTTCTGGTGCACATGTCCGACAGCGAGGATGCCTCGGCGGCGCTGCTGGCGGCCAGCCAGCGCCGCGTCGATGCGGCGGTCGTGATCGGCACCCGCTTCGACGACAAGATGCTGGAAACGGCGCTTGGGGCGCGGCGGCTGAAAAAGTTGGTGATCTTCGCCCGCTACAGCCAGAATCCGAACACGCTGACCATCGCCTGCGACGACGTGATCGCCATGCGCCAGATGGCCGATCACCTGCTGGAACGCGGCTATCGCAAGCCCGTCTTCCTGGCTGGTCCCGACACGCAATCGGCCAAGCTGCACCGCAAATCCACCTTCACCGAATACTGGCAGGACCGCACCGGGACGCATGTGCCTTCGATCAATGCCGCGGCCTATGATTTCGGCCCCGCCATCGACCGCGTGACCGCGCTGCTGCAGGACCGCACCGCGGCCGACCGCCCCGATGTCCTGGTCTGCGAAAACGACATCATCGCCATCGGCGCCATGGACGCGATCCGTTATCGGCTGGGG
>NZ_JPKW01000004.1:285804-309291 GCF_001887735.1 Paracoccus sp. SM22M-07
TCCCCCCGCCTATCAGCTGACCACCTATCGCCAGCCGATCACCGCCATGGCCGAATGCCTGCTGGAGGTCCTGGAGGGCAAGCTGACCCATGACGTCGCCCTGCCCGGTCAGTTTATCGCACGCCAGACGACCTGAGACCTCTGGTCGTGGCGACCGGCAGGCCTTAGATAACGGACATGCGCAAGATCACCCTTCCAGAACGCCCCGACCTGGCCGCCAAGGCCGAGGATGCCGGTTTCACCTTCGCCCACATGCATGGCGAACCCTATTGGGATGAAACATCAGCCTATCAGTTCACGCTGGCCCAGATCGAGACCGATCTGGAGGACCCGGCCACCGAACTGCATGCCATGACACGCCAGGCCGTCGACCGCATCGTGGGCGATCAGGCGCTGATGGCCAAGCTGGGCATCCCGCCCGCGCATTTCGACCTGATCGCCGACAGCTGGGCGCGAAACGAACCCGAGGTCTATGGCCGCATGGACCTGGCCTATGACGGCACGGGTCCCGCCAAGCTGCTGGAATACAACGCCGACACGCCGACCTCGCTTTACGAAAGCGCGGCCTTCCAGTGGCAGTGGCTGGAAGACCAGCTGGCCGCCGGCGTCCTGCCCGAGGGCGCCGATCAGTTCAACGGCATCCACGAGGCCCTGGTCGAGCGGTTCAAGGAATTGTTCGACCCGAACACCGACATCCATTTTTCGGCAATGCCGGACACGCCCGAGGATTATGCCACGGTCGAATCCATGGCGTGGGCGGCGCGCGAGGCCGGGATGGGCGCGCATTACACCGACCTGAACAAGATCGCGATCAGCAAGAACAAGCAGTTCCTGGACGACCAGGATCGGGTCATCGGCACGCTGTTCAAGCTGTACCCCTGGGAGGACATGCTGGCCGACGATTTCGGCAAGCATGTCAAGGATTCGGGCTGCCTGTTCATCGAACCCGCCTGGAAGGCGGTCGTGTCGAACAAGGGTCTGCTGCCGGTCCTGTGGCAGATGTTCGAAGGGCATCCGAACCTGCTTCCGGCCTTCTTTGCCGATGACGTGGCCGAGGCGCTGGTCGCGGGCGGCACCCCCGATCCCGCCGTGGCCGACGCCTTCGGCCGGGTCGCCGACCAGATCCGCGCGGCCCATGTGGTCAAGCCGATCTTCTCGCGCGAGGGGGCGTCGATCAGCATCGTCGAAGGCGGCGACGTTACCGAAACCAGTCCCAACACCGATTACGACCGCCATCCGCGCATCGTCCAGGCCTATCACGCGCTGCCCGAATTCGACGGCTTCCGTCCCGTGGTGGGGGCCTGGATCGTGGGCCATGCCTGCGCGGGCATCGGCATGCGCGAGGACCGGTCGCGCATCACGCAGGATCTGTCGCGCTTCAAGCCGCATTTCATCGCGGACTGATTCGCGCTAAGGAGGGAATATGAGAAAACGTTCCAGAACCGTCGCGCTGACCATCCTTGGCGCCGCCGCCTTCACCGTCGCGGGCTGCCGCGAGGAACAGGTCGATGCGCAGGCCTTTCCCGACATGGCAAGCTGCGAGGCGGCCGCCGCGCAGGACGGGCTGTTCTCGGTCGAGGAATGCGACAAGGCCTTTGCCGAGGCCGAAGCGCTGCATGTCGAATCCGCCCCTCGCTATGACAGCCTGCAGGTCTGCGAGGAACAGCATGGCGAAGGCAATTGCGGGTCCGAGGAACAGCAGGTCAGCAATGGCGGGTCGGGCAGCATCTTCATGCCGCTTCTGGCCGGTTACCTGATCGGGAACATGCTGGGCCGTGCGGGCGGCGGGATGGCGGCCTCGCAGCCGATGTACCGCAACGCGCAGGGCGGCTTTACCAATGCCGCCGGCACGACCAATTTCGGCAGCAATGCGGGGCGCGCCACGATGGGGGCGCAGAACTTCACCCGCCCTGCCGCCACCGCAGGCCGGGCACCGATGACGCGCGCCACCGCCGGATCGCGCGGCGGCTTCGGTGCCAGCCGCAGCAGCTTCGGCGGTTAAGCCGTGACGCGGGCGGTGCTGCGACGCGGCACCAGCCTGTATCCCAAATCGATCGCATGGCCGCGCGGCTGGCCCCTGCCCGCCAGCCGGTCGCGGATCTGAAGGATCGCGGCGCGCCCCATTTCATAGCGATCCGTCGCGACCGAGGTCAGCGGCGGTTCGGCCGCCGACATCATCTCGTGGTCGTTGAACCCGCAGATGCCAAGCCGGTCGGGGATGCGGATGTTGCGCCTTTGCGCCTCGAACAGCACGCCAAGCGCCAGGTCGTCATTGTTGCACAGCACCGCATCGGTCTGAGGGCGCGTCGCGATCAGGTCCGCGAACAGCCGGCAACCCAGGCTGACGGATGACGGCTCGGGCGTGGTGACGACCGGATCGTCGCCGCCCAGCCCCGCCGCGATCAGGCAATCGCGGAACCCTGCCAGGCGGCGCTGACTGCGCGGGTCCATCTGGGCGCCCAGAAACGCCGGCGCACGATATCCCCTGTCCAGCAGATGCTGCGCCCCGTCCCGCGCCGCCTGGTAATGCGACAGGCCCACGACCAGGTCGATGGGCTGCGGCCCCACCTCCATGATCTGGACGACGGGGCAGTCGGCGCGTTCCAGCAGGGCGCGGGCGCCGGGGGACTGGTCATGGCCCGCCACGATCAGGCCGGCGGGCTGCTGGGACAGGAAGACGCGGACCAGCTGCTCCTCGGTCGAGGGCGCATAGCGGGTGGTTCCCAGCTGAACCCCAAGGGGACTGTCCTGCAGCCCGTCATAGATCCCGCGCATCACATCCGCGAAGACGTTGTTGCTGACCGAGGGGATGATCACCCCCACCACATCCGTCCGCCCCGATGCCAGGGCCCGCGCCGCCGGGTTCGGCACATAGCCCAGCTGGGCGATGGCCAGGGTGATTCGCGCCCGCGCATCGGGCGACACTTTTTCCGGGTCGCGCAGCGCGCGCGACACCGTGATAGGGCTGACATCGGCAAGCGCCGCAACATCTGACAGGGTGGTCTTGCGCGTTTTTTCCATGATGACGGCACGTTACCCGGTTCGTTGGAAAAAGTAAGGGGGTTGACGAATGACAGCGCTGTCATCCATGATTGCGCTGTCATCGAGGGGGTGACACGACAGGAGGACAGGTGACATGGGTGTGCGACCGATTCTGGTCATGGGTATCTGCGGCGTCGGCAAGTCGACGATCGCGCAGGGCATCGCGGACCGGCTCGGCGGGCACTTCATCGAAGCCGACGAATACCACGACGAACGCAGCGTGGCCCATATGCGTGACGGCCGCCCCTTGACGGATGACATGCGTTGGGGCTGGCTGGACAGATTGGGCCAGGCGGTGAATGCCGCGCCCGGACGTGCGGTGCTGGCCTGTTCCGCGCTTGGCCTTGCCCATCGCGACCGCCTGCGGACCGTGACCGGTCCAATCGACATCGTGTTCCTGCATGGCGACCGTGCCCTGATCGAGGAACGGATGAACGCCCGCACGGGCCACTATATGCCGACCAGCCTGATCGACAGTCAGCTGGCGGCGCTGCAGCCACCCGATGCCGAGGCCGAGAACGCGCTGTGGCTCAGCGTGGCGCTGGCGCCGGAACGCATCATCGAGCTTGCAGCCGAGGCGCTTGCCCCGGCTGCCTGAAAATACCAACCCGGAGGAGAACCACATGACCAACCTGACCCGCCGCACCCTGATGGCCGCCACCGCGCTGATGGCGCTGGCCGCCCCTGCGCTGTCGGCCGATTACACCTTCCGCTTCCAGTCCTCGGACCCGGCAGGCAACCCCAACTTCATGCTGCAGCAGGGCTGGGCCAAGGATGTCGCCGAGAAATCCGACGGCAAGATCGAGATCAACCTGATGCCCGTCGAATCGATCGTTGCGCATAACGAGACGCAGGACGCGATCGCGACCGGCATCCTGGACGGCCATGTCACCGACCTGTCCTATTTCTCGGGCAAGGATCCGGCATTCGGCCTGATGGGTAACCCGGTCGGCGCATGGTCCAACCCCGAACAGATGCTGGACTTCGTCGAGAACGGCGGCGGCTCCGAGCTGCTGAACGAGATCATGAACCCTTATGGCCTGCAATTCATCGGCGCCACGACCCCCGGTCTGGAAGCGCTGGTCAGCGCCGTGCCGCTGGACGGCGTGGACGACCTGCAGGGCGTCAAGATCCGCGCCCCCGAAGGCCTGGTCCAGTCGGTCTTTGCCGCCGCCGGCGCATCGCCCGTGAACCTGCCCGGCTCCGAGGTCTTCACCTCTCTGGACAAGAAGGTCATCGACGCGGCCGACTATACCGTCTTTTCGACGAACCAGGCGCAGGGCCTGAACGACATCGCGCCCCATCCGGTCTATCCGGGCTTCCACTCGATGCCCCTGGTCGAGATCTCGATGAACAAGGACAAGTGGGACGCCCTGCCCGAGGATCTGCAGCAGGTCATGACGCAATCGGTCAAGGATTTCGCCCGCGTCCAGGTCGCAGCCCTGGCCGAGGCCGATGAAAAGGCCGTCGCCGCAGCCAAGGAAGGCGGCGAGATCACCGTCCACGACTGGTCCGACGAAGAACGCGCCAAGTTCCGTGGCATCGCCATGGGCGAATGGGAAAAGGTCGCAAGCCAATCCCCCGCCGCCCAGAAGGTCTATGACGCCCTGACCGCCTATCTGACCGAAAAAGGCCTGGTCGAGTAAAACACGCTTCCGGGTCGGGCCACGCGCCCGACCCCACCCGAGGGAGGGGAAACACCATGTCCGCATCCGATGAGATGCCGCGCGAGGAGCATGCCGCCGTCGCGCAATCCGGCTTTCTGGGCCGATGGATCGACCGCTTCGCGCTGATCCCGGCACTGGGGCTGGTCGTCGCCATGCTGATCCTGATCCAGGAGGTCATCCTGCGTTACGTCTTCGGCAACCCGACCAACTGGGCGCATGAGACGACGGTGTTCCTCTGCGCGATCTCGTTCATCTATGGCGGGCTTTTGTGCACCTCGCGCGACCGTCACATCCGGGTCGTGCTGGTCTATGACATCCTGCCGCCCGCCGCGCGCCGCGTGGCCGATTTCCTGATCTCGGCGGTCTGCGCCATTTCCGCGGGTGCCTTCGCATGGGCGGCCTGGCAGATGGTCAAGCGTTCGGCATGGCGTCCCGACGGCAGCTTTCACCTTGAAACATCCGGCAGCGCCTGGAACCCCGCGTTCCCCGGCGTGCTCAAGATCCTGCTGATGGTCGCGCTGATCGTCATGGCAGTGCAATTCGTGATCCTTGCGATCAACTATGCCCGCGGGCAGGGCATGGGGGCCCGCTGATGGAGATTTTCGGTTCACTTCAATCCCTGGGCATCGAAACCGGCACGCTGGTGCTGTTCGCGATGCTTCTGGGCCTGCTGGTCACCGGCATTCCGCTGGCCTTCGTCACGCTGCTGGTCACGCTGATCTTCGCGCTTGGCTGGTTCGGGCCGAACGTGGTGCCGCTGATCACCAGCCGCGTCTACTCCTTCGTCAGCAGCTTCGTCTTCGTCTCGGTGCCGATGTTCGTGCTGATGGCGGCCATCCTGGACCGCAGCGGCATCGCGCGCGACCTGTTCGAGGCGATGCGCCTGATCGGCGGCCGCATCCGTGGCGGCGTGGCCGTCCAGACCATTTTCGTGGCCGTCATTCTGGCCGCCATGTCCGGCATCATCGGCGGCGAGGTCGTTCTTCTGGGCCTGATCGCACTGCCGCAGATGCTGGCGCAGGGCTATGACCGCAAGCTGGCCATCGGTGTCGTCTGCGCGGGCGGCAGCCTGGGGACCATGGTGCCGCCGTCGATCGTGCTGATCATCTATGGCCTGACGGCGAACGTCTCGATCGGGGACCTGTTCACGGCCTCCTTCATTCCGGGCTTCATGCTGGCCATGCTCTATGTCGGCTATGTGCTGATGCGGGCCTGGCTGACGCCGGGCGCGGTCCCGCCCACCGTCAGCGACCCGGTGCCGATGTCGGAAAAGCTGCGCCTGCTCATGGGTCTGTTCCTGCCCATCGTCGTGGTGGTCATGGTGCTCGGCTCGATCTATGGCGGCATCGCATCCGTGACCGAGGCCAGCGCCGTGGGCGTGGCGGGGGTGCTGCTCTCGACCATCGTGCGGGGTGAATTCACGTGGGTGTTGCTGCGCGACGCGGCCATCCAGACGCTGCAGACCGTCGGCATGATCGTCTGGATCGGCATCGGCGCCTCGGCCCTCGTGGGCGTCTTCAACCTGATGGGCGGCATCGACTTCGTGTCCGAACTGATCACCGGCATCAGCGACAACCCCACCATCATCATCCTGTTCATGATGGCGATCCTGTTCGTCCTGGGCATGTTCCTGGACTGGGTGGGGATCGCGCTGCTGACCATGCCGATCTTCGTGCCGATCATCGTCAGCCTGGGCTATGACCCGGTCTGGTTCGGCGTGCTGTTCGCGATGAACATGCAGGTCAGCTTCCTGTCGCCGCCCTTCGGTCCTGCCGCCTTCTATCTGAAGTCGGTCACGCCGCCCGACATTTCCCTGGGCGAGATCTTCACCGCGCTGCTGCCCTTCATCGGGCTTCAGATCCTGGCGGTGGCGCTGCTGATCATCTTCCCGATGATCGCCGTCTACTGATCACGGGCGACTGAACCACATTCGGGGCCGGGGCATCTGCCGCCGGCCCCGATGCATTCCGACGGCGCGATTTCCGCCGGAACCTTTCCCCCCGCGCTGCATTTGGGTCCTGAGCCGCATTGCGGAAGACCACACAGCGCCCGGCGCGACAGGAAAGGACCATCCATGAAAGCCATCCCCTCGATTGCCGCAGCAGCCCTGATCGGACTGGGCTCTGCCGCCGGTGCGCAGGACATCACCGTTTCCTCCAAGATCGACACCGAGGGTGGATTGCTGGGCAACATCATCCTGATGGCCCTTCAGGACGCCGACCTGCCGGTCAACGCGCGTCTGCAACTGGGCGGCACGCCGATCATGCGCGATGCGATCACCTCGGGCCAGATCGACATCTATCCCGAATACACCGCCAACGGCGCCTTCTTCTTCAACGAAGCCGATAGCGAGGTCTGGAAGGATGCCGGTGCCGGCTACAAGCGCGTGGCCGAGCTGGACTTGGAACAGAACGACATCGTCTGGCTGCAGCCTTCGCCCGCCAACAACACCTGGGCCATCGCCGTCCGCCAGGATCTGGCGGACGAAAACGACCTGTCCACCATGAGCGATTTCGGCGCCTGGATCGCGGATGGCGGTGACGTCAAGCTGGCCGCTTCGACCGAATTCGTGACCTCGGCCGCGGCCCTGCCCGCCTTCCAATCCACCTATGGCTTCGAGATGTCGCCCGACCAGCTGGTCCAGCTGTCGGGGGGCGACACGGCCGCCACCATCGCCGCGGCGGCGCAGCAGACATCGGGCGTGAACGCAGCCATGGTCTATGGCACCGATGGCGGCATCGCGCCTGCGGGCCTTGTGGTGATGGAGGATGACAAGGGCGTTCAGCCCGTCTATCAGCCCGCCCCCATCGTGCGCGCCGAAATCCTCGAGGCGCATCCCGAGATCCGCGACGTCCTGGCCCCCATCTTCGAGGGACTGGACCTTGAAACCCTGCAAGAACTGAACGGGCGCATCCAGATCGGCGGCGAACCCGCCGAGGCCGTCGCCCGCGATTACCTGACCAGCGCGGGCATCCTGGATTGATGACGGCGCGGCTGGATCGCCCCGGCCTGCTGTTCGCCCTGATCGGGCTGGCCGGACTGGTCCTGCCGCTGGTGCAGTTCAAGGCGAACCGCATCGTTCCCGGCGACGGCGTGTCGATGGCCCTGCCGCTGGCGGGGTTTCTGGCGCTGATCCTGTTGGGCGGATGCCTGCGCTGGTCCCATGGCCTGCGACTGGCGGCGGCTTTGGCGGGGCTTGGCACGGTGATCGCGGCGCTTGGCGGCACGGCGCAGGCGCTGATGGCCGATGCGCCCGATCTGGCCCGCGTCGCCCCGGCGGCGGGTTTCTGGCTGCTGCTGCTGGCCTTTGCGTTGATGCTGACCGATGCGGTGACGCGGCTGCGCCCTGCCCTGCACTGGCGGTGGCTGATGCTGGCGGGGGCCATCGCGCTGGTTGCGATGGTGCTGTCGACGGGCTGGCTGGACCAGGTGTCGGTCATGCGCGAATACGCCGCACGCCGTGACGCCTTTCTGCGCGAAGCCGTCGCCCATCTGTATCTGGCCTTCGGGTCGCTTGGCCTGGCGCTGATGATCGGCCTGCCCTTGGGGGTCGCGATCCATCAGGCGCCATCGGCCCGCGGCCCTGTCCTGTCGGTGCTGAACATCCTGCAGACCATTCCGTCGCTGGCTCTGTTCGGCATCATGATCCCGATCTTTGGCTGGATCGCGGCCAATGTCCCCGGTGCCGCGCAGGCGGGCATCGCGGGGATCGGCGTCTTTCCGGCGCTGGTCGCGCTGTTTCTTTATTCGCTGCTGCCGGTGGTGTCGAACACGCTGACCGGTCTGTCGGGCGTCAGTCCCGCCACGCAAGAGGCCGCCATCGGCCTTGGCCTGACCCGGTTCCAGCGGCTGACATGGGTGTTGGTGCCGCTGGCCCTGCCCGTGCTGCTGGCCGCGATCCGCATCGTGCTGGTCCAGAATATCGGGTTGGCCGTCATCGCGGGCCTGATCGGCGGGGGCGGTTTCGGCACCTTCGTCTTCCAGGGGCTGAACCAGACCGCGATGGATCTGGTCCTGTTGGGTGCCCTGCCCACCATCGGGCTGGCCCTGGTGGCCGGCATCGCGCTTGACCTGCTGGTCCAGACCCTGAACCGCACCACCCCGAGGCCCGCATGATCCAGATCAGCCACCTGACCAAACGCTATGACGGCAAGCCCGTGGTCGACGATGTCAGCCTGACCGTCGAGCGCGGCCAGATCGCGGCGCTGGTCGGCACCTCGGGGTCGGGCAAGACGACATTGCTGCGGATGATCAACCGGCTGGTCACGCCCAGTTCGGGGCAGGTGCTGATCGATGGTCAGGACACGGCCGCCATCGCCCCGCACCTGCTGCGCCGCCGCATCGGTTACGCCATCCAGGGGCACGGCCTGTTCCCGCACCGTACCGTGGGCCAGAACATCGCCACCGTCCCGCGCCTGCTGCGCTGGTCCGCGGACGACATCCGCGCCCGCGTCGATGAATTGTTGACCCTGTTCCAGCTGGACCCCGACGCCTTTCGCGACCGCATGCCGCATGAACTGTCGGGCGGCCAGCAACAGCGCATCGGCGTGGCCCGTGCCCTGGCCGCCAAGCCCGACCTGCTGCTGATGGACGAACCCTTCGGCGCGCTGGACCCGGTGATCCGCGCCAAGGCCCAAGCCGATCTGCGCCAGATCCAGCGCCAGCTGGGGACGACGCTGGTCCTTGTGACCCATGACATGGCCGAGGCGATCCTGCTGGGCGATCGCATCGCCGTCATGGATCGGGGCAAGCTGGTGCAATACGCGCCCCCCGCCGACATCCTGCGCGCCCCCGCCACCCCCTTCGTCGAGGCGCTGATCGGTCCCGACATGCGCCCCTTCCACCTGCTGTCGCTGACCCCCGCCTTCCAGATCGCGACCGAGGGTCACGCCACCGGCGCCCCCATCCCGCGCGAAGCAACGCTGCGCGACGCCCTGGCCGAATGCCTGTGGAGCGGGCGCGACGCCCTGCCCGTCGAAGGCGGCGGCGTGGTCACCCTGGCCGCCTTGCGCCAAAGGGCCGCCCCGTGATGGGACGCATCCTGATGGCGGCGGCGGGGCTGTTCCTGATCGCCTTTCTGGCCAGCCCCGACAGCTTTGCCTGGCTGTTCGCCCCGATGACCCGGAATGGCGCGCCCGCCATCTATACCCAGACGCCGCTCTGGTCGCTGACCCTGTCGCATCTGGCGCTGGTGGCGATGGCGGTCGCGGCCTCGACCCTGGTGGCGCTGGTGCTGGCGATCCTGGTGACGCGGCCCTCGGGTCGCGAATTCCTGCCGCTGGCGCGGACCATCACCTCGGTCGGGCAAACCTTTCCACCGGTCGCGGTGCTGGCGCTGGCCGTGCCGGTGATGGGCTTCGGGGCGGGGCCGACGTTGGTGGCGCTGTTCCTCTATGGCCTTCTGCCGGTCTTTGAAAACACGTTGGCGGGCCTGACCGGTCAGCCCGCTCGCATTCGCGAAGCGGCGCGCGGCATGGGCCTGACCCCCGCCCAACGCCTGTGGCAGTTGGACCTGCCCCTGGCGCTGCCGGTGATCCTGACGGGGATGCGTCTGACGGCGGTGATCTCGCTTGGTACGGCGACGATCGGCTCGACCGTCGCCGCCCGCACCCTGGGCGAGGTGATCATCGCGGGTCTTCTGTCCTCGAACACCGCCTTCGTCCTGCAGGGCGGCATGGTCGTGGGCATCATCGCCGTGATGATCCACGAAGGCTTTCAGGCGCTGGCGCGCCTTGCGGCGCGCCGCACCGGTTAACCCGGCAGGGTGACCGACCGGACGTCCCAGATATCCTGCATATAGCCGCGGATCGTGCGGTCCGACGAAAAGAACCCCGACCGCGCGATGTTCAGCGCCGCCATCCGGTGCCAGTCGTCCTGATCGGCATAGGCGGCATCGACCTGGCGCTGCGCCGCGTAATAGGCGTCGAAATCCGATGCCACCAAGAAGGGATCGTCGTTCCAGGTCCGGTCCAGCAACCCGTAATAGGTCTCGGCCCGGCCAAAGCGGCCTTCCGCGATCAGCTGCAGGGCGATCTTCATGTCCTCGCTGCGTTCGATGGCGGCGCGGGCATGACCGGGGCGTGATTTTTCCGCCGCCGCCTGATCGGCGGTCATGCCGAACAGGAAGAAGTTCTCGGGGCCGACATGGTCGCGGATTTCCACGTTGGCACCGTCCAGCGTGCCGATGGTCAGCGCGCCGTTCATCGTGAACTTCATGTTGCCGGTGCCCGACGCCTCTTTCCCGGCGGTGCTGATCTGTTCGGACAGATCGGCGGCCGGGATCAGATCCTCGGCCATCGAGACGTTGTAATTGGGCGGATAGGCGATCTGCAGGTATTTCGACGTGACCGGGTCGCTGTTGATCGTTTCGGCCACGTCGTTGATCAGGTGGATCACCGATTTCGCCAGCCAGTATCCCGGCGCCGCCTTGCCGCCAAAGATCTTGACGCGCGGGGTCCAGCCGCCGTTGGGATCATCGTGGATGCGGCTCCACAGGGCGATGGCTTCCAGGATGTTCAGCAGCTGGCGCTTGTATTCATGGATGCGCTTGATCTGCACGTCGAAGATCGCGTCGGGATCGGCCTTGATGCCCAGACCCGCCAGCAAGCCGTTCGACAGCAGGACCTTGTTGTCGCGCTTGGCCGCGCGCAGACGGTCGCGGAACCCGGCATCCCGGGCATGGGGTTCCAGCCCCTTCAACTGGTCCAGATCGCGCGTCCAGCCCGTGCCGATGGTATCGTCCAGAAGCCGCGTCAGGGCGGGGTTGGCCATGCGCAGCCAGCGGCGCGGGGTGACGCCGTTCGTCTGGTTCACGATCCGGTCGGGATGCAGCCGATGCAGATCGGCAAAGACGGTGTCCTTGACCAGATCCGTGTGCAGCGCCGAGACGCCGTTCACCCGTCCCGCCATGATGAAGGCCAGTTCCCCCATGTGGACCTGGTCGCCATGCACGATGCCGACATGGTTCGGCCGGCCCGTGGCGCGGCGGTGTTCGTCGTCGATCATCTGGATGATCTGCATGTGGCGCGGCAACACGCGGCCCATCAGCCATGTCGACCACCGCTCCAGCGCCTCGGGCAGCAGGGTGTGGTTGGTATAGTTCAGCGTCTTCTGCGCCAACACCAAGGCCCGGTCGAAGGGCAGCCCGTGATCGTCCATCAGCAGGCGGATCAGTTCTGGACCCGCGATGGCGGGATGGGTGTCGTTCAGCTGGATCGCGACCTTTTCGGGCAGCAGGCCCAGATCGCCATGTTCGGACAAAAAGCGGCGCAGGATATCCTGCAGCGCCGCCGAGGTCAGGAAATATTCCTGCTTCAGGCGCAATTCCTTGCCCGCCTCGGTCGTGTCGTCGGGATAGAGGACCCGCGACAGGGTCCGGGCCAGGGCCTCGGGCTCGGCTGCGGCGGTATGGTCGCCCGCGTTGAAGCGGTGCAGGTCCAGCAGCGTCGTCGGATGCGCCCCCCACAGGCGCAGGCTGTTGGCCCAATCCCCGCCCCAGCCGATGACCGGCGTGTCATAGGCCCGCGCCAGCACGCTTTCGGCGGGACGCCAGACGGCGCGGCCGTCGATCTGGTCGACATGGCCCTTGAAGCCGATCTCATAGCTGTAATCGATGCGGACGAATTCCCAGGGGTGCGGCTGGTTCAGCCAATCCTCGGGGGTTTCGACCTGCTGGCCGCCTTCGAAACGCTGGCGGAACAGCCCGTGTTCGTAACGAATGCCGTAACCGAAGGCCGGGCAGTTCAGCGAGGAGAGCGATTCCATGAAACAGGCCGCCAGACGCCCCAGCCCGCCATTGCCCAATGCCGCGTCCGGTTCATCGTCCAGAATGGTGGCTTCGTCCTGCCCCAGCAGCGCCAGCGCCTCGCCAATGGCGGGTTCCAGGCCCAGGTTGATGATCGCATCGCCCAGGATGCGGCCGATCAGGAATTCCATCGACAGGTAATAGACCCGCTTGGCCCCCTGGTCGCGGGCGGCGCGGATGGCATTGACCCACGGTCCGACCATCCGGTCGCGCACGGTATAGCTGACCGCCATCCGCCAGTCGAAAACGGTTGCGAATTCCGGTCCCCGACCCTGGGTGTGGGTCAGGTGGTGAAGGATCTGGTCACGCAGATCTTGCGCGGTCAAGGCATGGGTCACGTTAGGCCTCTTACACTTGTTCAGGACAGCCAGACACGGCCATAGGGGGGCAGAACCAGCATGTCGTCATGCAAGGACACCGTTGCGTCCGACAAGATGTCGCGCATGTCGGTCACGCCTTGAAAGCGCAGCCAATTTCCATCGACCTGTTGCCAGTTTTCGGTGAAGTTGAAAAGACAAACAACACTTCCCTGCGGCGCGCGGCGCGCAAAGGCGAAAACTGCGGCATTTGCGCCATCCAGCACCTGGGTCGGATGCCCGCCATGCAGGCGGTCGCAGGACCGGCGCCGCGCCATGATCATCCGCGTGCCATGCAGGATGCGCCCCTGGGTCGAGCCTGCATCCGCAACGGCCTGCGCAGCAGCGTCCCAATCCATCGCCGGTCGGTGGATCCAGCGGCTGTCATGGGCATGTTCGGGCACGTCGCGATAGCCGTGATCGTTCAGCAGGCCCAATTCGTCGCCCATATAGATCAGCGGCACCCCGCCAAAGGACGCGATCAGGGCGTGGCCCATCAGGATGCGCTGCACGGCCAGGTCGATGCCCTGTTCGTCGCCCCGCGCCAGTGCGCCCTCCAGCCCCGCCATGGATGCGAAGCTGCCCGAGATCCGCTTGTCGCCCGTTTCCGGATTGACCTGGAACAGCGTCCCGTTCGCGAAACTGCCCGGAAAGCTGCCGTCATAGAAATCCGACAGAAAGGCCCGGTGCGCCGCGCCCGCGATCCCCAGTGCCGCCGCATCTTCGTCGGTGATGGCCCATCCGATATCGTCGTGACAGCGGATATAGGTGGCATAGGTGGCATTGGTCAGCACGGGCGGGAAATGAGTGGCCAGCACATGGCGCATCATCCGCGTGTCGCGCGTGGCCAGGGCGCTCCAGAACTGGACCATCAGGCTGTTGTGATAGGCCAGGTTGCCTTCCTTGCCGTCATGTTCGCCGCGCCCGAAATAGGTCAGCATGTCGGCGGGACCGACGATGGCCTCCTCCAGGTGCAGGACGGCATTCGCGGCGATGCGCGTGCAGGCGCGCAGCGCGCGCAGCAGCAGATGCACCTCGGGCTGGCCCTGGCAGGTGGTGCCCATGCGCTTCCACATGAAGGCCACCGCGTCCAGCCGCAGCACATCGACGCCCTTGTTGGCCAGGTTCAGCATGATCCGCACGATTTCCAGGAAGACCCGCGGATTGGCCCAGTTCAGATCCCATTGATGTTCGTTGAAGGTCGTCCAGACCCATTTGTCCAGGTCCGGGTAATGGGTAAAGCTGCCCGGCGCGGTGTCGGGAAAGATCTCGATCAGGCTCTGCTCATAGGCCTTGGGCAGGGTCTGGTCGTCGAACATCAGGTACATGTCCTGACAATCCGGATCGCCCGCCACCGCCGCCTGCGCCCATTCATGTTCCTTGGCCGTGTGGTTCAGCACCAGATCGACGCAAAGCGACATGCCCCGCGCCCGCAGCGCCGCCGCCAGCCGCGTCAGGTCGGCCATGCGGCCATAGGCGGGGTTCACCTGCCGGTAATCCATCACCGAATAGCCGCCGTCGCTGTCGCCGGGGCGCGGCTTGAGGCAAGGCATAAGATGGACATAGGTCACGCCAAGGTCGCGCAGGTAATCCAGCCGGTCATGCACGCCCGACAGGTTGCCCGCGAAACGATCGACATAGAAGACATAGCCGACCATCTGCGGGCGCTGGAACCAGTCGGGCTCCAGGTCGCGCGCCAGATCCAGCCGCTTGAGGTCGGCGGGACGCGCGGCCCATCCCTCGCGCAGGGCCTGCAGCAGCCGGTCGCAGAAATCGTCGTAATCGGCGCGTTCGCCGTAAAGCCGTTCCAACATCGGCCACAGGTCGGCGGCGCTGCGCGACAGGCGCATGTCGAAGATGGTCGCGGCGCTCATGGGTGGGGCCCTTCGCACAGCACGAAGGCCACGACGCTTTCGCCGGCAATGCTTTCGCGATCCCCTGCGGCGATATCCGTCGCATCGTCGCGGGCGCTGTCCAGCCTGCGCCGCCAGTGGCTGCCCTTGGGGGCGTCGGGAACCGTGACCATCTGATCCTTACCGTTGTTGTAGACGACGAAGATCGCCCCCGGCAGTGCGGCATAGGCGGGCGTGCCGGATGCCATGCGCATCTCGGCCGCCAGCAGGCGCAGCTCGGGGTCGTTCCAATCCTCGGGGCGCATCGGGGCGCCGTCGGCGCGCCGCCAGAACAGGTCCGGCAGGCCGTCCTGTTCGCGGGACTGGCTGTGCAGGAAGCGCTTCTGCCGCAGGATCGGATGGGCCTTGCGAAAGGCGATCGCGCGCCGGCAGAAGGCCAGGAAATCGGGATCGGCATGGTCCCAATCGACCCAGCCGATGGAATTGTCCTGGCAATAGGCGTTGTTGTTGCCACCCTGGGAATTGCCCAGCTCATCCCCCGCCAGCAACATCGGCGTGCCCTGCGACAGCATCAGCGAGGCGATCAGGTTGCGCCGCCGCCGGTCGCGCCGGGCGATGATGCCGGGATCGTCGGACGGCCCCTCGATGCCCATGTTGTCGGACAGGTTGTGGTTGTGGCCGTCGCGGTTGTCCTCGCCATTGGCGTCATTGTGCTTTTCGGCATAGCTGACCGTGTCCATCAGCGTGAACCCGTCATGGGCCGAGATGAAGTTCACCGAACTGGTCGCCGCCCGCCCGTCATGGTCGAACCGCGCCGCCGATCCCGCGACACGCTTGGCCAGCTTGCCGATCAGGCCCGGATCGCCGCGCCAGAAGCCGCGCAGCTGGTCGCGATACCGGTCGTTCCATTCCGCAAAAGGCGCGGGATAGGCCCCCAGCTGATAGCCGCCCTCGCCGATATCCCACGGCTCGGCGATCAGCTTGACGCGGTTCAGGACCGGGTCCTGGCGGATGGCGCGAAAGAACGGCCCGTCCCGGTCGAAGACACCGCGCGTGCGCCCCAGGACGCTGCACAGGTCGAAACGGAAACCGTCGACATGCATCACCTCGACCCAGTAACGCAGGCTGTCCATGACCAGCCGCAGCGTGAAGGGGCTGTCCATGTCCAGCACGTTGCCCGTCCCGGCCTCGTTCACATAGAACCGCCGATCCTCGGCCAGGCGATAGTAGGAGGCATTGTCCAGCCCCCGGAAGGACAGGGTCGGGCCCAGTTCATTGCCTTCGGCGGTGTGGTTATAGACGACATCAAGGATCACCTCGATCCCGGCCTTGTGGAACCGCGCGACCATCTGCTGGAATTCCGCGATATCGCCGTCGCGCATGTATCGCGGCTCGGGGGCAAAGAACCCGTAGGTCATGTAGCCCCAGTAATTCGTCAGCCCCTTGTCCACCAGAAAGCGGTCATCGGCAAAGGCCTGGACGGGCAACAGCTCGATCGCGGTAACGCCCAGCTTGGTCAGGTGGTCCAGCATCGGGTCCGACGCCATCGCCAGATAGCCGCCGCGCCCCGGAATGCCAGGCCGTCCGGCGGTCAGGCCCTTCACATGCGCTTCATAGAGGACGGTGTCGGTCATCGGGCGGCGCAGGGGGCGGTCGTCGCCCCAGGTGAAGGCGGGGTCCACCACCACGCTGCGCGGCACATGGCCGGCGCTGTCGCGGCGGTCATAGGACAGATCGGCATCGGCATGGCCCGCCCGGTATCCGAAGACTGCGTCATGGGGGGCCAGCCGTCCCGACAGCCGCTTGGCATAGGGGTCGATCAGCAGCTTGTTGGGATTGAAGCGATGCCCTTCCTGCGGCTTGTAGGGGCCATGAACGCGGTATCCGTATCGCTGTCCGGGGCGCAGTCCCGCGATATGGCCGTGCCAGACATGGCCGTCGCGTTCGGGCAGGTCGATGCGCGTCTCGCGGTTCTTGTCGTCGAACAAGCACAGCACCACACGGTCGGCATGCCTGGAAAAAAGGGCAAAATTGACACCGGCACCGTCAAAGGTCGCCCCCAGGGGCGCTGGGTGCCCGGCGGTCATCGCATCGTGGTCGTTCATCTGCTTGCGGTCAGTCCGGCGTAAAGTTCGGCATAGGCCCTGGCCGACAGCGCCCAGCCCACCGGCTGCGCCATCGCGTTCGTCTGCAGGCGGGACCATGTTTTCCTGTCCTTGTAAAGGGCGTCCAGCCGCACCAGCGCATTGCGCAGCGCCCCCGCCGTCACCGGCGCGAACTGGATGCCGGTGGCCACCTTGCGCGCCAGGGCCGCGGGTGATGCGTTGATGACCGTATCGGCCAGCCCGCCCGTCAGCGCCACGACCGGCACCGTCCCATAACGCAGACCGTAAAGCTGGGTCAGGCCGCAAGGCTCGAACCGCGAGGGCACCAGGATCGCGTCACCCCCCGCGATCAGGCGATGAGAGAAGTCTTCGTCATAGCCGATGCGCACCGCGACATTCGGATCGGCCTCGGCCGCCGCGCGGAAAGCCCGTTCCAGGTCGGGATCGCCCGATCCCAGCACGGCCAGCTGACCGCCCTGCTCCAGCAATGTCGGCAGGGTTTCCAGAACCAGGTCCAACCCCTTCTGATGGGTCATGCGCGACACGATCACGCACAAGGGGCCATCGGCCTGGGGCAGGCCCATCTCTGCCTGCAGCGCCGTTTTGGCGGCAGCCTTTCCCGCCGGCTTGGCATAGGCCGCGATCGCCGGGTCGGTGGCGGGGTTCCAGGCGTCTTCGTCGATGCCGTTCAGGATACCGTGCAGCGATGCGCGCCGGTGGCGCATCACGCCCTCCAGGCCCATGCCGAATTCCGGGGTCATCAGTTCCTCGGCATAGCTGGGGGACACGGTGGTCAGCGCATCCGCCCCCATCAATCCCGCCTTCAATGCCGAAATCGCGCCCCAGAACTCGTATCCCTCGCTGTGAAAGCGACCGGGGTCCAGCCGCAGGGAATCCAACCGGCCAGGATCGGCGGGGCCGGTGAAGGCGATGTTGTGGATGGTCATGACGGTGCGGACATGCCCCGCATCCATCCGGCGCAGGTATTCGGTGGCAAGGCCCGCCTGCCAGTCATGGCCGTGCAGCACCGCCGGATGCCAATCCCCTGCCCCATGCGCGGCGATCCGGGCGCCGACCCAGGACAGCGCCGCAAAGCGTTCCGGGTTGTCGGGCCAGTCGCGCCCGTCCGGCCCCAGATAGGGGTTGCCCGGCCGCGCGTACAGATGCGGCGCGTCGATCACCAGCAGGTCCAGCCCCGCGACGCTGACGGCAAGAACCCTGGCGGGCCCGCCGAACAGATCGTCGAAATCAAGAACCGCCTCGGGATCGGTCTGGCCTTGCGTCACGGCCGCCATGACCGCCGGATAGCCCGGCAGCAGGGTGCGCATCTGCACCCCCTGCTGGGCCAGGGCGGCAGGCAGGGCCCCCACGACATCGGCCAACCCGCCGGTCTTGACCAGCGGCGCGCATTCCGAAGCAACGGACAGAACCTTCATCACAGCGACGCCGCCCGCCTGTCCAGCATGTCCTGGGTGATCAGGGTCACGCCCTTGTCGCTGACGCGGAACCACTTGGCGTCATCCAGCGGGTCCTCGCCCACCACCAACCCTTCGGGGATGGTGACGCCCCGGTCGATGACGACGTTGCGCAGCCGCGCATGTCGTTCGACCGTGACATAGGGCAGCACCACCGCGTGATCCAGCACGGCATAGGAATTGGTATGCACCTCGGTGAACAGCAGCGAGTTGCGGATTTCCGTGCCCGACACGATGCAGCCCCCCGACACCATAGAGGATATCGCCACCCCGCGCCGGTCCTTTTCGTCATGGATGAACTTGGCGGGCGGCTTGCTTTCCGAATAGGTCCAGATCGGCCAGTCGTTGTCCCACAGGTTCAGTTCGGGCGTGAAATCGGTCAGGTCGATATTGGCCTGCCAGAAGGCATCGACGGTGCCGACATCCTTCCAATAGGCGGGCGCGCCGGGGGTGCGCACGCAGGACACGTCGAAACGATGCGCCATGGCCTTGCCGTTCTTGACGATGCCGGGGATCAGGTCGGTGCCGAAATCATGGCTGGAATGGGGGTCCTCGGCATCGGCCAGCAGCAATTCGCGCAGGAAGGCCCAGTTGAAAACATAGATCCCCATGGATGCCAGCGCCTTGTCGGGATGGCCGGGCATGGCGGGCGGGTCCTTGGGCTTTTCCAGGAAGGACACGATGCGCCCCTTGTCGTCGACATCCATGACGCCGAAGGCGCTGGCCTCCTCGCGCGGGACGGTCAGGCAGCCGACGGTGACATCGGCGCCGCTCTCGACATGCTCGCGCAGCATCACCTCGTAATCCATCTTATAGATGTGGTCGCCCGCCAGGATGATGATGTAATCGACGTCGTAATCATCGACGATGTCGATGTTCTGCGTCACCGCATCCGCCGTCCCCTGGTACCAGTGCTGTTCGGACGTCCGCTGGCTGGCCGGCAGGATGTCCAGGAATTCGTTGCGCTCGGCGCGAAAGAAGTTCCAGCCGCGCTGGCAATGCCGGATCAGGCTGTGAGCCTTGTACTGGGTCGCCACGGCGATCTTGCGGATGCCGCTGTTCATCGCGTTCGACAGGGCGAAATCGACGATGCGGGTCTTGCCGCCGAAATAGACGGCCGGCTTGACGCGCCGGTCGGTCAGTTCCATCAGGCGGCTGCCGCGCCCCCCTGCCAGCACGAATGCCATGGCACGGCGTGTCAGGCGCTTGGTTTCAGCCATGTTCAAATCCTCCCCCAATTGAAATCAGTTGCCCGCGACGAAGATCACCACCGACAGCGGCGGCAGCGTCACCGCCATGCTGGCGGGCTGGCCGTCCTGCCCCGCGCCATCGGCCGTCACGCCGCCCATGTTGCCCATCCCGCTACCGCCATAGACGGCGGCATCGGTGTTCACCGCCTCGTGCCAGGGGCCTGCCTGCGGGACGCCGATGCGGAAATCGAGGCGCGGCACGGGGGTAAAGTTGCACACCACAACCACCGGCGGATCGCCCGCGTTTCCCCTGCGGATCCAGGCATAGGTCGATTGCGCGGGATCGGTCGCGATCCACTGGAAGCCGTCGGCATCGCAATCCTTGACATGCAGGGCGGGCTGGTCGCGGTACAGGCGGTTCAGGTCGCGGACCAGCGACTGCACGCCCTGGTTCAGCGGCTGCCCGGCGGCGTGCCAGTTCAGTTCGCCATTATGGTTCCATTCCTCGGGCTGGCCGAATTCGCAGCCCATGAACAGCAGCTTCTTGCCCGGATGGCCCCACATGAAGCCGTAATAGGCGCGCAGGTTCGCGAATTGCTGCCATTCGTCGCCAGGCATCTTGTGCAGCATGCTGCCCTTGCCGTGAACAACCTCGTCATGGCTGATCGGCAGGATGAAGTTTTCGGTGAAGGCATACATCAACCCAAAGCTCATCAGGTCGTGGTGATAGCGGCGATGGACGGGATCGCGGCTCATGTAGCGCAGCGTGTCGTTCATCCAGCCCATGTTCCACTTGAACCCGAAGCCCAGGCCCCCCGTATCGACGGGCGCGGAGACCTTGGGATAGGAGGTGCTTTCCTCGGCCACGGTCATGATGCCGGGGGTTTCGCCATAGGCGGCGATGTTCATCTTCTGCAGGAAATCGATGGCCTCGTAATTCTCGCGGCCACCATCTTTGTTGGGGACCCATTCGCCATCCTTGCGCGAATAGTCGCGATATAGCATCGAGGCCACCGCATCCACGCGCAACCCGTCGATATGGTATTCCTGGAACCAGTAGATGGCATTGGCGATCAGGAAATTCTGCACTTCGGTCCGGCCGTAATTGTAGATCAGGGTGTTCCAGTCCTGATGGAAGCCTTCGCGCGGGTCTTCATGTTCATAAAGCGCGGTGCCGTCGAAACGGGCCAGCCCGTGGGCGTCGGTCGGGAAATGTCCGGGCACCCAATCCAGCAGCACGCCCAGCCCCGCCTGATGCGCGGCATCGACCAGGTCGCGGAATTCATGCGGCGGGCCGAAACGGATCGTCGGCGCATAGAGGCCGACGGGCTGATAGCCCCAAGACCCGTCGAAGGGAAATTCGCTGACCGGCATCAGCTCCAGATGGGTGAAGCCCATGTCCTTGGCATAGGCGACCAGATCGCGGGCCATTTCCTGATAGGACAGGGGACGGCCGCCATCGTCCCATTTGCGCCGCCAGCTGCCCGGATGCACCTCATAGATGGACATTGGCGCGGTCCGGTCCTGTGCGGCCGCCCGCGACGCCATCCAGGCATCATCCTTCCAGCCAAAGCCGCTGATGTCGCGCACCACGCTGGCCTTTTCGGGGGGATGCTGGCTGCCGAAACCCACGGGGTCGGCCTTTTGCATCACGCCGCCATGCGCATCGACGATCTCGTATTTGTAAAGCGTGCCCTCGGTCAGGTCGGGCAGGAAGATTTCCCAGATGCCGCTGCCGCCCAGACGCCGCATCGGGTGGCGCCGCCCGTCCCATCCGTTGAACTGTCCCACCACGGACACGCGCTGCGCATTGGGCGCCCAGACCGCGAAATGCGTGCCCCGCGCGCCTTCATGGTCGGTGACATGGGCCCCAAGGGCCTGCCACATCCGGCGATGCGTCCCCTCGCCCAGCAGATGCAGGTCCATGTCGCCCAGGACGGGACCGAAGCGATAGGGATCGTCGAATTCCCAGGTCACCCCGCCGCCGCTTTCGGCCTGCAGGCGATAATCGCCCGCGGGGATCGGCCCGGCGAACAGGTCGCCCGCGACGCGCGGCAGGTCGATCAGCTTGCCCCCGCTGATCACCCGCAGCGCGGCCAGATCGGGATGATAGACCGTCAGCGACCTGTCCTTGCCCGCACCGCGCGGCCCCAGGATCCGAAAAGGATCGCCGCATCGGCCCCGCTCCAGCGCAATCTGGTCCTCGACGGCGGGCAAAGAAGGCTTTGTCGTTATTTTCATCGGTCCACTTTATCCGGGTCACAGATTCGGGCAATTCCGAGGTTAACGCTAACCTCTGGTTTTTGATCCGGCTATAGTGGTCTTGTCCGACAAGAACTTCACGAACCGAAAGGTGCACGATGACGGAATGGTGGCGCGATGCGGTGATCTATCAGATCTACCCCCGCAGTTTTCAAGACAGCAACGGCGACGGAATCGGCGATCTGCCGGGCATCACCCGTCGGCTGGACCATGTGGCGGCCCTTGGTGCGGATGCGATCTGGCTGTCGCCGATCTTCACCTCGCCCCAGAAGGACATGGGATATGACGTGTCGGATTATACCGACATCGACCCGCTGTTCGGATCGCTGGCCGATTTCGACGCCCTGGTGACACGCGCCCATGACCTGGGCATCAAGGTCATCATCGACCAGGTGATCAGCCATTCCAGCGACAAGCATCCCTGGTTCGCCGAAAGCCGCAGCAGCCGCGACAACGACAAGGCCGACTGGTATGTCTGGGCCGATCCGCGCGCCGACGGGACACCGCCCAACAACTGGCCCTCGGTCTTTGGCGGTCCGGCCTGGGAATGGGATGCACGGCGCAAGCAATATTACCTGCACAACTTCCTGATCGAACAGCCCGACCTGAACATGTGGAACCCCGCCGTCCAGGACGCCCTGCTGGAGACGATGCGCTTCTGGCTGGAACGCGGCGTGGACGGCTTTCGGTTGGATACGGTCAACTACTATTTCCACGACCGCAAACTGCGCGCGAACCCGCCCAATCCCGATTACGACGGGCCGGAAACCTATCCGCGCCAGCTGCATGTCCGGTCCAAGAACCAGCCGCAGAACATCCCCTTCCTGAAGCGGATGCGCGCGCTGACCGACGAATTCCCCGACCGCTTGATGGTGGGCGAGGTCGGCGACGGCGGCCAGACGGCCATCGACATCATGGCCGCCTATACCGCCGGGACCGACCGGCTGCACATGTGCTACAGCTTCGAGATGCTCAGCCCGGAATTCACCGCCGCGCATTTCCGCAAATGCATCGAAGGCGTGCAGATCGGCGCCCCCGACGGCCACAGCTGCTGGAGCTTTTCCAACCACGACGTCATGCGCCATGTCAGCCGGTGGGCCAAATACGCCGCCGATCCCGACACCCTGGCCCGCCAGTCCGCCGCCATGCTGATGTCCTTCCCCGGCACCATCTGCATCTATCAGGGCGAGGAACTGGGCCAGACCGAAACGACGCTGGTTTACGAAGAACTGACCGATCCCCCGGCCCTGCGCTTCTGGCCCGAGGTGAAGGGCCGCGACGGCTGCCGCACGCCGATGGTCTGGGACGCCGATCAGCCCCAGGCGGGCTTTTCCGAAGGCACGCCCTGGCTGCCGGTCAAACCCGCGCAGGCCGCCCATGCCGTGGCGGCCCAGGAAGGGACCGACAGCGTGCTGGCCGCCTATCGCGACACGATCGCCTTCCGCAAATCGCAGCCGGCCCTGCGGTGGGGTGACACGCGGTTCCTGGACCTGCCCGAACCGGTCCTGGCCTTCACCCGGACCCAGGACGAACGGTCGCTGACCTGCGTCTTCAACCTGTCGGCCGAACCCGTGACGCTGAACCTGTCGCAGGACAGCGCGCTTTGCGGTCCCGGCCATGCCACGCTGGACGGCCGGTCGCTGAGCCTGCCGGCCAACGGTTTCGCATGGCTGGATGGTCAGCCCGGCCTGACCGCCTGATCAGGGCCGCCTGATCTTGGCATGCGACCGGGG
>NZ_JPKW01000004.1:309355-539858 GCF_001887735.1 Paracoccus sp. SM22M-07
CGCATGCCGTTGCCGCAGGTCAGGTCGCGGGCGGCAGGGCGATGCCGCGCTGCCACCCCGGGACTTCGTTGAAGGCCTGAACCATGTGATCGACGAACAGCCGCGTCTTGCGGGGCATCGGTTTGGCGGGCGGCCAGACGACGCTGATCGGCAGCAGCTCCTGCGGCAGGTCCGGCAGCAGTTGCACCAGACGCCCGTCCCGGATCGCATCATCCACGATGAACAGCGGCAGCAGCGCCAGACCGATGCCGCCCAAGGCCATGTCGCGCATCGCCTCGCCGTTATTGGCGGTGATGCGGCCCTGCGCGGGGGCCTGGGTATCGGCCCCATAAGGCCAGATGTCGGACAGGCGGACATTCAGATAGCCGATGCAATCATGCCCCCCAAGGTCGTCGGGATGCCGGATGTCGCCGTGCCGCGCCAGGTATTCGGGGCTGGCCACCAGCGTGCGCGGGTCCTGGCACAGGCGCCGCGCCATCAGGCTGCTGTCGCGCAACTGCCCGATGCGCAGCGCCACGTCGTAACCCGCCCGCCCCAGGTCGGTGTTGCGGTCGTCGTAATCCAGCACGATCTCCAGCGCGGGATGGGCGCTGGCGAAATCGGCGATGATCGGACCCAGATGGCGGATGCCGAAACTCATCGGGGCGGCGATGGCCAGACGGCCGCGCAGGGGGGTTTCGGCCCCGCCGATGTTTTCGGTCGCGGCCACCAGTTCGGCCAGCGCGGGGCGCAGCCGGTCGGCCAGGGCCCAGGCGCTGTCGGTGGGCGTGATGCGGCCCGCGTGACGCGTGAACAGCGGCACTCCCAGCGTCGCCTCGAATTCGCTGATGCGCTTGCTGACCACCGATTTCGACAGATCCGCCCGCACCGCCGCGCCCGAGATGCTGCCGGCGTCCAGAACGGCCAGGAAGGTGCGGATATCGGTCAGGGTCCATGTCATCCCCCGACCATAGCGCCCCGCCGACCGTTCGCAAGAACCGAACACGGCGTTGCCTGCGCGACGGGTGTCACGAACGCCCGCCCGGGTGCATATTCCCCTCAACGCTTATCGAAAGGGGCATCCCATGCAACTGACCGGCATCCACCACCTGACGGCGATCACCGCCGACGCACCCGCCAACAACCGCTTCTATACCCAGACGCTGGGCCTGCGCCGCGTCAAGAAGACGGTGAACCAGGACGACACCTCGGCCTATCACCTGTTCTTCGCCGACGGGGCGGGCACCCCGGGCACCGACATCACCTTCTTCGACTGGCCCGCCGCCCGCGAACGCCGCGGCACCAATGCCATCACCCGCACCGGCCTGCGCGTGGACGAGGCCAGCCTGGATTACTGGGCCGACCGCCTGTCCGGCCTGGGCGTCAGCACCGGCCAGATCGCCGCGCTGGACGGCCGTCCCAGCCTTGACGTCGAGGATGCCGAGGGCCAGCGCCTGCGCCTGGTCGCCGCCCCGCAGCCCGTGGGCGAACCCTGGGCCGACAGCGACGTGCCCGCCGAACACCAGATCCGCGGCCTGGGTCCGATCACCATTTCCGTCGCCGAGCTGGGCCCGACCGAGGCCGTGCTGACCCAGGTGATGAACATGCGCAAGGTCCGCGACTATGCCAGCCCCGACGGGCAGGGCCAGGTGCATGTCTTTTCCATGGGCGAAGGCGGGGCGGCCGCGGAACTGCATGTGGCGGTCCAGCCCGATCTGCCCCGTGCGCGTCAGGGCGCGGGCGGCGTCCACCACGTCGCCTTCCGCGTGCCCGACAATGCGGCACTGACCGAATGGACGAACCGCGTCGCAAAATACCGGGTCCCCAGCTCGGGCGAGGTCGAGCGTTATTACTTCCGGTCGCTTTACTTCCGCGAACCGGGTGGCAATCTGTTCGAACTGGCCACCGACGGCCCGGGCTTTGACGTGGACGAACCGCGTGACAGCATGGGCCAGGGCCTGTCGCTGCCGCCCTTCCTGGAAGGCAAGCGCGCCGCAATCGAGGCCAAGCTGAAGCCCCTGGCCTGAACCGTGAAAGGAAAGACGCCATGACCACGATCCTGGGACTTGCCGGAAGCCTGCGTCAGGCGTCTTTCAACGCGGGCCTTCTGCGCGCCGCCCGCGACGGCGCGCAGGGGGTGAGCCTGACCATCGGCGATATCCGCCAGGTGCCGCTTTACGATGGCGATGCCGAGGCCGCCCACGGCCTGCCCCCCGCCGTCGCGACGCTTCAGCAACAACTGGCCGCCGCCGACGGGTTGCTGCTGGTGACGCCGGAATACAACAACGGCATTCCGGGCGTCTTCAAGAACGTGATCGACTGGATGTCGCGCGGCGACGGGATGGCGCTGTTCAAGGGCAAGCCCGTGGCCGTCCTCGGCGCATCGCCCGGCGGCTTTGGCACCACCCTTGCCCAGGCGCATTGGCTGCCGGTGCTGCGGACCCTGCAGATGCGCCCCTGGTTCGAGGGTCGCCTGATGGTGGCGGGCGCGGGCAAGCTGTTCGACGACCAGGGCAACCTGACCGATGACAAGACCCGCCAGCGGCTGGATGATTTCGTCGCGGGCTTTGCCGCCAGCCTGTGAATGGACCGACTGGCCGCCGACCGCATGTTCGTCCAGGTCGTCCGCATGGGCGGCTTTTCGGCGGCGGCCGCGCGGGCGGGGGTGTCGCCGGGCCAGGCGTCAAAGCTGGTCTCTCGGCTTGAATCGCATCTTGGCCTGCGGCTGCTGACCCGCACCACCCGCGCCATCAGCCTGACCCCCGAGGGCGAGGCCTATCTGGCCAGCATCGCCGCCATCCTGGACCAGCTGGACGACCTGGATGACAGCCTGCGCGACGCCGCGGCCAACCCGTCGGGGCTGCTGCGGCTGACCGCGCCGCTGACCTTCGGCACGGTCCAGCTGATGCCGGCGCTGAACGATTTTGCCCGTGCCCATCCCGCCGTGACCCTGCAAGTGGATTTCACCGACGACATCGTCAGCCTGGCCCAGCAGGGCGTCGATCTGGCCATCCGCGCGGGACAGCCCCGCGATTCGACGCTGGTGGGGCGCAAGCTGGCGGTGATGCGCATCCAGGTCGTCGCAGCGCCCGCCTATCTGGCAGCGCGCGGCACGCCGCAACGGCCCGAGGATCTGCGCGGCCATGCCATCATCACCGACCTGAACTTTGCCCAGCCCGATGATTGGCAATTCCAGGACGGTAGCCGGCGGGTGACCCTGTCACTGCCCGGTCGCCTGCGGTTTTCCAATGCCGAAGCCTGCGTCAGCGCCGCCATCGCGGGGCTTGGCGTGACCCGCGTGCCGGATTTCATCGCGGCCCCCGCGATCCGCGATGGCGCCCTGACCCAGCTTTTCGCCCCGATGACCCCCCAGCAGGTGCCGATCATGGCGATCACGCCTCCGGGGCGGCACATGCCCGCGCGGGTCCGGTTGCTGGTCGATTTCCTGCGCGACAGATGGGGACCGGATCACCGATGGGATGATTGATTCCGATACGGCACAAATCTTCTTCCCAAGGGCCGGATTATCGCAGGGGTCGTCATGATCCATATCGGGGGCCAGACACAGGCCCCTGACGGGCCCGAAAGGACAGACCGATGCTTGCCACCCAGAATGACCGCCTTCGCAACCCCGACCTGGCCGCGCTGATCCTGCGCGTGACTCTTGGGGTACTGTTCCTGACGCATGCGGGTCTGAAGATCGTCGTCTTCACCCCGGCGGGCACGGCGCAGTTCTTCGGCTCGATCGGGCTGCCGGGCGGGCTGGCCTATCTGGTCATCGCGGCGGAGCTGCTGGGCGGGATCGCCCTGATCATCGGGCTGCAGGTCCGCCTGGTGGCGCTGGCCCTGGTGCCGCTGATGCTGGGGACCATCATCTTTTCGCATGGCGCCAACGGTTTCTTCTTCAACAATCAGGGCGGAGGGTGGGAATATCCTGCTTTCTGGGCCATCGCGCTGATCGTTCAGGCGCTGATCGGTCCGGGTGCCGCCGCCATCACCAAAGAGTAGGGTCCGCCTCATGTCCCCCAAGCGCATCATCGAACAGGTCGTCCTTCGGGTCCGCGACCTGCCCGCCATGACCGCCTTCTATGAAAACGCCATCGGCCTGCGGGTGATGGGGCGCGGCGGGGACGGTTTGCAGCTGGGGGTGGGCGGCAACGTCCTGGTCACGCTGCTGTCCGACCCCGACGCGATCCCCGCCGACCCCGCGCAGGCGGGGCTGTATCACACCGCCTTCCTGCTGCCGTCGCGGGCCGACCTGTCGCGCTGGCTGCGCCACGCGGCCGATATCGGGCTGCGGCTGTCGGGCGCCTCGGATCACGGCGTCAGCGAGGCGCTGTACCTGACCGACCCCGAGGGCAACGGCATCGAGATCTATCGCGACCGCCCCGAAAGCGACTGGCAGCGGACGGGCGACCGGGTGCAGATGACGACCCGGCGGCTGGACCTGTTCGCGCTGTCCCAGCACACCACCGACAGCTGGCAGGGTGCGCCCCTGGGGACCGGCATCGGGCATGTCCACCTGCAGGTGGGCGATGTCGATCTGGCCGGTCGCTTCATGACAGGGGATCTGGGCCTGACACGCAGCTTCGATGCCCCCGATGCCGCGTGGTTCGGCTGGAACGGCTATCACCACCATCTGGCGGTCAATGCCTGGAACAGCGGGGGCGCGGGCCCCCGCGATCCGCGCATGGCGGGCCTAGTGCAGGTCGTCGTCGCCGCCCCCGACCGCGCCGGAGAGGTCCTGACCGACCCCTGGGGCACCCGCTTTCGCCTGATCTGAGGCCGGCAGGCTGGCCAGCCAGTCGCTGGCCAGGCGCAGGTCCTCTGCGGCCAGTTCATGTCCTGCATCGACACGCAGCATCCGCGCCTCTGCGCCGGTGCGCTCCAGCCACGCCTGCAGGGCGGGCGCATGGACCCCATAGGGATCGCGCGCACCCTGCAGCCCCAGAACCTGCACCCCGGTCAGATCGACCAAGGGCGGGTCCTGCAGCGCCAGCATGGGCCGCAGCAGGATCGCCCGCCGGATCAGCCCCGGATGCAGCCCCATCACCGCAGCCGCGAAATTCGCGCCGTTGGAATAGCCCAGAACCGTCAGCCGCGCCGGGTCCAACCCATAGCTGGCGATGGCGCCTGTCCAGAATTCGGCAAAGGCCGCGGCCTCGGCGCGGATGTCGTCCTGGTCGAAGCGGTCCATGGACAGGCGGCGGAAGAACCGCGCCACGCCTTCCTCGGTCGATCGGCCGCGCAGGCCCAGCAGGCGGGCGCGCGGGGCGATGCGATGGGCCAGCGGCATCAGGTCGGTTTCCGACCCGCCAGTGCCGTGCAGCAGGATCATGGCGCTGCCATCGGGGTCCTCGGGCTGGTGCAGGCGGTGGGTGAAGGGCAGATCGCGCATGGGGGTCCTTTCCTCGCCCGGGCGGGCGAATTGCGGCAAGTGCAGCCGCAGGTCGATGGTGTCGTCGAAATGCGGCGGCACCATCAGGGTGCTGCCGGGGTGGTCTTCGTCCACGGTCATGCCGGGACCGTCGGTGGCCAGCTCGATCAGCGTGCCGGCCGGTTCGCGCACGTAGAGCGAGGTGAAATACCGCCGGTCATGCAGCGTCGTGTCCGCCAGCCGCGCCTGATGGGCGCGGATCGCGTCGACATCGGGCATCCGCAGGGCGACATGGTCGATCATCCCCGTGCCCGGAATGCCCGGCACGAAACCGCCCGCATCGCGGATATCCAGGTGGTCGCTGTCCGAAACCAGCCGCGTGATCCCCTCGGCCACCATCCCGCGGTGATAACCGAAGGGTCCCAGAAAGGCGGCGGTGGCGGCGGGGTCTTCCGACCACAGCGTGACCCCGGCCAGGCGCATGGGCGCGGCCGGCCATCCGGCATCGGGCAGATCGCGCCCGACCAGCGTGACCATGATGCCGTCAGGGTCCTTCAACCGCAGCACCGTATCGCCCAGGTGCCGCAGGGGGCCCTGCACCGCGATGCCATGCTGCAGCGCGCGGGTCAGCCAGTCGCCCATCCGCATGCGCGGCACGGCCAGCGCGATCTCGGCCACCTGGCCATGGCCCACGCGACCGGCGGCCCCGTCCTGCCAGACCAGAAAGCTGACCAGCGTGCCGGGACGGCCCTGCGCGTCGCCATAGAACAGATGCAGCTGGGCTGCGTCTTCGAAGCCCGCCGTCTGCTTGACCAGGGACAGGCCCAGAAAGCCCATCCAGAAATCGACATTGGCCTGCACATTGCGCGTGATGGCCGTGACGTGATGAAGTCCGGTTGTCATGGGACACCTTCCTTTCCTTGCCCCGCAAGATGCGCCGCGCGCGCTGTTCGCGCCAGACCGTCCGGCGACGAACCCCGCGTTCTGCCTGCGCGAACGCCAAGCACCTTGCCGTGCCGCCCCGGACGGCCCACCCTGCCATGACGTCCAAAAGACAGCAGGAGAAGACCATGACCGTCACCACCGCAGCCGAGGTTCTGGATTTCTGGTTCTCGGACCAGATGCAGCCCTATTGGTTCGCCAAGTCGGACCAGATCGACGCGCAGATCAGCCAGCGTTTCGCCGATACCTATCAGGCCGCCCATGACGGACAGCTGGACGGTTGGATCAAGGATGCCGACAGCGCACTGGCCCTGTGCATCGTGCTGGACCAGTTTCCGCGCAACATGTTCCGCGGATCGCCGCGCAGCTTCGAAAGCAACCGCATCGCGCTGGACCATGCCCGCAAGGCGCTGGAATTGGGCCACGACCAGGCGCAGGACCCGACCCGCCGCCAGTTCTTCTATCTGCCCTTCATGCATTCCGAGGATCTGGCCGACCAGACAACCTCGGTCCGCCTGTACGAGGATCTGGGAAACCAGCATTCGCTGCATTTCGCGCGCGAACACCGCGACATCGTCGAACGGTTCGGCCGCTTTCCGCACCGAAACGCCGTGCTGGGCCGCGACAGCACCCCCGAGGAAGCGGTCTTCCTGGAAACCCACAAGGGGTTCTGAGGCGGGCCGGGGCGGGGTCAAGGGGCTGGATCGCGCCCCCTGTCCCGCCCTATAGGGTGCGGGGATCATCAAGGGGGCATCATGCGGATCTGCGTCATCAACACCGGCGGTACCATCGCCTGCACGGGATCGCCGCTGGCCCCCATGTCCGCGGGGCAATTCGCGCAGGCCGCCCAGCATCTGCTGGGCCCGTCGCTGGCCGCCAGCCTGCAAGGGGTGACGGTGCATTTCGACACCGTCCTGCGCTTTTCCGATGACGGCCCCGGCACGCTGGACAGCACCGACCTGCGCCCCCGCGACTGGTGCCGCATGGCCGCGCGGCTGCTGGATCTCTACGACGACCACGACGGCTTCGTGATCCTGCACGGCACGGACACGATGGATTATTCGGCGGCGGCGCTGTCCTTTCTGCTGAATGTCGCGGACGGGCAAGGGCGGGCAAGGGCCACGCTGTCCAAGCCGGTCATCCTGACGGGATCGCAGCTGCCGCTGTTCGTGCAGACCGCCGATGGCCTAGCGCTGAATTCGGCCAGCGATGCGCTTAGCAACCTGGCGGGGGCACTGTCCACGGCCCGGCTGCGCCTGCCCGAAGTGGCGCTGTTTTTCGACGGCAGGCTGCTGCGCGGCAACCGGGCGCTGAAATCATCGACCACCGAATTCGCCGGTTTCGACAGCCCGCATCTGCCGCCGCTGGCCCATGCCGGGATCGGCTGCTGGCACGGCGCGGGCGAACCCCTGCGCGGCCCGACACGGCCCGCGCAGGCGCTGGATAACCCCGCCGCGATGGCGCTGGTCCGCGCCCAGCTGCAGGCGGTGGCCGACCGGATCGACGCGCAGGGCATCGCCCAGATCCCCGCCGTGCCCGCCGCAGGGCCGCTGATGGGCCAGCTGATCGACGCCGCCCTGTCATCGGGCGCGACCGGTCTGATCCTGCAGGGCTTCGGCGAGGGCAACATCCCCACCAGCCCCGCCACGCGCGCCGCGCTGCAGGCGGCGCAGGCGGCCGATGCCGTCACCGTCATCGCCAGCCGCGTGACGGCGGGGTCCGTGGGGGCCTTCCACTATGCCGCCGGCGCCTGGATCGCCGATACGGGCGCCATCGGTTGCGCCGACCTGACGCCGGTCGCGGCACTGGCCAAGCTGACCGTGCTGTCCGCCGCCGCCGATCACCATGGATGGGACCGCGCCACGCTGCGCGCGCTGATGCAGCGCAGCCTGGCGGGGGAATGCGCCGCGCCCGATTGCAGCGCGGGGCCGATTTGGCCGGGACAGGCACTGCGCGCGGTGGACGGCCCCGTGACGCTTGTGAACGACCCCGACCAGGGTCCGGTCCTGCGCGACGGCGATCGGACCCTGTGGCGCGCGGGCGCTGCGGGGCGGTTGCAGATGCAGGGCGACCGGCTGGTGCTGATCGCGCGCGACGGGTCGCCCGCATGGACCGGCCCGCAGGCCGATCCGCAGGCGCGGATCGCGGTGGCGGCCCACCCCGCCCGCCTGATCCTGATCGACCCGACGGGGCAGCGCCCGGATGTCACCGCCGCGCCCGTTGAGGGCTGACAGAACGCGCCCCGGTTGCTAGCAAGGGCCATCACCTACCAAGGAAAACCCATGTCGCTGATCTATGTCCTGAACGGCCCGAACCTGAACCTTCTGGGGCAGCGCCAGCCCGAGATCTATGGCGGCACCACCCTCTCGGATGTCGAGGATCTGTGCCGCGACGCCGCCGGCCCCCACAAGATCCGCTTTCTGCAATCGAACTGGGAAGGCCAGATCATCGACTGGATCCACGAGGCCCGCCAGGACGGCGCGGCCATCGTCATCAACCCGGCGGCGCTGACCCATACCTCGGTCGCGGTGCTGGATGCGCTGAACGCCTTCGACGGCCCCGTGATCGAGATCCATATCAGCCAGGTCCACAAGCGCGAGGCCTTCCGCCACCATTCCTATGTCTCGATGCGGGCGGATGGGGTGATCGCGGGCCTGGGCGTGCGCGGCTATGCGGCGGCGGTGCGTCACGTGGTATCGCTGATCGACTGACGCGAAAACCGTCATTCCCGACCGCCGGGAGGAGGAGGAGCGGCGGGAATGACGGCCTTGGCGTGGTCCGTTGCAGGACCGTAGGAGGAGGAGCGCCTGAAGCAATCCGTGCTTCGTAACTTCAGGATGCACGGGCCCCGCGCCTGCGTCACGCCCTGACGCCGCAGCGCGGCAAGGCGCGCAGGGGATGGGCATTCACAGGGCAGGATTTCCTTACCCTGCCCAGGAAACAGGCAGTCTTCGGCTGTTCCCGCCCCGAAATCGATTCGAAATGGCGCTCAGCTGGCCTGATCCAGGGTCGTCAGATAGGCGCGCGACCACCAGGCGATATCCTGTTCGACGACGCCCTTCAGCAGCCGGGAATGACGTTCGCGCCGCTCCTCCAGCGTCATCCGCATGGCCTGGGCCATGGCGCCCGCCGTATCGCTGGGGTCATGGGGGTTGATGATCAGCGCGTCTTCCATCGTCTCGGCGGCACCGGCAAAGCGCGACAGGACCAGAACGCCCGGATCATCGGGGTCCTGGGCCGCCACGTATTCCTTGGCGACCAGGTTCATGCCGTCCGCCAGGGGCGTCACCAGCCCGATCCGCGCCTGCCGATACAGCCCCGCCAACACATGGCGCGGCATCGAGCGGTGGATGAAGCGGATCGGCGTCCAGTTCAGGCTGGCGAATTGGCCGTTGATGCGCCCGGCCAGATGCTCGGTCTCCTCGCGGATGTCCTGATAGGCCTCGACCTCGCCGCGGGTGGGCGGCGCGATCTGCAGGAACGAGATCTTCTCATGCAGGTCGGGGATCTTTTCCAGCAACAGCTGATAGGCGCGGAACCGGTGCGGGATGCCCTTGGAATAATCCAGCCGGTCGACGCCGATCATCATCTTGGCGCCCGTCAGGATGCGCATGCGGTCCTCGTCGGGGGCGTCCTTGGCCTCGGCGATGAAATCGGCGGCGTCGATGCCGATGGGAAAGACCCCCGCCCGCAGCAAGCGTCCCGACAGGCGGAATTTGGTATCCGACAGGTGATCCATGTCCGACAGCTGGCGTCCGCTTTCGGCAAAGGCCCCCAGGTCCCGTTCCGCCTGAAAGCCCAGCAGGTCGTAATGGGACAGCCAGTCGAACAGCTCCTCGGGGTTGGGCAGGGCACCGCAATCGGCGGGACCTGGAAAGGGGATGTGCAGGAAATGACCGATGGGGGCGGTGACGCCCCGCGCGCGCAATTCGGCGGCCAGCGGGAACAGGTGGTAATCCTGCACCCAGATGCGGTCGTCATCGCGCAGATGCGGGATCATCAGATCCGCGATGCGCCGGTTGACCTGGCGATAGCCGTCGACGAATTCCGGCCTGATGCGCATCAGGTCGGGCCGCCCGTGACATAGCGGCCACAGGATCGAGTTCGAATAACCCAGGTAGTACCGTTCGTGATCTTCGGAATTCAGGTCGAAGGACAGGCGCTGGAACGGCGCGCCTGGATGGTCCTGCAGGCTGTCGCCCGGATTTTCGGTGACCTCGCCCGAGAATCCGATCCAGACGCCGCCCGAACTGCGCAGGGCATCTTCCAGCGCGACCACCAGGCCGCCGGACGGGTTTTCACCCAGGGGCAGGCGGTTCGAAACGACGATCAGGCGGGACATAGGGGCTCCTTGTCGGATTCAGGTCAGGGATGCATCAAGCCAGGCGGCCAATGCGTCGGGATCAGAGAGGCGGTGACGGGCCGCGGTCGGGCCTTCGCCGACCTTGATGGCATAGCCGCCCAGGGCCTGCGCCTGCCGCATCGCGGGTTCGTCGGTATGATCGTCGCCCGCAAAGACCGGCATCCGGCCTGCAAAGGGCGCCCGCTGCATCAGGCCGGCCAGGGCGCTGTCCTTGCCGACGCCGCCCGGGCGCAGTTCCAGCGCCATCTTGGACGGTTGCAGCATCAGACCCGGATTGTCCTGCAGCATATCTTGCATGACGCGTTCGACATAATCCTGCAAGGACGGATCGGCGCGGTAATGCAGGGCGACGCCATGGGGCTTTTCCTCGACCAGCAGGGCGGGATGGGGGCGGGCCAGATCATGGGCGCGGGCATGCAAGGCGGCGGCGTCGAAGGCGTGGTCGTGGACGGAATCGATCTGGCCGGGCGCCAGGGACAGCTCGGCCCCGTGGCTGCCGGCGACGATGCCTGCGAAATCGGGCAGGAACCCCCGCAGCGCCGTCACGTCCCGCCCCGAAATCAGCGCGACCGCACCGTCCAGCATCGCGTGCAGACGCCCAAGACGGTCACGCAGCTGGCTGGACACCACCACCGCATCGGGCCGATCCGCGATTTCGACCAGGCAACCATCGAAATCCAGGAACAGCGCGGCATCGGGGGTCAGCTTGGGCGGGGTCATGGGCTTTCCTTTGGTGATGATGCCAGATCAACCCCGCCATCGGGTCATGGGTTCGCCCCAAGGTCAACTTTTTGTGCCCCGGTGCCACGGCGCCTCAAAATTCGACCCCGGCCTGCGCCTTGATGCCCGTCCGGAAGGGATGCTTGACCTGCCCCATTTCGGTGACCAGATCGGCGGCCTCGATCAGGCTCTCGGGGGCGCCGCGCCCGGTCAGGACCACATGGGTCATCGGCGGCTTCTCGGCCTCCAGAAAGGCCAGCACCTGGGCCACATCCAGATAGCCATAGCGGAAGGCGATGTTGATTTCATCCAGCAGGATCATGCGGTTGTCCGGATCGCGGATCAGGTCTTGGGCCTTGGCCCACCCGGCTTCGGCTGCGGCGATGTCGCGGGACTTGTCCTGGGTTTCCCAGGTAAAGCCTTCGCCCATGCTGTGGAACTGGCACAGGTCGGCGAAATGCGTGGTCAGCAGGCGGCGTTCGCCCGTGTCCCACGCGCCCTTGATGAACTGCACCACGGCGCAGGGCATGTCATGGGCGATGCAGCGCATGATCATGCCGAAACCGCTGCTGGACTTGCCCTTGCCGGGACCGGTGTGGACGATGATCAGCCCCTTTTCGCCGGTCTTGGTTTCCATCATCCGGTCGCGGGCGGCCTTTTTCTTGGCCATCTTCTGGGCGTGGCGGGCCAGATCCTGTTCGGGAATGGGGTCGGGCTGCGTCATCGGGTCGCTCCTTCGGGTTGACAAATCGGGGCCGCGGGCCTTTGGTTGGCGCGTGTTGGTTCCTGTCGTAAGGCAGGTGAAAAGGGAATGCGACAGGCAAGGCGTCACCGCCCCGCCCAAGCGCAGCCGCCCCCGCGACCGTGACCGGAAAGGTCGCCCGATCCACTGGCCCCCCATGGGCTGGGAAGGTGGGACGACCGTTGGGCCCAGGCCCAGAATCCGCAAGCCGGGAGACCTGCCAGCACCTGATGATGACGGGCGAACGGGGTGTTTCGCGACCGGCAGGTGATGGCCGGATGCCCCGTGCCATGTCCTCTCGGCCTATCCCCTTGATGCCACAGCTTAAGGGAAGGGCCGCAATGCGCGCCATCTTGCATGTCTGCACCACCTGCCGCGGCACGGTGCCCATGGACGACCCCGATGCCCCCCGCCCCGGCGCGGTGCTGCATCAGGCCCTGTCCGACGATCCCCCCGCAGGCGTCGAGATCCGCCCCGTCGAATGCCTGTCCGCCTGTTCGCAGGGCTGTTCGGTGTCGCTGTCGGGACCGGGCAAGTGGTCCTATGTCTATGGCCGCCTGACGCCCGCCGACGCCGCCGATATCGCCGATGGGGCCGCCGCCTATGCCGCCAGCGGCGACGGCATCGTGCCGTGGCGCGAACGCCCCGCCATCTTCCGCAAGCAGAGCCTTGCCCGCATCCCCCCGCAGGAGTGACCATGACCGACCTGACCAAGACCCCCGTGACCGTGATCACCGGCTTTCTGGGCGCGGGCAAGACCACGCTTGTGCGGCACCTGATGGCCAATCCCGGCGGCCGGCGCCTGGCCGTGCTGGTCAACGAATTCGGCACCATGGGCGTCGATGGCGAGATCCTGAAGGGTTGCGCCGACGACAACTGCCCCGCCGAAAACATCATGGAGCTGTCGAACGGCTGCATCTGCTGCACCGTGGCCGATGATTTCATCCCGACGCTGGAACGGCTGATGGCCCTGCCGCAGAAGCCCGACCACATCCTGATCGAGACCTCGGGGCTGGCGCTGCCGAAACCCCTGCTCAAGGCCTTCGACTGGCCCGCCATCCGGTCGCGCATCACCGTGGACGGCGTCATCGCCCTGGCCGATGCCGAGGCCGTGGCGGCGGGCCGCTTCGCCCCCGACATCGCCGCAGTGGACGCCCAACGCGCCGCCGATGACAGCTTGGACCACGAAACGCCCCTGTCCGAGGTCTTCGAGGATCAGATCGCCTGCGCCGATGTCGTCCTGCTGACCAAGGCCGATCTGGCCGGTGATGCCGGCGTGGCAGCCGCCCGCCAGGCCATCCTGGACCACGCCCCGCGCAAGCTGCCCATCCTGACCGTGACCGAAGGCGCGATCGATCCGCAGGTGATCCTGGGCCTGAACGCCGCCGCCGAGGATGATCTGGCCGCCCGCCCCAGCCATCACGACGGCCATGACGACCACGAACACGAGGATTTCGACACCGTCGTCATCGACCTGCCCGAAATCACCGATCCCGCGCATCTGGTCGCGGCCATCGAACGCCTGGCCACCGAACAGAACATCCTGCGCGTGAAGGGTCATGTCGCGGTGCAGGGCAAGCCGATGCGCCTGCTGGTGCAGGCCGTGGGCGCACGCGTGCGCCATCAATACGACCGCCCTTGGGGCAGCCAGCCGCGCCGGTCGCAGCTGGTGGTCATCGCCGAACATGACGACGTGAACCCCGACGCGATCCGCGCCATGCTGACGGGCGTACCTGCCTGATGCATGTCGTCTTCCGCGAACGCCACGGGCTGGACCAGTCCGACGCCCCCTATGACCCCGGCCAGTCGCCGGCGGATCTGGTGGTGCTGTCCTTTTCGGACAGCGATCTTGGCGCCTTCGCGGCGGGCTGGCATCGCGCGGCGGGGGGGCTGCCGTCCCTGCGGCTGTGCAACCTTGTGGCGCTGCGCCATCCGGTGTCGGTCGACACTTATCTGGACCAGACGCTGTCGGGGGCCAAGGGCATCCTGATCCGTCTGATCGGCGGCGAGGCCTATTGGCCCTATGGCCTGGCATCGGTGCAGGACCTGGCGCGGCGGCGGGGCATCGCGCTGGCCGTGCTGCCCGCCGACGGGCGGGACGACGCGCGGCTGGACCAGCTGTCCACCGTGCCCGCATCCGTGCTGCGCGTGCTGCGCCGCCATTGCGATCAGGGCGGGGCGGTGGCGGCCCAGGCCGCGCTGGCGCAGATGGCGATTGCGGCAGGGCTGAACGCGGCCCCCGTGCCGGGCCGGAAGACGCTGCCGCCGATGGGGCTTTACGACCCGGATGCGGGCGTGATCGACGCCCCGCCCGCCGGACCGCTGGCCCTGGTCACCTTCTATCGCAGCTGGCTGGCGGCGGCCGATACCGCCGCGATCGATGCGATGATCCATGCCCTGCGCGCCCGTGGGTTCGCAGCCTGCGGTGCCTTTGCGCCCTCGCTGAAGGCACAGGGCTTTGCCGCATGGCTGCAAGGCGCCCTGCCCGACGCCCCTGCCGTCATCGTCAACGCCACCGGCTTTTCCGCCCGCACCGAGGGGGGCGGGGCGTTCGACGGCTTCGCCAGCCCCGTCTTCCAGGTCGCGCTGTCCACCAACCGCCGCCGCGAATGGCACCAGGCCGAACGCGGGCTGTCGCCGTCCGACCTGGCCATGAATGTCGTCCTGCCCGAGGTGGATGGACGCATCCTGGCCGGTGTCATCAGCTTCAAATCCCCCGCGAAACGCGACCCGGACCTGCAATATTCCCGCTTTGCCCACCGCCCCGACCCCGCGCTGGTCGATGCCGCCGCGGACCGCATCGCCGCTTGGCACCGCCTTGGCGCAACGCCTGCGGCAGACCGCCGGCTGGCGCTGGTCCTGTCCACCTATCCGGGCCGCGACTGGCAGATGGCCCATGCGGTGGGGCTGGACGCGCTGGCATCCGCGCGACAGGTGGCGGGGCTGCTGGCCGAACACGGCCATGACGTGCCCGCCGTTCAGGGCGATCTGATCCGCGACCGGATCATGTGGCCGCTGGAGGAATACCGCGCCGCGCTGGCCACCCTGCCCCGAACCCTGCGCGACGATCTGCATGCCGCATGGGGTGCGCCCGACACCGATCCCGACATGCGGGACGGGGCCTTCCAGTTTGCCGCCCTTCGCGCGGGCAAGCTGCTGATGGCGCTGCAGCCCGAACGCAGCCATCGCGCCAGCCGCGACGACGATTATCACGACCTGACGCGCGTGCCGCGCCACGCCTATGTGGCCTTCTACCTGTGGCTGCGGTCGCAGGGGCTGCACGCGATGATCCACATGGGCGCGCATGGCACGCTGGAATGGCTGCCCGGCAAGGCGGTGGCGCTGTCGGGCGACTGCTGGCCGCAGGCGCTGACGGGGGCGCTGCCGGTGATCTATCCCTTCATCGTCAATGATCCGGGCGAGGCCGCGCAGGCCAAGCGCCGCATCGGGGCGGTCACGCTTGGTCATCTGCCGCCGCCCATGCTGGCCGCCACCCTGCCCGACGACATGGCGGGGCTGGAACGGCTGCTGGACGAGTATTCCACCGCCGACGGGCTGGACCCCGCGCGCCGCGACCGGCTGGTCGGCGACATCCGCGACACATCCCGCGCGCTTGGCGTCGACCGCGATCTGGGCATCCCGCCCGATGCGTCCGAGGCCGAGGCGATCACCCGCATCGACCGTTTCGTCTGCGACATCAAGGAAAGCCAATACGGGCAGGGTCTGCACATCTTTGGACAGGGCGAATGCGGGGCGCAGGAACGCGCGGGCCTGCTGGACGCGCTGTCGGGGCGTCATGTCGCGCCGGGGCCGTCGGGATCGCCCGCGCGGGGGCGGCGGGACGTGCTGCCCACCGGGCGCAACCTCTTTGCCACCGATCCGCGCGCGGTGCCGACCCGCGCCGCCCATGCCCAGGGCGTCAAGCTGGCCGAGGAATTGCTGCGCCGACACCTGCAGGATCACGGCGACTGGCCGCGCGGCCTGGTCGTCGATCTGTGGGGCAGCGCCACGATGCGCACCGCAGGCGAGGAATTCGCCATGGCCCTGCATCTGGCGGGGCTGAAGCCTGTCTGGGATGACGGGTCGGGCCGGGTGTCGGGCGTGGAAATCGTTCCTCTGGCCCTGCTGGACCGGCCGCGCATCGACGTGACGCTGCGGGTGTCGGGCCTGTTCCGCGATGTCTTTCCGGTGTTGGCTCAGCTGTTCGAAACCGGCGCAAAGGCGCTGGCCGACCGCGACGAGGCGCCCGAGATGAACCCCTATGCCGCGCGCATGGCCCGCGTTTTTGGGCCAGAACCGGGGCGATACGGCCTGGGCATGGGCACCGCCCCCGACACCTTCACCGATGCCGCGCGGCAGGCCGCGGGCGAGGCTTGGATCGCGGCCTCCAGCTGGGCCATCGGTCAGGACGGCGTCGTCACGCAGGACCGGGGCGGCATCGAAGCCCGCCTGCAAACCGCCGACAGTTTCGTCCATGCGCAGGACCTGCCCGAAAGCGACCTGCTGCTGGCCGCCGATTACGCCGCCCACGAGGGCGGCTTTGCCGCCGCCATGGCCCGCATCGGGGCGGATGCGCCCGCGCTTTATCATCTGGACGCCACGCAGCCCGACCGCCCCCGCGCCCGCAGCCTGACCGAGGAGATCGCCCGCACCGTCCGGTCCCGCGCCGCCGATCCGCGTTGGGCCGATGCGATGACCGCGCATGGGTTTCGCGGTGCCGCCGAAATCGCGGCGACGCTGGATCACATGGCGGCCTTTGCCCATCTGGCGGGTGCGGTGCCGCCGCATCTGTTCGACCTCTATCACGACGCCACGTTGGGGCGCGACGACATCACCGCCTTCATGGCCGATGCCAACCCCGCCGCATTGGCCGCCATGCGCGACCTGTTCCGGCGGCTGTATGATGCGGGCCTGTGGGTGACGCGGCGCAATTCCATCGCCGCCAGCATGGGGGCGGACACATGAGCGGCGTCAAGGGCTGGTGCCCCGGCGCCCTGCGGCCGATGGAATCGGGCGATGGCTGGGTCGTGCGGGTCAAGCCGCGCGGGGCGATGCTGTCCCGCGACCAGGCCCAGGGCATCACCGATGCCGCCGAACGGCATGGCAACGGCCTGATCGAGCTGACGGGCCGCGGCAACCTGCAACTGCGCGGCGTCACGCCCGACAGCCATGCGCCGCTGATCGCGGATCTGCGCGCGCTGGACCTGATCGACCCCGACATCGCCACCGAAACGCGCCGCAATGTCATCGTCACCCCCTTTGGCGGGGACGCCACCGATGCGCTGGTCCGCGATCTGGAAACCGCGCTGGCCGCCAGCGCCCTGCCGCTGCCTGCCAAGTTCGGCTTTGCCGTCGATACCGGCCCCACCCCGGTCCTGACCCGGGACCCCGCCGATATCCGGATCGAGCGGGCGGGTTCGGGCCTGATCCTGCGCGCCGACGGGATGGGGTCTGGCGCGGCCCTGGGTTCACCGCAGGATGCTGTCGCGCTGGCGGGCTGGTTTCTGGAACGCGGCGGGGCTATCGGCGGTCGAGGGCGCATGGCGGCGCTGGTCGCGCGCGGCATCGCGCCCCGAGCCGATATCGCGGCACCCACCGCCGCCGCCTCCGCCACGCCGGGTCCCACCCCGCAGGGCATGCTGGCCGGTATCGAATTCGGGCAGGTGCCGCCCGACACGCTGCGCCGGCTTGGCAGGTTGGGCACGCTGCGCCTGACGCCCTGGCGGATGATGCTGGTGCGGGGTGCGCGGCATCTGCCGCCCATGCCGGGGCTGATCCTGACCGCCGATGACCCCCGCCTGCGCCTGCGCGCCTGCCCCGGCAGCCCGTGCTGCGCCCATGCCCATGCCGCAACCCGCCCCCTGGCCCGCGACCTGGCGGCGCTGGTGCCGCAAGGCGCCGTCTTGCACGTGTCGGGCTGTGCCAAGGGCTGCGGTTGGCCGCGCGCGGCCGACATGACCCTGACCGCGACGCCGCAGGGCTTTGACCTGATCCGCCATGGCTGCGCCCATGACGTGCCCGCCCTGCGCGGGCTTCACCCCGACCAATTGCCGAAGGTGCTTTGATGCCGCATGTTTACGAAAAGGACGGGGCCGCGATCTATCGCCAGTCCTTTGCCACCATCCGGTCCGAGGCCGACCTGACGCGTTTCGACGCCGATGAGGAACCCGTGGTCACCCGCATGATCCACGCCGCGGGCCTGGTGGGGCTGGAGGCCCATGTCCGCTTCACCCCCGGCATGGCGACCATCGCCCGCGCCGCCCTGGCCAAGGGCGCGCCGATCCTGTGCGATGCGCGCATGGTCAGCGAAGGCGTCACCCGCGCCCGCCTGCCCGCCGACAATCCGGTCATCTGCACCCTGAACGATCCGCGCGTGCCCGACATGGCCCGCGACATGGGCAACACCCGCAGCGCCGCCGCGCTGGAATTGTGGCGTCCCCACCTGGCGGGCGCGCTGGTCGCCATCGGCAATGCGCCGACCGCGCTGTTCCACCTGCTGAACATGCTGGAGGACCCCGATTGTCCCCGCCCCGCCGCCATCATCGGCTGCCCCGTGGGCTTTGTCGGCGCGGCGGAATCCAAGGACGCGCTGATGGCCGCCCCGCCCGTGCCCGCGGTCATCGTGCAGGGCCGCCTTGGCGGGTCCGCCATCACCGTCGCTGCGATCAACGCGCTGGCCAGCCGGAAGGAGTGAACCGAATGGGACAGATCATCTGTGCGGGGCTGGGACCGGGCGATCCGGACCTGATCTCGGTCCGCGCCGACCGCGCCATCCGCGGCGCGCGCCATGTGGCCTTCTTCCGCAAGCCGGGGCGGCAGGGGCAGGCGCGCCGCATCGTCACGGGCATGCTGGCCGATGGTGCCCGCGAATACCCGATGGAATACCCCGTCACGACGGAAATCCCCTTCGACAGCCCTGAATACAACAACCTGTTGGCCGCTTTCTATGACGATTGGGCCGCCCGCCTGCGCGATCTGGCCGAGACCGAGGATGTCGTGGTCCTGTGCGAGGGCGATCCGTTCTTCTATGGCTCTTTCATGCATCTTTACGTGCGGCTGCGCGACGTCGTGGACATGCAGGTCATTCCCGGCATTCCCGGCATGGCGGGATGCTGGAACGCCAGCGGTACGCCGATCACCTGGGGCGACGACGTGCTGACCGTGCTGATGGGCACCCTGCCCGAACCCGACCTGCGCCGCCACATCGCGGGCACCGACGCGCTGGTGGTGATGAAGACCGGCCGCAACCTGCCCAAGGTCCGCCGCGCCTTGGCCGCCTGTGGAAGGCTGGAGGACGCCTGGCTGATCGAGCGCGGCACCATGCCCGGCCAGCGCATCGCCCGCCTTGCCGAGGTCGCCGATGCCGATTGCCCCTATTTCGCCATCGTCATGGTGCATGGCCGGGGGCGCCGTCCCATGGTCCTGCCGCAGGTGGCGGAATGACCGGTTGGGTCACCGTCGCGGGACTTGGGCCGGGCGATGATGCGCTGGTGACGCCGCAGGTCGCGCAGGCGCTGGACCAGGCCACCGATGTCATCGGCTATATCCCCTATGTCGCGCGGGTGGCGGCACGGCCGGGGCTGGCGCTGCACCCGTCGGACAACCGGGTAGAGCTGGACCGCGCAAGGATGGCGCTGGACCTGGCGGCCGATGGCCGGCGGGTGGTGATCGTCTCCTCGGGCGATCCGGGGGTCTTCGCGATGGCCTCGGCCCTGTTTGAGGCGCTGGAGGATCAGCCCGACCGACATGACACCGACATCCGCATCTTGCCCGGCATCACCGCGATGCTGGCGGCGGCGGCGCGGGCGGGCGCGCCCCTGGGGCATGATTTCTGCGCCATCAACCTGTCGGACAACCTCAAGCCCTTCGATCTGATCGAACATCGTCTGCGCCACGCCGCGCGGGGGGATTTCGCGATGGCCTTCTATAACCCGCGTTCGCGCAGCCGCCCGCAACAATTCGCCCGCGTGCTGGAGATCCTGCGGCAGGAATGCACCCCCGAGACCCTGATTATCTTCGCCCGCGCCGTCAGCACCCCCGACGAATGCCTGACCACCGTCCCGCTGTCGCAGGCCACGCCCCAGATGGCGGACATGCGCACCGTCGTGCTGGTCGGCAATTCGGCGACGCGGCGGGTGGGCAGATGGGTCTATACCCCGCGCGGGGCCAATTGATGCAGCCAGGCCATCGCCAGTTCGGGGCTGTCCACCACCTGCCTTGCAGGCATGGCGGGGCGGTCGATCATGATCACGCGCACCCCCAGGCTGCGGGCGGCCTCCAGCTTGGCCGCGGCTCCGATCCCGCCCGCATTCTTGGCGACCAGATGCGTGACGGCGCGGTCGCGCATCAGGCGCGTGTCCCCCTGGGCCGTGAAGGGTCCGCGCGCGACCACCACCTGTGCATCCGGCAGGGGCAGCGCCGCCGGTTCGTCCACCAGCCGCAGCAGGAACCTGTGCGGCAGACCCGCAAAAGCCGCCAGGTTCTGCTTGCCGATGGCCAGGAACACGTTCGCCCGCTGTCGCGGCAGCGCCTGTGCCGCCTGTTCGATATCGCGGACATGGCACCAGTCGTCGCCGGCCCCCGCGCGCCATTCCGGTCGCTGCAGCACCAGCAGGGGAACCCCCGCCATGGCGGCGGCCACCACGGCATTGGCGCTGATCTGCGCGGCGAAGGGGTGGGTCGCGTCGATCAGATGGGAAAAGCCGCCGTCCCGCAGGTGCCGCGCCAGGCCCTCGGGGCCGCCGAAGCCGCCGATCCGCGTGGGCAGCGGCTGCGCGACCGGCGCCGCCGTGCGCCCGGCATAGGAAAACTGGGCCGCCACGCCCGCCCGCGCCAACAGGCGCGCCAAGGCGCTGGCCTCGGATGTGCCGCCCAGCAGCAGGATGCGTGTCATGTCTGAGCCTTGGCTGACGATCATCGGGATCACCGAGAATGGCCTGCCCGACCTGCCGGATGCAAGCCGACAGGCGCTGGACCGGGCCGACCTGGTCTTTGGCGGCCCACGGCACCTGGCCTTGGCAGGGGTCGCGGACAAGGGCCGCCCCTGGCCCGTGCCCTTCGACATCGCCCCGGTTCTGGCGGCCAGGGGGCGGCGGGTGGTGGCGCTGACCTCGGGGGATCCGTTCTGGCACGGGGCGGGGGGCACGCTGGCCGCGCATCTGGACCTTTCGGACTGGATCGCGCTGCCCGTGGCCGGCACCGTCCCGCTGGCCTCTGCGCGCCTTGGCTGGCGGGCCGAGACGACGGCGACCCTTGGCCTGCACGCCGCGCCCTTCGCGCGGCTGCGCCCGCATCTGGCGCGCGGCTGCCGCATCATCGCCACGCTGCGCGACGGCGATGCGGTGCGCGAACTGGCCGATTGGCTGTGCACCCAAGGGGCGGGGTCCGCCCGGCTGACGGTGCTTGAACGGCTTGGCGGGCCTGCGGAACGCATCCGCAAGGCTTGGGCGCAGAACATGGACCTGGCCGATATCGCCGCCCCCGTGGCGGTGGCCATCGACGGCGCCCACCTGCCGCGCGGGGCGGGCATCGGCACCGCGCCGGGGCGTCCCGATGACGGATTTGCCCATCGGGGCCAGATCACCAAATCCCCCATCCGCGCCATGACCCTGGCCGCCCTTGGCCCGCGACCCGGCGCGCTGCTGTGGGATGTGGGCGGCGGTTCGGGGGCGATCTCGGTCGAATGGGCGCTGGCGGGGGGGCGCGCCATCTGCATCGAACCCCGCGACGACCGGATCGCGCTGATCCGCGCCAATATCGAGGCTTTCGGCGTCGGCCATCTGGTCACACCGGTCCAGGGGCGTGCACCGCAGGCCCTGTCGGACCTGCCCGAACCGGACGCCGTCTTCGTCGGCGGCGGCGGATCGGCGGCGCTGTTCGACGCGCTTTGGCCGATGCTTCCGACCGGCGCGCGGCTGGTCGCGAACGGGGTCACGCTGGAAACCGAAAGCCTGCTTTCGGCCCTGTCGGCCCGCCACGGGGGCGATCTGACCCGCATCGACATCGCCCGCGCCGCCCCCTTGGGCGGCATGCGCGGCTGGCAGGCGGCGCGGCCCGTGACGCAATGGGCGGTCACCGCATGAGGGTCGCGGGCATCGGCTGCCGCCCCGGCACGCCCGTCGCGGCGCTGATCCAGGCGGCCCGTGGTGCCGACATGCTGGCCACCATTCCCGAACGCGCCGACCTGCTGCGTCCCGTGGCGGACCGGCTTGGCCTGCCCCTGCGCATCGTGCGCGTCGCGGGCATCCCGACCCCCACGCAATCGCCGCGCATCCAGGCCCTTCATGCCACCGGATCGGTGGCCGAGGCCGCGGCCCTGGCCGCCGCAGGTCCCGCCGGGCGGCTGACCGGCCCGCGCATCGTCTCGGCCTGCGGCCGCATCACCATCGCCATCGCCATCGCCATCGCAGAGGTTCCATGACCATCCATTTCATCGGCGCAGGGCCCGGCGCGGCCGATCTGATCACCCTGCGCGGGCGCGACCTGATCGCGGCCTGCCCCGTCTGCCTTTACGCAGGCAGCCTGGTGCCCCCCGCCCTGCTGACCCATTGCCCGCCCGGCGCGCGCATCGTGAACACGGCCCCCCTCAGCCTTGACCAGATCATCGACGAAATGCAGACGGCCCATGCCGCGGGACAGGACGTGGCGCGGCTGCATTCGGGCGATCTGTCGGTCTGGTCGGCCATGGGCGAACAACTGCGCCGCCTGCGGGCGTTGGACATTCCCGTTCAGGTGGTGCCGGGGGTGCCGTCCTTCGCTGCCGCCGCCGCCGCGCTGGAAAGCGAACTGACCCTGCCCGGACTGGCGCAATCGGTGGTGCTGACGCGCACGCCGGGGCGGGCATCGACCATGCCTGCGGGCGAAAGCCTGACCGCCTTCGCGGCCACCGGCGCGACGCTGGCGATCCACCTGTCGATCCATGCGCTGGACCGGGTCGTGGCCGATCTGACCCCCCATTACGGCCCCGATTGCCCCGTGGCCGTCGTCTGGCGGGCCAGCTGGCCGGACCAGCGGGTGATCCGGTCGACCCTGTCGGGCATCGCGGCGGCCGCCCAAGGCATCGACAGGACGGCGCTGATCCTGGTCGGCCCCGCCCTTGCCGGGGACGGGTTTGACGACAGCCGCCTTTACGCCGCCGATTACGACCGCCGATACCGTCCCGTCGGGCCAGACCCGAGGTTCCCCGAATGAGCACCCCCGGATTGATGATCTCGGCCCCCGCCTCGGGGACCGGCAAGACGATGCTGATGCTGGGGCTGCTCAGCGCGCTGCGGCGGCGGGGCATGGCGGTGCAGCCCTTCAAGTCGGGGCCCGATTACATCGACCCGGCGTTTCACGCGGCGGCCTCGGGGCGGGCGTCGTTCAACCTGGATGCCTGGGCGATGCAGCCGGGACGGATCATCGCCCATGTGACGGGCCAGCCGGATGCCGACCTGATTCTGGCCGAAGGCTCGATGGGCCTGTTCGACGGGGTGGCGACGCCGGGGGAAACCGGCATCGGATCCAGCGCCGAGGTGGCGCAGATGATGGGTTGGCCCGTCGTGCTGATCCTTGACGTCTCGGGGCAGGCGCAATCGGCGGCGGCGGTGGCGCGGGGTTTCGCGACCCTGCGCCCAGATCTGCCCTTTGCGGGGGTCGTGCTGAACCGCGTCGCGTCCCCGCGCCACGACGCCCTGATCCGCGAGGGCATGGCCGAGGCGGGCATCACCGTGCTGGGCGCCCTGCCCCGTCAGGGCAACATCACCCTGCCCGAACGCCACCTGGGCCTGGTGCAGGCAGAAGAAACCCCGGAATTACAGGCAATCCTGGACCAGGCGGGCGACTTTTTCAGCGCGCATTGCGATCTGGACGCCATCATCGCCGCCGCCGCCAGCCGCGCCCTGCCGGATGCCGATGCGCCCCTGCCGATCATCGCGCCGGGCGGGCGGATCGCGCTGGCCCGCGACGCGGCCTTCAGCTTTACCTATCCCCATGTCCTGCAGGCGTGGCGCAAGGCCGGGGCGACGATCCTGCCCTTTTCGCCGCTGGCCGACCAGGCGCCCGATGACAGCGCCGATTGCTGCTGGCTGCCGGGTGGATATCCCGAACTGCATGCGCCGAAACTGGCCGCCGCCGACAGCTTCCGCGGCGCCATGCACCGCTTTGCCGCGACCCGGCCCGTGCATGGCGAATGCGGCGGCTATATGGCGCTTGGGGCGGGGCTGGTCGATGCGGCGGGCGAACGCCACCGGATGCTGGGCCTGCTGGGGTTGGAGACCAGCTATCACAAGCGCCGGATGCATCTGGGATACCGCCGCGCCGAACTGGTCGCGCCCCTGCCGGGTGTTGGGCAAGGCGCGCTGCGCGGCCATGAATTCCACTATGCCTCGATCACCGACCAGCCCGATGCGCCGCTGGCCCGCGTCACCGATGCCAATGGCGCGGCGGTGCCCGAAACCGGATCGTGGCGCGCGACCCGGGCCGGGCAGGTCACCGGCACCTTCTTTCACATGATCGCACCGGCCGCGACTTGACGCGCGCGGGCCGATCACGTCTATCTGATCGCCTGGATGGTGCCCATCAGGACGCTCAAGCGTCGGGCTTCATCGGGAATGGGGAAGGGTGGACCCAATCGCGGCACCCGAAGCCTCAGCCGCCCCCGCGACTGTATGCGGAGAGCGTGCGTCACCGACGCCACTGGGCCCCACGGGCCTGGGAAGGCCGACGCCACGCCCTGACCCGCAAGCCAGGAAACCGGCCATGCAGGCAATTTTCCCGCCGTCGGGGATGACGGCCACAGGAGACTGAACATGCATATCGAACATGGCGTCGTGACCGGCGCCAAGCTGATCTTGGGCTATGCCACCGCGGCCACGGCCGGCCTTTACACGCTGAAGATCGCCGCCACCGCGCTGCGCGAACGCGGGATCGCATCGCTGGCCGGGCGCGGCCTGCTGGCCACCATCGCCACCTTCGTCTTCTTTCAGGTCCTGCCCACCGCGCCCGTCGGCGTGTCCGAGGTGCACCTGATCATGGGATCGACCCTGTTCCTGCTGTTCGGGGCGGCACCTGCGGCCATCGGGCTGGCGCTTGGGCTGCTGGCGCAGGGGCTGTTCTTCGCACCCGCCGATCTGCCGCAATACGGGATGAACGTCACCACGCTGCTGGTGCCGCTGTTCGCAGTCTCGGCGCTGGCCGGGCGGATCATCGCGCCCCGGACCGCCTATGTCGATCTGACCTATGGGCAGGCACTGGCGCTGTCGACCGCCTTCCAGGGCGGCGTCGTGGCCTGGGTCGCGTTCTGGGCCTTCTATGGCCAGGGGATCGGCGCATGGTCCGGTGTCGCCAGCTTCGGCGCGGCCTACATGCTGGTCATCGCGCTGGAGCCGCTGGTCGATCTGGCCGTGCTGGCGGGCGCGAAATCCCTGCGCGGGCTGCGCGGCAGCGGGCTGGTCACGCCGCGCCTTTTCGCATGATCGACCTGACCCTGATCGGGATCGGCACGGGCAACCCCGACCACCTGACCCTGCAGGCCATCGCGGCCATGCGGCAGGCGGATCTGGTGCTGATCCCGCTGAAGGGTGACGACAAGGCCGATCTGGCGGGCATCCGGCGGGCCATGCTGGATCGGCACCTGACGGATGCGCCCCTGCGGCTGGCCGAATTCGACCTGCCGCGCCGGGATGCCGCCGACCCCGATTACCTGAACGGCGTCGAGCGCTGGCACGATGCCATCGCGGACGCCTGGCGCGCCCAGATCGACCGGCACCTGCCGCAGGGGGGCCGCGTCGCCCTGCTGGTCTGGGGGGACCCGTCGCTTTATGACAGCAGCCTTCGGATCGCGGCGCGGCTGGATCTGGCCGTCACGGTCATTCCCGGCATCACCGCCATTCAGGCGCTGTGCGCGGCCCATGCGATCCCCCTGAACGATCTGGGCGCCCCCGTGCAGATCACCACGGGGCGGATGCTGCGCGATCATGGCTGGCCGCAGGGCGTGGACCGGCTGGTGGTCATGCTGGACGGGCAATGCGCCTTTGGCGGGCTGCCGGGCGACACGCGCATCTGGTGGGGGGCCTTTCTGGGCATGCCCCAACAGATCCTGGACAGCGGCACGGTAGCGCAGGCAGGCCCCCGCATCATCGCCACGCGCCGCGCCGCAAGGGCCGCGCATGGCTGGATCATGGACTGCTATCTGCTGGCGCGCGGCTAGAACAGGAAGATGTCGTCGGCCACGTCCTGAACCGACAGGTCGGACCCTTGCACCAGAATGTGGTTGCCGTCGGACAACGTGATCAGGACGCCGCGATCGGTCCGCTGCACGTGATCATCCAGGAAATCGGCCATCGACCCATCCACCAGACCATCGGCGATCATCAGGCGATCCTGGCCCGCGGTGAAATCGGTGACCACGTCGCGCCCGAAATTGCCGGCAAAGATGAACTGATCCGCGCCATCACCTCCGCTGAGCAGGTCAGCGCCGCCCCCGCCGATCAGCACGTCGCGCCCCGCCCCGCCATACAAGGTGTCATTGCCATTGCCCCCCAGCAGGCGGTCATTGTCCATCTTTCCCAGCAGGCGGTCGTTGCCCGCCTCTCCCTTCAGATGGTCGCGGCCCGCCCCGCCGGCCAGCGTGTCAAAGCCGATGCCGCCGGACAGGACGTCGTTGCCCATCTGCCCGACAAGCCGGTCATGACCCTTCTGGCCCATGATGAAGTCATCGCCCTGCCCGCCAAGCAGCACGTCACGGCCCCCGCCGCCCGCAATCAGGTCGTCACCCCCATAGCCCGACAGCGTGTTGTCGGCCGATCCCTTGATAATGCGATCATCCGCGCCGGTCCCCTGCGGGCCGGTCCGCAGCGGGCCATGCGCATCCAGCCAGGTGGCCTTGGACATGGCCCCCATGAAGGGGCGGTCGATCTGGGTGATCGTGACCCCCGGCGCCAGGTCTAGGGTCACATCGCCCCCGGTCGCGGCGAAATTCTGCGTGGCCATCAGGATCTGATAGCCGCTGAAGTCGCCGACCTGCAGGCTGATGCCGATATGATCGACCTTGGAATCAAGGATATTGGCGCGGTGCCCGGAGCTGTTCATCAGGTTGGTGTGCAGCTGCGCAACCTCGTCCAGCAGCGAACCGTCGCCATCGACCGAAACATAGGCCAGGTTTTCGGTCACGCGCCAGCTGCCCTCCAGCGGGAAGTCGGCGGCGCGAACCCGGTCCGTCGCCGAAGATCCCGAGGCCCCGTCATGCGAAAACCGGTCATTGCGCAGCATCCAGCCGCTATGCGCATCAGAGGACTGGTTCAGATGCGTTTCCAGCGTGACAGGGTCCAGGCCGTGCCCCGCCCTTTCGCGATTGACCAGTTCAAGGAAATATCGTTCGGCGGACGTGGCTTGCGACATGGGAACCCCTTGCTTTGCCTGCGGCGATCCTGGCCCCGAAGGGCGGCAATCATGGGTTGTTCTTAGCAGAGATAACTCGCCTCGCGAAGCATGACCGCGCGTCGGCTGACAAAGGTCAAACCCCGGCCCCGCCATGGGGGCCGGGATGATGGCCGGATCAGGCCTGCAGGCTGCGCACGCCCACTTCACCCTCGCCGCGCGACTTGATCGCGGCGACGGCGGCGATGCTGCCCGCGGCCGTGGTGAAATACGGGATCTTGTCGTACAGCGCGACGGCCCGGATTTCGCGGCTGTCGGCGATGGCCTGCACACCTTCGGTGGTGTTCAGAACCATGGCGACATCGCCGTTCTTCAGCCGGTCGACGATGTTCGGGCGGCCTTCATAGACCTTGTTGACGCGCTGCGTCTCGACGCCGGCGGCGGCCAGGAAATCGGCCGTCCCCGATGTGGCGATCAGCGTGTAACCCATCGCCACCAGATCGCGCGCCGCACCCGCCAGCGCCTCGGTCTTGTCGCTGTCCTTGACCGAAACGAAGACGCGGCCTTCATGCGGCAGATGCGTGCCGGCCCCCATCTGCGCCTTCAGGAAGGCGCGGGCAAAGTTGCGGTCCCAGCCCATCACCTCGCCGGTGGAGCGCATCTCCGGGCCCAGCAGGGTATCGACGCCGGGGAAGCGCGCGAAGGGCAGCACGGCCTCCTTGACGCTGAACCACGGGGTGATCGGATCGGCCAGGGTCAGCGGGTCGGCGAAGGGCAGATCGGTTTCCGGACCGACCCCCGCAGGATAGGGCGCCCGTTCGGGGAAATTCGACATCGGTTCGCCCGCCATCAGGCGCGCGGCGATGGATGCGATGGCGCTGTCGGTGGCCTTGGCCACGAAGGGCACCGTGCGGCTGGCGCGCGGGTTGACCTCAAGGACGAAGATCTCGCCGTCCTTCAGCGCGAACTGGACGTTCATCAGGCCGACCACGTGCAGGGCGCGGGCCATGGCGACGGTCTGGCGCTTGATCTCCTGGATGGTCTCGGGGGTCAGCGTGTGGGGCGGCAGCGAACAGGCGCTGTCGCCGGAATGGACGCCCGCTTCCTCGATATGCTCCATGATGCCCGCGACATGGACGTTCTCACCGTCCGACAACGCGTCCACATCGACCTCGATCGCGCCGGTCAGATAGCTGTCCAGCAGCACCGGGTTCTTGCCCGACACCTTCACGGCCTCGGTGATATAGCGGCGCAGGTGATCCATGTCGCGCACGATTTCCATGCCGCGCCCGCCCAGGACATAGGACGGGCGGATCACCAGCGGGAAGCCGATGTCATGGGCGATGGCGATGGCCTGTTCGGCGCTGCTGGCGATGCCATTGACCGGCTGGCGCAGGTTCAGACGGTTCAGCAGATCCTGGAAGCGTTCACGGTCCTCGGCCAGGTCGATGGCGTCGGGGGTCGTGCCCAGGATCGGGATGCCCTCGGCCTCCAGCGCATTGGCCAGCTTCAGGGGGGTCTGGCCGCCGAACTGGACGATGACGCCGTGCAGCGTGCCGTTCTGCTGTTCGGTATGCAGGATCTCCAGCACATGCTCGAAGGTCAGCGGTTCGAAATACAGCCGGTCGCTGGTGTCGTAATCGGTGCTGACCGTTTCCGGGTTGCAGTTGACCATGATGGTTTCATAGCCCGCATCCGTCAGCGCATAGCAGGCGTGGCAGCAGCAATAGTCGAACTCGATCCCCTGGCCGATCCGGTTCGGACCGCCGCCCAGAATCACGACCTTCTTGGCATCGGTCGGGCGGGATTCGCATTCGACGTCACCCATCGCGGGGGCTTCATAGGTCGAATACATATAGGGGGTCTGCGCCTCGAATTCGGCAGCGCAGGTATCGATGCGCTTGAAGACAGGGCGGACGTCCAGGGCGCGCCGGGCGCGGCGGACGGCGTCTTCGTCCTGGCCGGTCAGATGCGCAAGGCGGGCGTCGGTAAAGCCCATCATCTTCAGCTTGCGCAGGCCATCCACGTCCTGCGGCAGGCCGTTTTCGCGCACGACATGTTCGGCGTCGATGATCTCGCGGATGCGCGCCAGGAACCACGGGTCAAAGCTGGTGACACGCTGGATCTCGTCGTTGGACAGGCCAAAGCGCATCGCCTCGGCGATGACGCGGATGCGGTCGGGGGTGGCCTTGGACAGGGCCGCGATGACGGCGGGCTTGCCCTGGTCGGCGGCGCCCTCGATGGCGATCTCGTCCAGGCCGGTCAGCCCGTTTTCCATCGAAGTCAGTGCCTTTTGCAGCGATTCGTGGAAGCTGCGGCCGATGGCCATGACCTCGCCCACGGATTTCATCGCGGTGGTCAGGTCGGGCTTGGAGCCGGGGAATTTTTCAAAGGCAAAGCGCGGGATCTTGGTGACGACATAGTCGATCGAGGGTTCGAAGCTGGCCGGCGTCACCTTGGTGATGTCGTTGTCCAGTTCGTCCAGGGTATAGCCCACGGCCAGTTTCGCGGCGATCTTGGCGATCGGGAAGCCGGTGGCCTTCGAGGCCAGCGCCGAGCTGCGGCTGACGCGGGGGTTCATCTCGATCACGACCATGCGGCCGTCCTCGGGGTTGATCGCCCATTGCACGTTCGAACCGCCGGTTTCCACGCCGATCTCGCGCAGGACGGCGATCGAGCCGTTGCGCATGATCTGGTATTCGCGGTCGGTCAGGGTCAGGGCCGGGGCCACGGTGATGCTGTCGCCGGTATGCACGCCCATCGGGTCGACGTTTTCGATGGCGCAGACGATGATGGCGTTGTCGTTGCGGTCGCGCACGACCTCCATCTCGAATTCCTTCCAACCCAGAAGGGATTCGTCGACCAGCACCTGCGCCATGGGCGAGGCATCCAGCCCCGAGCGTACGATCCGTTCGTAATCGTCACGGTTATAGGCCACGCCGCCGCCGGTGCCGCCAAGGGTGAAGGCGGGGCGGATGATGGCGGGCAGGCCGATCTCCTCCAACGCTTCCATGGCCTGGCTGACGCCGGCGTTGATGTCGTATTTGCCCGATGCCAGCTTGGGGGCGGCGATGATCGTGGCCTTGGGGTTCTCGATGCCGATGCGGTCCATCGCCTCGCGGAACAGCTTGCGGTCCTCGGCCATCTCGATCGCGCTGCGCTGCGCGCCGATCAGTTCGACCCCATAGCGGTTCAGCGCGCCGTTATCGGCCAGCGCCAGCGCCGTGTTCAGGCCCGTCTGCCCGCCCATCGTCGGCAAAAGCGCATCGGGACGTTCCTTGGCGATGATCTTTTCGACGATCTCGGGGGTAATCGGCTCTATATAGGTGGCGTCGGCCATTTCCGGATCGGTCATGATCGTGGCGGGGTTCGAGTTGACCAGGATCACCCGATAGCCTTCCTCGCGCAGGGCCTTGCAGGCCTGGGCACCGGAATAGTCGAATTCGCAGGCCTGCCCGATGACGATCGGTCCTGCCCCGATGATCAGGATCGATTTGATGTCGGTTCTTTTCGGCATGGTCTTGCCCCCGGGCTTGGATGATGGATCGCGGCAAATCGTCCGGGGTTATAGCCAAGCAACGCTTGGACGCAAGGTGCGGCAAGCGGGCAAAGGACCTAAAACTGGCCTAACGTCACCTTTGTCGTATTCACAACAGCCGTCAAGTCACTGCCCTGTTCCAACGATCCTGGCGCGCCCGTCACAATCCGGTCAGCAGGGTCAACGCCGCACTGTAGCGGTTCTGCGCCACGCTCTCGGTCAATTGCGACCGCGCCATGAAGGACACCATCAGCCGGTCCGTTACCTCGGGCGTGGTGATGTCCTTGAAGCTGGAGCTGCCAAGAACGCGTTCGGCCGCGTCCATGAACTCTTCCAGCTGGCGTTCTACGGGCAGGTTGCCATAGCTGGCCCCGAAGCCGAAGGCGCCTTCGAAAACCTTCTTCAACGGCTGGTTGCCGATCACCTCGTACCACAGGGTCTTGTCCGAAGAGCTGCGCCCCTGCATCGCCTTCAGTTCGCGCGTCGCGTTCAAGGCCAGCCGCATGTTTTCGTCGCTTTCACCCACGCGCTTTTCATATTCGCGCTGCACGAAAGCCTGCGACACGGTCTCTGCCAGATCCGCTGCGGGGGCGGTGCTGCCAAAACCGAAAGCCTCGGCCAGCTTCAGATAGCGTTTGTCCGCCAGCCGGTTCACCAGAGAGCTTTTGTCGCTGGTATCGGATTCAAGAACCTTCTGGATGAACGCCTTGTTGGCGATGTCGCCTTCCAGACCGAATGCAGAAAGCGCCGTGTTCAGCAGGCGATAATCCTTGACCAGCTCCTCGGCCTTGGCGGCCTTGGCGATATTGTCCTTGAAATAGGTGGTCGAGCGGATCACCACCGGGTCCTGCGCCACGACCTGCAGCTGGCGGGCTTCGGTGCGCTGCAGGACCTTCCAGCCGGCCAGTCCTCCAAGGCCGATGGTGATCGCGCCGCCCATGGAACTACCTGGCAGCCGCGGCGAAGAGACGAGCCTCTCGCGGCAGCAATTCGCGCAGCTTGCGCATGGCCAGATAAGGATTTTCGTCGATGGCAGCACTGGTTGCATCAGCCAGCAGCAGGCGGCTGTCGCGGTCCTCGAAGACCTGGCTCAGCTGTTCGATGGCCAGCAGAAGTTGCTGACGCCCTTCGCGGGGCTCGGCATCGCCCGACAAGATCAGCTGCGCGATATAGCAGGCGCGGGACACGGGCGTCGCCGCCTTGTCGGGGTGGATCGCGTCACGCAGTCGCAGCACGTTCACGTTCGGCGTCTTGATGGCGATCCTGGACCGCCGGTCACCATTTTCGATGACCGCACCGTTGATCAGCACCCGTTCGTTCGGGGCCAGCTTCAGGACAAGCCCGCTCATGCGCCGACCTCGCCGCGCAGACCGCGCATGACGGTCATGTTGATGTCGATCAGCGGGTCCGAGGCCTGTTCGCCTGCCAGGACCGCCTGCCCGTGTCTGATCGAGAAGCTGGCAAGGGACAGCAGGCCTGCCTTGGTGGCATCGGGAAGGGCATTGCCCGGATCTGCCAGGTCGATGGCCAGCAGGGTCCATAATTCGTTGTTCTTGAGGACGGCCATGATGGTATCGCCATTGTCGGCCATTCGACCCGCCTGGCGCATCATCCGCGTCACCCGCGAAAAGACATCGTATTCCGCATCCCGCGCCGTGCGCAGGCCGCTTGTCTTGTACCCATGCTGGGTCAGTGGCGTTACCGCGTTCAAGGTCGTGTTTCCCGTTCTGGAATGGTGATGGGGTCAGGGGGCGCCGTTCAGCGCCCCCCGTTCTGTCATCAGCGGAACAGCGACATGACGGCCGAGGGCGACTGGTTCGCGATCGACAGCGCCTGGATGCCCAGCTGCTGTTGCGTCTGCAGCGCCTGCAGGCGGGCGGACGCTTCTTCCATGTCGGTATCGACCAGCGAGCCGACGCCCTGCTTCAGCGAGTCACCCAGCTTGCCGACGAAGTTCGCCTGGTCGCTGATGCGCTTGCCATCCGAACCCAGCTGTGCGGCACCCTTGACCGAGGCATCGATCATGGTTTCGATCGCCGTCACCATGGCTTCAGCCGTCGTGGTGTCGGTGATGCCGGTGTAGTCCGCGGACACACCCGTCGCCAGGTCGAGGTTCAACCCGCCTTCCAGATCGACAGTCGCGACGTCAATGACGTTGGCTGTCGTTTCGGCCGTACCGTTGGTCCGGTCCAGTGATCCGACGACACTCATCGAGGTGCCGGTTTTCAGCAGGTTCACACCGTTCAGCTGCGTCCCGGAAATGACCGAGGCGATCTGCTTGAACTTGGCGTCGATATCGGTGTCGATCTTGGCGAAATCGGCGGTGCTGACGGTTGCACCGATGGCCAGGTCCTTGATTTCCTGCAGCAGGTTGGTGACCTGCTCGGCCCCCGTGCGCGAGGTTGCGACGGTCGCGTCGGCCACGTTCAGGTTCGACTGGATCGCCTTGAATGCCGACTGGTCGGTTTCCATCACCTTCGAGATGGCCCAGACAGCGGCGTTGTCCTTGGCGTTGGCGACCGATTTGCCGGTCGCGATGTCGCTTTGGGTTTTACCCAGTTGCGAGTTGATCGACTTCAGGGTCTGAAGTGCGACGATCGAGCTGTTGTTGGTCAGAATGCTGGACATGTTGTCCTCCGTCAAAAGGTGCTTTGCACCGGGGTTTGCATTGATGGCCTTCTGACCGGACGGGCCTTTGCCCTGCGCCTTTTCTGGCATGTCACCGTTCTAACCGGCGGTGATTTACAACTAGTGAATGCAAGGTCTCCTCTCAAACAAACCTTGCGGTGCATTTTATCAAAATCTTTGCGGTGATACGGCGCGGGTGGCGGTGACCGTCTTGCGCCCTTGGGAATCATAGGTCTGCAGGCTGCGCGCCGCCTGGATGATGGCGCGCACCTGTTCGGCCGCCTGCTGCGCCCCCGAAAGCGAGGCCTGGGCAAGGTCACGCAGCTCGGCCAACGCAGGCTCCAGGGTGGCGCGGGTTCCGGCATCCACCCCCTGACGGGCGGCCGTGCGGACCAGATCTTCGATGCGGATCAGGGCGGCATGAGGATCGCCGGACAGAAGCGCGGCCCGGATCTGGCCCACCTGGCGTATCAGGGCGCGGCTCATGCGCCGGTCCCCCCGGCGATGCGGGACAGTCCCGGATTGAGGTTCAGGTCCAGCCGTCCGGCCAGGCTGGCGGCGTATTCGCGGGTCAGGAAACTGTTGAACTGATCCTCTCCGGCACCGCCCGAGAATTCGCCCTTCATCGACGAAGGCCCGCAATATTTCAGCATCTCTTCAAGGAACGCCTGTTCCAGTTTCGATTCGACCGTCACCTTCGGGTCGGTCGTCTGCGTAGGAACGATGGGGTCGATTTTCATGAAATTTCCCGTCAATGTCTGGATGGGGCCAAATAAGCAGACAGCCGTAAATAATTGGTAAGGAATCCCGGATAGGCAGGGAAAAACCACGGGGCTTTCAATGTCGGACATGCACGTCACCACCAGCCTGATCCCAGTCGCGGATATGCCGCCCGGCATTGCCCCGACGCCGCCAACGGTCGATTCGGGCTTTGATCCCGGTCTGCTGGACTGGACGATGGGCACCATGCAGGTGGCGCCGCAGGCGCTGACGCCCGGCATTCCCGTCATGCCGAAGGGCGGCGATCCACTGGCCCAATGGCTGCAACAGGCCAGCGGCATCAGCGCCGATTTTGCCCCCCCGCCAAGCGTCCTGCCCCCGGAATTCGCGGCCACGGCCACGCCGGCCCCCGCAGCGCCGATTGAAGAAATGGCGGAGGCCGAGCCGATCTTTGCGACGGTTCCGGAGCCGGAGATGTCCATACCGTCGGCCATGACGGCGGACGGTATGGTGGCGACATCCGAGGCCCCTGTCATTCCCGCACCGGTTGCGATGCCCCTTTCCCGCGAGGCTTTCGCCGAGGCCCGGAACGCGCCACCCATGGCGGGTGTGGCGGTGTCCATCGCGCTGCAAAGGCAGGATGCGCCCGTCCCCGCCACCGCGGCAGGTGCGACGCCAGAGGAACCGTCGGCGCAGGTGCCTCCGGTCCCGACACCCGTGCAGCCAACGCAGCCTGCCGACGCGCAGCCGCCCGTCGCCGCCAAGGCAACCGTCATGCCGCCCCTTGGCGGCAGGGCCGATCAGCGCACGCAGAAGCCCGCGCCCGCCCTTGCCGTGGACGCCTCTGTCAAGGCGACGCCGGTTTCACCCGAAAGCTTGTCGACCGGGGACAACATCGCGCCCACCATCGGCGATGCACCCCAATCGACCAATCCGGTGCAGTCCGAACGGCCGCGCAGCGTTGCTGAAGGCCCGCCCCTTGTCCACAAACCGGCGGCGCCGATCCTGCGGGATGCATCGTTCATTCCCGATCAGGCGGCAGCACTCGACGCCCAACCCCTTCAGCCGCATCGCGATGCCTCGTCTTCGACCGCGCCCGCCCTGGCCCCATCACATGCCCCGGCACCCCATGCGGACCCGCGCCCGGTGATGCAGCAGGTCACGTCGGCCATGGTCACGACCCGCAAGGATGCCACCGAAATCGCCCTTTCGCCCGAGGAGCTGGGACGTCTTCGGGTCGTCATGTCCGGACCGGATCGGAACCACGTCACCATCTGGGCCGAACGCCCCGAAACGCTGGATCTGGTGCGGCGCAACGCCGACATGCTGGTCCAGCATCTTCAGGAGGCCGGCATCGACACGATGGACATGGAATTCCGCCAGGATCACGGCGGCCCTTGGCAGGACGGCGATGCGGGAACCGCCCGTCCCGACCTTGATGACACCGATCGTCCCGTGACCACCCGCATGCAGATCGCAACGCCGCCGGTCAGCGACCGCCGCGTCGATATCCGGCTTTAGGAGAAACCCATGGTCGATGCCATCACCACCACCGCGACCCAGCAGGTCGGCGCCCAACCCACGGCCTCCGGATTTTCGGGTGCGGCGGGGGGCGACTTTCAGACCTTCCTGACCATGCTGACCGCGCAGTTGAAGAATCAGGACCCCCTGAACCCCATGGAGGGGACGGATTTCGCGATACAGCTGGCCACCTTCGCGGGGGTGGAACAGCAGGCGCTTGGCAACAAATACCTGGAACAGATGGCCGGGTCCGGTGGCGCAGGCGGCCTTGGCAGCATTTCGGGATGGATCGGCAAGGAGGCCCGCACGATGGCCCCCGTCTGGTTCGGCGACAGCCCCCTGACGCTGGACATCGCCCCCCATGCCATGGCCGACAATGTTCAACTGATCACCATGGACGGCAGCGGCAACGTCGTCGCCCGCGAGGAGATCGGGCCGGGCACGGGTCAGATCGACTGGTTCGGACGGGCCGAGGATGGCAGCAAGCTGCCCGACGGCACCTACAGCTTCACCCTGGAAAGCTGGCGCAACGGAGAGCTGATCGACGAGGCCCGTGCCGGTGCCTATGCCCGCATCACCGAGGCCCAGCTGGGTCCCGAAGGCGCCAAGGTGATCTTCCAGGGCGGCAGCTCTGCCCCTGCCGACCAGGTGACGGCGCTGCGCGACCCCGCGTGACGGCAGGGACGGCCCGGCCGGCTGGACAGACCTGTTGACGCGGAGATGCTTTCGACCTTAACCCGTGGCGACCCTGGCGCCGGGCGCATCGTTCCGCGCGGACTGAACGCCGGGGGCAGCCGCAGAAAGGACCCGTCATGACCTTCGACCGCACCATCAAGATCGCCCCTTCGATCCTTTCGGCCGATTTCGCCAATTTCGGCGCCGAGATTCGCGCCATCGAGGATCAGGGCGCCGATTGGGTCCATGTCGACGTGATGGACGGGCATTTCGTCCCGAACCTGACCTTTGGCCCCCCAGCCGTGAAGGCCTTCCGCCCGCATGTGAAGACCTTCATGGATGTCCACCTGATGATCGCGCCGGTCGATGCCTATATCGACGCCTATGCCGAGGCGGGCGCCGACATGATCACCGCCCATGTCGAGGCAGGCCCTCATCCCCACCGTACGCTGCAGGCGATTCGCGCCACGGGAAAGAAGGCGGGCATCGCCCTGAACCCCGGCACCCCGGTCGAGGCGGTCGAATACCTGCTGGACTTGGCCGACATGGTCCTGGTGATGACCGTGAACCCCGGCTTCGGCGGGCAGAAGTTCATCCACAGCCAGATCGACAAGATCGCCCGCCTGCGCGGCATGATCGGGGACCGGCCCATCCACATCCAGGTCGATGGCGGCGTGGATCCGGTCACCGCACCGCTGGTCGCCAAGGCAGGCGCGGATGTGCTGGTGGCGGGATCGGCGGTCTTCAAGGGCGGCTCGGTCGATCGGCCTTCGGTCTATGGCGACAACATGCGCGCAATCCGCGGGGCCATCGAAGCCGTTTGACAATCGGCCCGGCCGCGCGTCTGCTGCCCGCCGACATGACCGATGAGGAGGACGCGATGGATCTGGGCATCAAGGGAAAGCGGGCGCTGGTATGCGCGGCATCCAAGGGGTTGGGGCGGGGCTGCGCCGAGGCGCTGGCCGCGGCGGGCGTCGATCTGGTCATCAACAGCCGGACCGAATCCGAAATCACCCAGGCCGCCCATGAAATCGCCGAGAAATACGGCGTCAGCGTCACGCCGGTCGCCGCCGACATCACCACCGCCGAAGGCCGCGCCAAGGTGCTGGATGCCGTGTCGCAGGCCGATATCCTTGTCACCAACGCGGGCGGCCCGCCCCCCGGCGACTGGCAGGATTGGAGCCGCGACGATTTCATCAAGGCCATCGACGCCAACATGCTGTCGGCCGTGGCGCTGATGCAGGCGCTGGTGCCCGGCATGATGGACCGGGGCTGGGGCCGCGTCGTCAACATCACCTCGCAATCGGTGAAATCACCCATCGCGGTGCTGGGGCTGTCGAACACGGCGCGTGCCGGCCTGACGGGCTTTGTCGCGGGCATGTCGCGCCAGGTCGCGGGCAAGGGCGTCTGCGTGAACAACATCCTGCCCGGCATCCACGACACCGACCGTGCCACCGGCCTTGACGCGGGCGTGGCCAAGTCCAAGGGCATCACCCCGTCCGAGGCCCGCACCCAGCGCGAGGCGACCATTCCCACCGGCACCTATGGCCGGGCGGATGATTTCGGCGCGACCTGCGCCTTCCTGTGCAGCCAGCAGGCGCGCTTCATCGTCGGCCAGAACATCCTGCTGGATGGCGGCGCGGTGAACGCCACGCTGTAAGGGGCCGCAGTTGCGGGCCGGGGGTGGCCCTGATAGGCATCCCCGACCCTTTCCATCTGCCAAGGCCAAGATCGTGACGACGCCCCCAAGACTGGAAGTCCAGAGCCTGACCCGCGCCTTCGACGGCGCGCCCGTCGTCGAGGACGTCAGCTTCCAAGTCCAGGCCGGGCAGGTGGCCTGCCTGCTGGGGCCTTCGGGTTGCGGCAAATCGACGACGCTGCGGATCGTCGCGGGCGTCGACATGCAGGACAGCGGCCGCATCATGGTGGACGGCAAGCTGATCTGCGACACGCATTTCCGCGTCCCCCCCGAACGCCGCGCCATCGGGCTGATGTTCCAGGACTTTGCCCTGTTTCCCCATCTGCCCGTCCGCGAAAACGTGGCCTTCGGCCTTCCCGGCGGCTTCAAGGCCAACCGCGACCGCGTGACCGAATTGCTGGACCGGGTGCGCATGTCGGCCCATATCGACAGCTTTCCCCATGAATTGTCGGGCGGCGAACAGCAGCGCGTCGCCCTGGCCCGCGCCCTGGCCCCCCGCCCCCGCGTGCTGTTGATGGACGAACCGTTCAGCGGCCTGGACGAACGCCTGCGCGACGGCATCCGCGACGAAACCCTGGCTCTGCTGAAGGAGGAAGGCACCGCCGTCCTGCTGGTCACCCATGAACCGCACGAGGCGATGCGCATGGCCGACCAGATCCTGCTGATGCGTCAGGGGCGCATCGTCCAGCAGGGGGCGCCCTATAACCTCTATAACGCGCCGGTGGACCGGCAGGCGGCAGGGTTCTTCAGCGATATCAATGTTCTGGAAGGCACCGTCCAAGGCGCGCTGACCGACACGCCCTTCGGCCAATTCCTGACGCCGGGCATGCCCGACGGGGCGCGGGTCGATATCGTCATCCGCCCCCAGCATCTGAAACTGGATTTCGACCGTGCGGGCCAGGGACCGGCCCCCACGGTCGAAAACGGCACGGCGGCGCGCGCACGGGTCACGCGGGCGCGCTATCTGGGCCGCGAATCGCTGGTGGAATTCGCCACGGATCAGGGAAACATCAGCCTGAACGCGACGGTGCCGGGGGTCTTTCTGCCACCGGTGGACACGCAGATGTGGCTGATGCTGCGCCGCGACCGCGTCTTCGTCTTTCCCCGCAGCTAGCCCTGCCCCGTGGCCGCGCGATAGGCCGCCAGCACCTGTTCCAGATGCGCGCGACGCCCGGCGGGATCGGCCAGGCCTTCGCAGATCCGCCGCGCCCGGCCCGAGATGCGCCGACATTCATCCGGATTCGCCCGCGCCCAGTCCAGTCGTGCCTCCAGATCCGCCCCGCCCGAGGCCAGCGGGATATAATGCCGCCACGGCTTGCAAAGCCCGGTTGCGAAACTTTCCCAGCCATCCTCCTCTTTCAGGACGACGGCGTGGCTGTTGGCCAAAGGCAGGAAATCGGCGTCACCGTCGCTGCGCCCCAGGCAGATGGCATAGCGACCCTGCGGCGCATCATCGCGCATGGGGACGCTCAGCCCCGCCGCCTTCAGCGCGCGCCGCGTCCGGCCATCGGCCCGCAGCGCCAGATCGGTCCCCGCCATGCCCGCATGGGCCTTCAGGAACCGCCAGCGGGCGCTGCGCCGGATGGTTTGGGCATCGGGATGGTCTCCAAGGGCGCCTTCGACCCGAAGATGCAGATCCTGCGCGCCGGGGTCCTGGGCATAGCCCGACAGCGCGCCGCGCCAGACGGCGATGTCGGGGCGGTCGTCGAAGGGCGGATCATCGGCAATGCCGGCACCCGGAAAGCCCGCATTGCCGATGCGGTGCAACCAGGGCGCGGGCCACAGGAACACGTCGCTGGCCCCCCGGCGGCGCAACCCCGCGATCACCGGCCCGCCGGCAGGCTGGACGCTGCCCGTCAGGCAGGCAGGCCGCATGTCCAGCCAATAGCGGCCCGTATCCGTCAGCTGCGCGATGTCATTCGCGGTCGAAGTCGTGCGCAGCAGTTCGAAATGCCCGGCATCCTGATAGAAACGCCCATCCGGTCCACGCGTGACGGGCTGCGCCGCACCCTTGGAATCCGTCAGCCGCACCAGGTCCAGATCCAGCAGAAGCGCGTGATCGCCGGGGCATCCCGTCCGCCCCGTCAGCCGCGCGGGTCGGGCTAAGCCTGCCAATCGGGCGGCCAGCTTGTCCCGGCGGTCGGGGCGGATGTCGGATGCAGGGGCCTGCAGCATCTTTTGCAGACGTTCCGGATAGGACTTGCGGGCCTGGCGCACCCCCGCGCCCGGCGCCTTGGGCAGGACGGGCAGGTCGAACCAGGGGGCCAGGGCATCGCGGTAATCCTCGGGGGCGGCCCTGTCGATATCGATGTCCAGAAACCGGTCGCGGCCCGCGAAATGGGCGCGACAGCCGGCGATGTGGTCGTGCCAGTCCTGTCGCCAGATATCGCCCAGATCGGCCAGCGGCACCCCCAGGCAGGCCGCATAGCTGCGCGCATAGCGCCCGCCCCAATGCAGATAGCGGCTGGCGACCCAATCATCGACATCGCGCGTGTTCAAAAGAAAGACCGCATCCGGAAAGCTGGCATCCAGAAAGGCATAATCCTTGAAGGCCTCGATGACCGGCATGTTCAGGAACCGCACCGATTCCATGTCGGTGAAGGCGACGGTGTCGCGGGACCAGCGCTGCAGCGGTGCCCGCCCCGTCAGCCGCGAATAGGCGATGTCATCGGCCAGCGCACCCTCGGCCCAGTGGATGGCGGGAATGCCGTTCAGGTCGAACAGCCTGGCGATGAAGGTCGTGCCGCATTTGTTGAAGCCGATCTGGAAGAACTTGGGGGGCATCGGATCTTTCCGCGACAGGTCCGCCCGGACGATGGGCCGGGGCGGCGGGCGCTGTCAACCGCACCGCCCCCTAAGACAAAAGGCTTGCTTTGACAGCGGCCTGACAGTAGCACCATCACAGGAATTCGGGAGAAACCGGTGACAATCCGGGGCCGAAGGAGCAGCCGCCCCGGCGAACTCTCAGGCAAAAGGACCGTTTTCCCCAAGAACTCTGGAGAGTGGCCGCAAGGCCCGCCGAAGGGATAACGATCTCAGGCGCCCGATCCGGGCAGGGACAGAGGGGGCATCGACGCGCGGGCAGCTTGCCCGCCCAACCGATGCCGAGCTTTCGGCAGGAACAGCAGGAGGCCCCATGGCCGACACGACCCGCCGGACAGGTCTGCACGACCTTCACGTCGAACTTGGCGCCAGGATGGTGCCCTTTGCCGGATGGGACATGCCCGTCCAGTTCCCGATGGGCGTCATGGCCGAACATCTGCATACCCGCGAAAACGCCGGGCTGTTCGATGTCAGCCATATGGGACAGGTCCTGGTGCGCCCGCTGGACGGCAACATCCAGACCGCCGCGCTTGCGTTGGAAACGCTGATCCCGGCCAATGTGCTGGACTTGGCGCCGGGACGCCAGCGCTATGGCCTGTTCACCGACGGAAACGGCGGCATCCTGGACGATCTGATGTTTGCCAACCGGGGCGATCATTTCCTGCTGGTGGTGAATGCCGCCTGCGCCGAACAGGACATCGCCCATCTGCGGACGCTGGACGGCGTCGCCATCGAACCCGTGACCGATCGCGGGCTGGTGGCCTTGCAGGGTCCGCGTTCGGCGGGTGTGCTGGGGCGCCTGATCCCGGCCACCGTGGACATGCGCTTCATGGACAGCCTGACCTTCGGCTGGCAGGGGCACGAACTGTGGATCTCGCGGTCGGGCTATACCGGCGAGGACGGGTTCGAGATCTCGGTCCCCGCGACCGCGCTGGAGGCTTTCGCCCGCGCCCTGCTGGACCAGCCCGAGGTCGCCCCCATCGGCCTTGGCGCCCGCGACAGCCTGCGGCTGGAGGCCGGCATGCCGCTTTACGGCCATGACATGGACCCCGACGTGACGCCGGCCCAGGCCGCCCTTGGCTGGTCGATCCCCAAGGCCCGCCGCAACGGCGGCGCGCGGGCAGGCGGCTTTCCCGGCGCTGATGCCGTCCTGGCCGAACTGGAAACCGGCCCCGCCCGGACCCGCCGCGGCCTGCGCCCCGAAGGCCGCGCCCCCATCCGCGAGGGCGTCGCCCTCTATGCCGATCAGGCGGGCGGCGACGTTCTGGGCGCGGTGCGGTCGGGCGGTTTCGGACCCACCGTCGGCGGCCCGGTGGCCATGGCCATCATCGATGCGGACCTTCCCGAAGGCGCCACCATCTGGGCCGAGTTGCGCGGAAAGCGCGTTCCGGTCACCATCGCCGCACTGCCCTTTGTCACGCCCTCCTATAAACGCTGAAGGACCCTTTCCATGCTGAAATACACCGACGACCACGAATGGCTGCGCGCCGAAGGCGACGAGATCGTGGTCGGCATCACCAAACACGCCAGCGAACAACTGGGTGACGTGGTCTTCATCGAACTGCCCGAGGAAGGCACCGATGTCATTGCCGGAGACGAGATCGTGGTCATCGAATCGGTCAAGGCCGCCTCTGACATCACTGCCCCCGTCGGCGGCACCATCACGGCCGTCAACACCGCGCTGGCCGATGCGCCGGGCGACGTGAACGCCGATCCGATGGCGGCCTGGTTCTTCCGCATCAAGCCGGCCGATCCGGCCGCGATCGAAGGCTTCATGGACGAGGCCGCCTACAAGGCGCTGGTCGACTGATCCCGACCGGGGGCGGACCGCGCCCCCGGACACCCCCTCTCTGGAGCGTGACGCCGATGACCCGCTGGACAGCAAGCAACTACAACCCCGATGATTTCGCCAACCGCCGCCATATCGGCCCCTCGCCCGCCGAGATGGAGCAGATGCTGAAGGCCGTCGGCACCGACAGCCTGGATGCGCTGATCGACCAGACCGTGCCCCAGGCCATCCGCCAGAAGGACGTGCTGGACTGGCCCGCCCTGTCCGAGGCCGGCCTGCTGGCCCGCATGAAGGAGGTCGCGTCGAAGAACCGCGTGATGACCAGCCTGATCGGCCAGGGCTATTACGGCACCGTCACGCCCCCCGCGATCCAGCGCAACATCCTGGAAAACCCCGCCTGGTACACGGCCTATACCCCCTATCAGCCCGAGATTGCCCAAGGGCGGCTTGAGGCGCTGTTGAACTTCCAGACCATGGTCGCGGATCTGACCGGCCTGCCGGTGGCGAACGCATCGCTGCTGGACGAAGCCACCGCCGCCGCCGAGGCGATGGCCATGGCGCGCCGCCAGTCGAAATCGAAGGCCCAGGGCTTCTTCGTCGATCGCAACCTGCACCCGCAATCGATCGCCGTGATCCAGACCCGCGCCGCCCCCCTGGGCATCGAGGTCATCCAGGGCGACGCCCAGGACTTGGACCCCGCAGCCGTCTTTGGCGCGATCTTCCAGTATCCCGGCACCTATGGGCATGTCCGCGACCTGACCGCCGATATCGACGCCCTGCATGGCACGGGCGCGCTGGCCATCGTCGCGACCGACCTTCTGGCGCTCTGCGTCTTGAAGGAACCGGGTGCGATGGGTGCCGACATCGCCGTGGGTTCGGCGCAGCGGTTCGGCGTGCCGATGGGCTATGGCGGGCCGCACGCGGCCTTCATGTCCTGCCGCGATGCGCTGAAGCGCGCCATGCCGGGGCGGATCGTCGGCGTCAGCATCGACGCCTCGGGCAACCAGGCCTATCGCCTGTCGCTGCAGACCCGCGAACAGCATATCCGCCGCGAAAAGGCGACCAGCAACGTCTGCACCGCGCAGGCGCTGCTGGCAGTGATGGCGTCCTTCTATGCGGTTTTCCACGGGCCGGTGGGCCTGCGCGCCATCGCGCAGCGCGTCCACCTGCATGCCGTGACCATCGCCGACGCCCTGCGCGACGCGGGCGCGGATGTCGCCCCCGAGGCCTTCTTCGACACGATCACCGTGCGCGTCGGCGTGGGCCAGCAGGGCATCATGGCCGCCGCACGTCACCGTGGCATCAACCTGCGCAAGGTCGGCCGCGACCGCGTCGGCATCAGCGTGGATGAGACGACGGACGCGACCGTCATCACCAAGCTGCTGGACGCCTTCGGCATCACCGATGCGGCAACGCCCGCCACGGCGCCCGCCATCCCCGACGACCTGCTGCGCGACAGCGATTATCTGACCCATCCGGTCTTCCACATGAACCGCGCCGAATCCGAGATGATGCGCTATATGCGCCGCCTGTCGGACCGCGACCTGGCGCTGGACCGGGCGATGATTCCGCTGGGGTCCTGCACCATGAAGCTGAATGCCGCCGCCGAGATGATGCCCATCACCTGGCCGGAATTCGGCGCGCTGCACCCTTTCGCGCCGCATGATCAGGCGGCGGGATACCACGAGGCGATCGGCGATCTGGTGGAAAAGCTGTGCCGCATCACCGGCTATGACGCGTTTTCCATGCAGCCCAACAGCGGCGCGCAGGGAGAATATGCCGGGCTGCTGACCATCCAGGCCTACCACCGTAGTCGCGGGGACGATCAGCGCGACATCTGCCTGATCCCCGTCAGCGCCCATGGCACCAACCCCGCCACCGCGCAGATGTGCGGCATGCAGGTCGTGGTGGTGAAATCGGCCCCGAACGGCGATATCGACCTGGAGGATTTCGCCGACAAGGCGGCCAAGGCCGGCGACCGGCTGGCGGCGGTGATGATCACCTATCCCAGCACGCATGGCGTTTTCGAGGACACCGTGCGTCAGGTCTGCGACATCACCCATGATCATGGCGGACAGGTCTATATCGACGGAGCGAACATGAACGCGCTGGTCGGTCTGGTGAAACCGGGCGAGATCGGCGGCGATGTCAGCCACCTGAACCTGCACAAGACCTTCGCCATCCCGCATGGCGGCGGCGGTCCCGGCATGGGGCCCATCGGCGTGCGCGCGCATCTGGCCCCCTTCCTGCCCGGCGATCCGCAGTCAGGTGACAGCGGCGCGGTCAGCGCGGCGCCCTATGGCAGCGCATCGATCCTGCTGATCAGCTGGGCCTATTGCCTGATGATGGGCGGCGAAGGGCTGACGCAGGCGACCCGCGTGGCGATCCTGAACGCCAACTATATCGCGGCGCGGCTGACCGGGGCCTATCCGATCCTGTTCATGGGCAATCGTGGCCGTGTGGCGCATGAATGCATCATCGACACCCGTCCCTTTGCCGAACACGGCGTCACGGTCGATGACATCGCCAAGCGTCTGGTCGATAACGGCTTTCACGCCCCGACCATGAGCTGGCCCGTCGCAGGCACGCTGATGGTCGAACCGACGGAATCGGAGACCAAGGCCGAGATCGACCGCTTCATCACCGCCCTGCTGGCGATCCGGGACGAAATCACCGATGTCGCCGAAGGCCGGATCGGCGTCGCGGACAGCCCCCTGCGCCACGCCCCCCACACGGTCGAGGATCTGGTCCGCGATTGGGACCGCCCCTACAGCCGCGAACAGGGCTGCTTTCCGCCGGGTGCCTTCCGCGTGGACAAGTACTGGCCGCCGGTCGGGCGCGTGGACAATGCCCATGGCGACCGCAATCTGATCTGCACCTGTCCGCCGCTCGAGGCCTATGCCGAGGCCGCGGAATAAGGGACGAAGACCGCCCTGCGCAGTCCGGCTGCGCAGGGCATGACGTCACAGGATGAAATCATCCGCACCCAGATCCAGCTGACCCATCAGGCTGATCATCATGTCGGCGGTCGCGTCGCCGTCGATATCGATGATTACCCGGGTCCGGTCCGCGTCGATCAGCATCGCCAGCTGGCCCGCCTGTCCGCTCAGCCCGTCCAGCGACCATGTGAAGGCCTGATTGCCCTTGACCCCCATGTCCGCATCGATCGCCGACAGGTCGATAAGGTCGCGTCCGACACCGAAATCCTGGATCACGTCCGCCCCGGCGGCAAAGCGCCCCGAATCCGCCAGCATGTTGAACTTGAACACATCCGCGCCCTGCCCGCCGGTCATGAGGTCGCGCCCGCGACCGCCGATCAGCAGGTCATTGCCCCGACCGCCCGTCAGCTGATCGCTGCCCGCGTGACCCTCCAGGCGGTCACCGCCAAAGCCCCCCAGCAGCTGGTCCTGGCCCCCGCCGCCGATCACGGTATCGGCGCCATTGCCGCCCAGCAGGGTGTCGTTGCCGAAATCGCCCGTGATCAGATCGTTGCCAATGCCGCCATCAAGAAGATCGTTGCCCCCCCTGCCGGATATGCGGTCATCGCCGACATTGCCCCGCAGGATGTTGGCGGCGCCATTGCCGCCCAGGAAATCATCGCCGCCGCCGGCGGAAACGATTTCGATGCCGGTGATGACATCGCGACCAAACCCCGTGTCCTGCGCGCCGGTTCGCGCAAGATCGATGCGAATGTCGCGTGTTCCGCCAAAAGTCAGCAGGTCGGTGCCGCCCCCGCCATCGATGACGTCCGCGCCTATGTCCAGCGACAGCCGGTCGTCGCCAAGGCCGCCGAACAGCCGGTCGTTGCCCATGCCATCGATCAGGGTATCGGCACCCGATCCACCGCGCAGGACGTCGAAGCCCTTGCCACCCCACAGCAGGTCCGCGCCGCCATCGCCCAGGATCGTATCGGCGCCGTCATTTCCCTGCAGGCGGTCATCGCCGCCCTTGCCCATCATCCGGTCATCGCCGTCAAGACCCATCGCCCTGTCGTCACCGAAGCTGAGCCGGAAGACGTCGCTGCCCGACAGGACGCGGCTGATGAATTGCCGGTCGTCGGCCTGGCCCGCGCTTTCGGCGGCGGTCACCAGGTCGGACAAAGGCGTATCAAGGCCGCTGATCCGCCAGTCCTGGATCGTCACGCCCGCGCTTTCGGCAGCAATGGCGACCGCGTTCAGCGTGCCCATGATCGAGAAACCGTCCGAACCCAGCCGGAAATCCCGGCCGCCCAGATAGGCGCTGGAATCAAAGCCGCCATCGACATAGCTGATCAGGAAGACATCCTCGATGGCCTGGCCGTCGATGGCAAGATTGACGTCGTCGAAGAATTCGACATCGACAAGGTTGCGGCTCAGGACATTCAGATCCATCCGGGTCTGATCAAAGCGGGCATCTGCGGTCAGTCTCGCCATCTCGGCCTCCGGTTTGACAACGGAGGCCTGCAGCCATTTGCAGGCCTTCCGGCACGTGTGAACGCCTGAAACGTTAACGACCGGATTTTCCGTCTGTCAAAGGATAAAGCCTGCGGCCTGTTACAGCCCCGCGCCTTCCGGAAGGCCCAGCATGATGTTCAGGTTCTGAACCGCGGCCCCCGATGCGCCCTTGCCCAGGTTGTCCAGCACCGCGATGACATTGGCACAGCCCGCGTCCTCGTCGCCATGGACGCTGATCTGCATCACGTTGGTGCCGTTCATCGCGGTGGGATCGATCCGCGCGCCGATCTGGTCGGCGGGCACGACCTGCACGAAATCCTGCCCGGCATAGTGATCGGACAGCGCCTGATGCAGGCCCGCGATGCTGCGTTCGTCATCCAGATGCAGCGGCAGCTGTACCGCCATGCCCTGCGCGAAATTCCCGACCGAGGGCGAGAAGATCGGCTGGATCAGCAAGCCGCCATGGGTCATGATCTCGGGGATGTGCTTGTGGCGCTGCGTCAGGCCATAGACGAAATGCTGCGGCGCGGTCTGCGCCTCGTATTCCGCGATCAGGGCCTTGCCGCCGCCGGTATAGCCGCTGACGGCATTGATGGTCAGCGCCTCGTTTTCCTCGATCAAGCCGGCCGCCACCAGCGGGGCGATCATCGCGATCGAACCGGTGGAATAGCAGCCCGGATTGCTGACGAACCGCGCGCCCGCGATCAGTTCGCGCATCTCGGGGGCCAGTTCGGCATAGCCGAAGACCCAGTCCGGATCGATCCGATGCGCGGTCGACGCGTCGATCAGGCGCACATCCATGTCGCGGGTCAGTTCGACCGCCTCGCGCGCGGCATCATCGGGCAGGCACAGGATCGCGACATCGGCGGCGCGGAACGCCTCGGCCCGCGCCTCTGCATCCTTGCGGCGTGCGGGGTCGATCTGGATCAGTCGGATGTCGTCGCGTCCCAGCAGGCGGTCGCGGATCTGAAGGCCGGTGGTTCCGGCTTCGCCATCGATGAAGACGCTGTGGGTCATGGGACAACCTTCCTTTGGGGGGGTGCCGCCTGTCTAGCCGAACCTGTGCGGGGTCACAACGTCCATGCGCATCAGATGCTGCACAGCTGCGACCGTGTCAGAAAGCGCTTTTCCCGCCCGTTATCCAGGCTGAACATGCCGCCGCGCCCGGCCACAACGTCGATGATCAGGTCGGTATGCTGCCACGCCTCGTACTGGCTGGCCGAGATGTAGAAGGGCGCGCCGCCGATCTCTCCCAGTTTCACGTCGCGGTCGCCGATGCGGAATTCGCCTTGGGGATAGCACATGGGCGACGACCCGTCGCAGCAGCCGCCCGACTGGTGGAACAGGACGGGGCCGTGATCGGCCACGATTTCCCGGATCAGGTCCAGGGCTTCGGGGGTGGCGGTGACGGTGCTCATGACTTCAACCTCCTTTTCAGCAGGCGCAGCACCTGCTTTTCCTCGGGGCGCAGGTCCGCGCTGTTCAGATTGTCCTCGATGCTGTCCTGCAGTTCCAGCTTCAACTCGTCGGCCAGATAGGCATCGATGATCTGTGGATGGACATAGCATTTGCGACAGATGGTCGGCGTGTTCCCCAGACGCGCCGCCACGGTTTCGATGGCGTCGCGGATGTTGCGCTTGGCGGCGGCGTCGCTGTCGGCCTTTTCATATTCCGACAGCGCCAGGGCGGCCAGAACCGTGCCGGTCCAGGTGCGGAAATCCTTGGCCGTGATCTGCCGCCCCGAAATGTCGCGCAGATAGGCGTTCACATCCGACGATGACACCTGATGCCGCGCGCCGTCTTCATCCAGATACTGGAACAGGTGCTGGCCGGGGATCTCCTGCGCGGCCCGCACGATGCGCGCCACGCGGCGGTCGCGCAGCCCCAGATCCCATTCCTTGCCGCTTTTGCCGCGGAACCTGAACCGGATCCGGTTGCCGTCGAAGCTGACATGGCGATCACGCAGGGTCGTCAGGCCGTGCGACTTGTTCTGTTTGACATAATCCGAATTGCCGACGCGGATCATCGTGTGTTCCAGCAGATAGACGATGGTGCCCAGCACCTTTTCCGCGGGCATCCCGCGTCGCGACATGTCCTGATCGACCTGCGCGCGCAAGGCCGGCAGGGCCTTCGCGAAATCCAGCATGCGGTCGTATTTGGCACTGTCGCGGACCTCGCGGAAATCCGGGTGATAGCGGTATTGCTTGCGCCCCTTGGCATCGCGGCCCGTCGCCTGGATGTGGCCGCGCGGGTCCGGGCAGATCCAGACATCGTCATAGGCGGGCGGAATGGCCAGAGCCGCGAGGCGCTTGCGTTCGGCCTTGTCCCTGATCGTCCGGCCTGTTGCGTCGCGATAGGAAAAGCCCTTGCCCGACCTGACGCGGGTGATGCCCGCCATGTCGTCGTTCACGTAAATCAGGCCCGCGCTTTCGGCGGCGTCCTGGGGGTCGATGATGCAGTCCTTGGGCATGTGGGGCAGTCCGACAGGGAGGGGATGCGTCCTGCCCCAACGCCGCAGATCCCCCGGCGGTTGCCGAAGGATCGGTGGGCGGCCCCGGCGGCCCGCCCACCGTTGCGGATCAGAAGAAGCCAAGCTTCTTGGGGCTGTAGCTGACCAGCATGTTCTTGGTCTGCTGATAGTGGTCCAGCATCATGCGGTGGTTTTCGCGCCCGATGCCCGACTGCTTGTAGCCGCCGAAGGCCGCATGGGCCGGATAGGCGTGATAGCAGTTGGTCCAGACCCGGCCCGCCTGGATGGCGCGGCCAAAGCGGTAGCAGGTGTTGGCATCGCGCGACCAGACGCCCGCGCCAAGGCCGTAAAGCGTGTCATTGGCGATCGACAGCGCCTCGTCATGATCCTTGAAGGTGGTCACGGACACGACCGGGCCAAAGATCTCCTCCTGGAAGACGCGCATCTTGTTGTGGCCCTTGAAGACCGTCGGCTTGATGTAATAGCCGCCCGACAATTCGCCGCCATGATCGGCGGTTTCGCCGCCCGTCAGGATCTCGGCGCCCTCTTTCCGACCGATGTCGAAATAGGACAGGATCTTCTCCTTCTGCTCGCTGGATGCCTGGGCGCCGATCATCGTGGCCTCGTGGCGCGGATCGCCCTGGACGATGGCCTCGACCCGCTTCAGCGCCTTTTCCATGAACTGGTCATAGATCTTTTCGTGGATCAGGGCGCGCGACGGGCAGGTGCAGACCTCGCCCTGGTTCAGCGCGAACATCACAAAGCCCTCGATCGCCTTGTCGAAGAAATCGTCATCCTCGCGGGTGACATCCTCGAAGAAGATGTTGGGGGATTTGCCGCCCAGTTCCAGCGTCACCGGAATCAGGTTTTCCGACGCGTATTGCATGATCAGCCGGCCGGTGGTGGTTTCCCCGGTGAAGGCGATCTTGGCGATGCGCGGGTTGCTGGCCAAGGGCTTGCCGGCCTCCAGGCCGAAACCGTTCACGATGTTCAGCACGCCCGGCGGCAGGATGTCGGCGATCAGTTCGGCAAAGAGCATGATCGTCGCCGGGGTCTGTTCGGCGGGCTTCAGCACCACGCAGTTGCCGGCGGCCAGTGCGGGCGCCAGCTTCCAGCAGGCCATCAGCAGCGGGAAGTTCCAGGGAATGATCTGGCCCACGACGCCAAGCGGTTCGTGGAAGTGATAGGCGACGGTGTCGTGGTCGATCTCGCTGATGCCGCCTTCCTGGGCGCGCAGGGCACCGGCGAAATAGCGGAAATGGTCGACGGCCAGCGGCAGGTCGGCGGCCATGGTTTCCCGGATGGGCTTGCCGTTGTCCCAGGTTTCGGCGGTGGCCAGCAGCTGCAGGTTCTGTTCCATCCGGTCGGCGATCTTCAGCAGCGCGTTCGACCGTTCCGTGGTCGAGGCCTTGCCCCAGGCGTCCTTGGCCTTGTGGGCGGCGTCCAGCGCGGCCTCGATGTCATCGGCGTTCGACCGGGCGATCTCGCCGATGGCGGCGCCGGTGATGGGGGTGGTGTTGGTGAAATACTTGCCCGATTTCGGCGCGACCCATTCACCACCGATGAAGTTGTCGTAACGGGCGGCAAAGGGCATCACGCCCACGCCCTTGAATTCATGCGTCTGGTCGTTCGGCATCGGTTTCCTCCTTGGGGTGTCTTCCCGGATCTCCCCATCCGGGTATGCCCCAAGGCTGAGCCGCGCAGCGATTCGCGGCAACGGGTGATCATCGCCGCGGCGCAGAAGGTGTATCAGCGGTGGGACAGTCAGCCGTGGTTTTCGCTGATCCCCAGCCGCGTCATGCGCCGGTACATGGTCGCCCGCCCGATCCCCAGGGCCCGCGCCGCCGCCGAGACATTGCCCTGCGCCCGCGCCAGCGCCCGGATGACGGCCGCGCGTTCGGCGCGGTCGAAGCCCGTCAGGTCGTCCTGGCGGCCCAGCAGATCGGCGGCGGGACGCGGACGGATGCGCCCCTCGCGTTCCAGACCCAGCATGCGGCGGGCGGCCCGCGTCGCGCCGATGGCCAGGTCGTCCTTGTCCACCGCCAGCAGGACCGCCGCATCGGGGTGATCGTCCGAGGCCACCACGATCCGCGCATCCGGAAAGCTGGAACGGAAGAACATCGCCTCGATCCCGCGCGCCGTCTGCGCCACCTGCGCCGAGATCAGCCGGTTATAGCGTTCCGTCTGGTCGGCGCGCGCGCTGCTGACATCCAGCGCCGCCAGCAGCCGCCCGTCGGGGCCCCAGATGGGGGCGTCCATGCAGGACATGCCGGTGTTGCGGGTGCGGAAATGTTCGTCGCGATGGATGGTGACCTGCCGCCCCTCGGCCAGACAGGTGCCGATGCCGTTGGTGCCCTGCGCGGCCTCGGACCAGTCGGCGCCGCGCCACAGACCCCATTCGCGGAACTGCGCCGCATCGCCATCCGACACGCGTTGGTCCAGCACCACCCCATGCGCGTCGGTCAGCAGCACGTTGCAGCCCGACAGGCCGACCAGATTGTAAAGCTGGTCCAGCTGCGGACCCGCGACATGCAGGAACGCCTGCATCGCCTGGTGGCGCTGTCGCAGTTCGGTGGCCGACAGCCGGTCGGGCGTGCGGTGATCACCGGGATCCAGCCCGTGCTTCATCATCGACCGCCGCCAGGATGCGGCCAGGGCCGATGTGGCGCTGCGCGATTGCGATTGCTCGGCGACCAGATCGGCGTGGTTGCGTTGCATCATGTTCCCCCTCCCAAGGTGGGGGAACTATAACAGAGTTTCCGGGGCGCGATGCAGAACTTTGGTCGCACCCCGGAGGGGTCCTCAGCGGACCGGGCCTTCCGGCTTGATGATGCCGTCGGTCGGGGCCTGACGGTCGTCGCCCGCAGGCGTGCTGCCCATGCTGCCCGAAGGCGTCGTGCGCGGCTGATAGGGCGGCAGGTCGCCGTCACGATACAGCAGCGACTGCCCGTTGTGGAACAGGTGCAGCGCATCGGGATCGGCGGTCAGGCGCACCTTGCGCCCGTTCAGGCCCGGATGGATGCCCGGCAGCTTGGCGATGATCGGCACCGTTTCGGCATTGGTCCCGAAATAAAGCAGCGTCACCTCGCCCAGGGCCTCAGTCAGATCGACGGTGCCCTCGAACAGCGCATCGCCATCGGCCTCGCGCATGTCCTCGGGGCGGACGCCCAGGTTGACCTGCATGCCCTGATCGCCCTCGCGCGTGGGGATGGCGACCCGGGCTTCCAGACCACCCTCCAGCGCGACGGTGGTGACGGGGCCGACGGTCTTGACGCGGCCGGGCAGCAGGTTCATCGCCGGGCTGCCGATGAACTGGGCCACGAATTCATTGACCGGGCGTTCATACAGCTCCAGCGGCGCGCCGACCTGGGCGATGCCGCCACCGGCCAGCACCACGATGCGATCGGCCAGCGTCATCGCCTCGGTCTGGTCATGGGTGACATAGATCATCGTGCGGTCGGGCATGGATGCCTTCAGCTGCGCGATCTCGATCCTTGTGGCGACGCGCAGGGCGGCGTCCAGGTTCGACAGCGGTTCGTCGAACAGATAGACCTGCGGATCGCGCACGATCGCCCGGCCGATGGCCACCCGCTGGCGCTGGCCGCCCGACAGCGCCTTGGGCAGGCGGTCCAGATAGGGCGTCAGCTGCAGCATCTTGCCCGCGCGGTCGGTGGCGGCCCTGATCTGGTCCTTGGACTGGCCCGCGATCTTCAGGGCAAAGGCCATGTTGTCGCGCACCGTCATGTGCGGATAAAGCGCATAGGACTGGAACACCATCGCGATGCCGCGCTGGCTGGGGGGGATGTCGTTGACCACCCGCCCCGCGATCTGCAGTTCGCCAGCCGTGATCTGTTCCAGCCCCGCGATCATCCGCAGCAGGGTCGACTTACCGCAACCCGAAGGGCCGACAAAGACGATGAACTCGCCCGACCTGATATCCAGGTCGATGTCCTTCAGCACGCTGACATCGCCATAGGACTTGGCGAGGCTGGTCAATTTGAGGTCGGCCATTTCGGTTCTCTCTCCCTTATCCTTCGATGATCTGGACCTGCCACGGCATCAGCCCGGCCACCTCGTCTTCCGAGAGGTTGGCCCGGATCAGCAGGGTCTGCTGGTCGTCTGCGCGGCGGAACGACAGGACCGGACCCTCGGACCTGATGTCGGTCATGCTGCCGCGACGCAGGGCGCTGTGCTTGTTGCGCAGTCCGATCGCCCAACGGTAGTGGTGCAACATGGACTGGGCGTCGGCTTCCTGGCCGACCACGGTCCGCTGCAGATGCGGATGCGGCACCGGCAGCCAAGGCTGGCTGGTCGAAAAGCCGCCATTCACACCCATGTCCCAGACCATCGGCGTGCGACAGCCGTCGCGACCCTTGAACTCGGGCCAGAACTCGATGCCATAGGGGTCGCGCAATTCATCGAATTTCAGCTCGGCTTCGGGCAGGCCCAGTTCCTCGCCCTGATACAGACAGACCGACCCGCGCAGGCACATCAGCACCGTGGCATAGGCCTTGGCCGCCTGATCGGTCAGGTTCCAGCGGCTGATATGGCGCACCACGTCATGGTTCGACATGGCCCAGCACGGCCAGGCATTGGGCGCGGTCGCCAGCAGGCCCTCGAAGACCTCGACGATGCGGCTGGCCGGCAGGTTGTCGCCCGACAGGAAGTCGAAGACATAGGACATCTGCACGCGCCCCGGCACGCCGGTATATTCCTCCAGCAGTTCCAGCCCACGTTCGCTGTCGCCGATTTCGCCGACGACCGACGCGCCATAGGGCACGATCACCTGGTTCAACCGCTCCAGGAAGACCGGGTTCTCGGGCTGGGACTTGCTGTAGCGGTGGCTCTGGTGGTTATAGGGGTTCACGGCCGGTGCGGTGTCGGCCTTGCGCAGTTCCGGCGCCAAGGGCGGGTTGTCGCGCAGCTGTTCGTCGTGGAAATAGAAGTTGATCGTGTCCAGCCGGAAGCCGTCCACACCCTTTTCCAGCCAGAACTTCACCATGTCCAGCAACGCGTCCTGCACCTCCATGTTGTGGAAGTTCAGGTCGGGCTGCGAGTTCAGGAAGTTGTGCAGGTAATACTGTTCGCGCCGCGCATCCCATTGCCAGGCACTGCCGCCAAAGATCGACAGCCAGTTGTTGGGCGGCGTTCCGTCGGGCCTGGGGTCCGACCAGACATACCAGTCCGCCTTGGGGTTGTCGCGGGTGGCGCGGCTTTCCTTGAACCAGGGATGCTGGTCCGAGGTATGCGACATCACCAGGTCGATCATCACCTTCAGGCCCAGTTCATGCGCCCGTTCGACCAGCCATTCGAAATCGTCCATCTTGCCGAAGATCGGATCGATGCCGCGGTAATCGCTGACATCATAGCCGAAATCACGCATCGGAGAGGTGAAGAAGGGCGAGATCCAGACCGCATCCACGCCCAGTGACGCGACATAGGGCAGGCGCTGCGCGATCCCGGTCAGATCGCCGATGCCGTCCCCCGTCGTGTCCTGAAAGCTGCGCGGATAGATCTGATAGATCACGCCGCCCTTCCACCAATCCGTCTTCATTTCCGTCAATTCATCCACCTTTCACTGACCCGGCCAGCAATCCGCGGACCAGGTATTTCTGCATCGCGAAGAAGACCGCCAAGGGCACCGCGATAGAGATGAACGCCGAGGTCGCCAAGATCTCCCATTCACCTCCGCGCGATCCCATCAGCTCTCGCAGCAGGCCGGTCATCACCAGCTGTTCGCGCGTATTGCCCAGAAAGACCGTCGCGACCAGCAGGTCGTTCCAGACCCACAGGAACTGGAAGATCGCGAAACTGGCCAGCGCCGGGAAGGACAGGGGCAGGATGATGCGACGGAAGATCTGGAACTCGGTCGCGCCGTCGACGCGCGCGCTTTCGATCACCTCGCGCGGCAGGCCGACCATGTAGTTTCGCAGCAGATAGACCGCCAAGGGCAGGCCGAAGCCGGTATGGGCCAGCCAGATCCCCAGATAGCCCTTGCCGATGCCCAGGTCGTTATGCATCCGCAGCAGCGGGATCAGCGCCACCTGCAGCGGCACGACCAACAGGCCGACCACGCAGGCCGTCAGGATCGCGCGGCCCGGAAACCGCATCCATGCCAGCGCATAGGCCGCGAAGGCCGCGATCAGGATCGGGATCACAGTCGCCGGGATGGTCACCGTCATCGTGTTCATGAACGCTCGACCCAGACCGCCCGCCGTCATCACCCTGGCATAGTTGTCGGTGGTGAAGCTGGGGGGCGATTCCGTGGTGGTAAAGATCCGCTCGCCGCGCCGCATGTCGAAGGGCTGGGCCGAGGTCATCTGATAGCGGCCATCCTCGGCCACGGTCAGGTTGACGCCCGGCTCGATCTCGACGGTGTCGCCGGGCGCGTTGGCATCGGGGGCGCGGGCGCTGGTGCCCCAGGACACCAGTTCCTGCGTGCCTTCCAGCGCGCTGCCCTCGATCACGTAGAGCCCGTCGCGCTGGACCTGGTCATCGGTCGTGCCCGACCGCACGAAGCCGGTCTGCACCGACCCGGAAAACGACTGCCACCATCCCGAGGTCGAGATCTGGTCGCGGTCGCGAAACGAGGACACGAACAAGCCCAGCGTCGGGATCGTCCACAACAGCACCAGCAGGAAGGCGGCAAGATTGACCGCCCAAGCCAGCGACGATTTCTGTCCGGCCATGCCTTCCATCAGCGAACCTCCTTGCGGGCGTTGTAGATGTTCCAGACCATGATCGGGGTGACCAGGATCATCAGCACGATGGCGATGGCCGATCCGCGCCCGTAATCGGGCGTGCCGCGGAACATCCAGTCATACATCAGGTTGGCCAGCACCTGCGTGCCCCACTGGCCGTTGGTCATCACAAACACGATGTCGAAGACCTTCAGCACGACGATGGTGATTGTGGTCCAGACGACGGCGATGGTGCCCATGATCTGGGGCACCTTGATCTTGAAGAAGACCTGCAGGGGGGATGCGCCGTCCAGCACGGCGGCCTCGATGGTTTCCTCGGGGATGCCGCGCAGGGCGGCCGACAGGATCACCATGGCGAAACCGGTCTGGATCCAGACCAGCACGATCATCAGGAAGAAGTTGTTCCAGCCGGGCAGCGTCAGCCAGATCTGCGGCTCGCCTCCGAACTGGGTCACGATCCAGTTCAGAAGGCCGATCTGGGTTTCGCCGGATGCGCGATATTCATAGATGAATTTCCAGATCACGCCCGCGCCGACAAAGCTGATGGCCATCGGCATGAAGATCAGCGACTTGCCGATATTACCCCATTTCAGCCGGTCGGTCAGCTGCGCCGCCAGCAGGCCGAACAGCGTCGCCAGCGCCGGCACGACCAACAGCCACAGCATGTTGTTCAGCATCGATTCGCGGAACTTGGCGTCGCCCATCAGCCAGACATAGTTGTCGACGCCCACGAATTGCGACCCGTCCGAATTGAACAGCGACCGCCACAGGCTGTCGAAGACGGGATAGACCAGGTACATCCCCAAAAACAGGATGGCCGGCCCCAGGAACAGCCAGGGCCTGATCTGGCCGGCGCGGCGGATGTTGTCGCCCGCCTTTTCACCCTTGGCGGGATAGATCCGGTCCAGCAGCCAGTTCGACCCCCAGAACCATGCCACGCATCCGAACACCCCGATGGCGATCGTGCTGACGGCCAACCACAGCAGTTCCATGTCCTACCCCCCTTGGTCACAAAGGGCGCGACAGCCTGGTGCCGTCGCGCCGGTCGGTTCCTGCCGCGATCAGTTCAGCGACGCCCAGGTGTCCTGGATGCGGTCCGCGACCTCCTGGGCGGACGCGCCGCCCACGAAATCGATCATGCCGGTCCAGAAGGCGCCCGCGCCGATGGCGCCCGGCATCAGGTCCGACCCGTCAAAGCGGAAGACGGTGGCGTCCAGCAGGATCTCTCCCATGCGGCGGACGGTCGGGTCGTCATAGGCTTCGACATTGGCGCCGGTGAAGGGCGTCACGAAGCCCTGCTGCGCCATCCAGATCTCGTGCGCGGCGGGGGTTTTCAGGAAGTCGACGAAGGCCATGGCGGCCGGGTTGTCCGACAGGACCGCGAACATGGTGCCGCCGCCCAGAACGGGCTGGCCCAGATCGCCTGAAGCGGGCGCGGGCATGTAGAAGAAATCGGCATCTTCGCCCACGATGGTCCCTTCGGGGAAGAAGGTCGTGATGAAGCTGGCCTGGCGATGCAGATAGCAGGCGGGCGGGCTGTCGAACAATCCGGCCGGGCTCTCGCGGAAATCGGTCGAACTGACGGCCCCGACGCCGCCCGCGACGTGATCGGGGTTCTTGGCGAACCAGCCGAATTCCTCGATGGCCGCCACGACCTTGGGATCGTTGAACGGCATCTGGTTGGTGGTCCAGGCGTCGTAATCCTCGGGGGTGGCGGTGCGCAGCATCAGGTCCTCGACCCAGTCGGTGGCGGGCCAGCCGGTCGCGCCGCCCGATCCCAGGCCGATGCACCAGGGCGTCTCGCCCTCCTCGGCGATCTGCTGGGTCAGGGTCTTCAGATCCTCGTAGGTTTCGGGAACCTCATAGCCGGCATCCTCGAAGTTCTCGGGGACGTACCAGACCAGCGATTTCACGTCGGCTTTGTAGGGGAAGGCGAACAGCTGCTCGGTGCCGTCCTGATCGGCATAGGTGCCCAGCGCCGCCCAGCTTTCGCCGGCAGCGTAATTGTCCTTCAGCCACTGCGCGGTTTCGTCACCCAAGGGGCGCAGGAAGCCGCGCTTGGCCAGGTCGGCGGCCAGCCCCGGCTGCGGAAAGACCGCCATGTCGGGGGGCGATCCGGCCTCGCTGTCGATGACGATCTGCTGTTCGAAGCTGTCGGAACCGGAATAGTTCGCCTGCGCCCCGGTCGCCTCGTTGAAATAGGCGATGACCGACTGGAACAGCTCCTGGTCGCCGCCAAGCCACGGCCCCAGAATGTTGAAGCTTTCGCCTTCCAGACCGGGATGGGCGGCCTTGAATTCGTCCAGGCTGGCCCAGTTGATGCGGTCGTCGCTGCCCGGTTCGATCACCAGTTCAGCCTGCGCAAAGCCAGCACCCAATGCGATGATGGCGGCGGTAGTCAGCAATGTTTTCTTCAAGTCGTCCTCCCTGAACGCTGCGGGCCTTGCGGCGGCCCTTTGCCGTGAACATTCGACAGATTCACCGATGCTGTCAAACGCTTATCATTCCCACTCCAGTTCCTTGTAGGCGGCGGTGGCATCGCGTGCCACGGTCATGTCGAAGGAATTCCACGATGTCGCAAAGGATTTCAGATCGTTCGCGATCATCGGAACGGCCTTGGACATGGGAATACCTTGGGCGATGCGGCTTCGCGCAGCCTCTGCAAGCGCTTTCAAAAAATCCTCCTGGGGCTGATGCGCCAGCGCCCAGTCCGCGGTGGGTTCGCCATGCCCCGGCACGATCAGCCGCGCCCCGTCCGCAGGGTCCCCCTGCAACCATGAGAGCCATCCCGAAAGCGATCCGTCAACCACCGGCGTCAGGCCGCGAAAAACAAGGTCGCCCGTGAAGAAGGTTCCCGTCGTCACATCCAGCGCCGTCAGGTCGTTGTCGGTATGCGCCGAAGGCCAGGCCTGCAGCCGGATGGGCCGCCCGCCCAGGTCGATGCCGTCGCGATCCGTGACCCCCATCCGGGGCAGCGCGACCCCGGTGCCGATCCATTCCGACGGCGGAAACAGGCGCTGCAGGTTTTCCAGATAGGTGCCGGCGCGGTATTGCAGCCCGTTCGACATGGCGTGATGGGCCACGATGGTGGCGCCCGCCTCGGCCATGACCTCGGCGCCCAGGACGTGATCGGGATGCATGTGGGTCAGGACCAGATGGCTGATCGGCTTGTCGGTCATCCGCCGGATCGCGACATACATCGCCTGCCCTTGCGCCCGCGAGACGCCCGCATCGATGACGGCAAGGCTGTCGCGCCCCTCGATGACGCCAAGATTGGCGATGCGGCCATCGGGGGATTGTTCCATCTGCACGGGATCGCCCAGGAACGCGTGGATGCCGGGACGCAATTCGGTCAGGGGCGCGGCGGGCAGATCGGCATTGTCGACACAGTCGGGGCTGTCACCCCGCAGCTGCGGACGGCCGTCCAGCCAGTCATCCGCGATTCGCTGCATCCGCGACATGCACTGGTGCCGCGTCGCGGCATCCCCCGCGGGCAGCAGCACAGGTGCGCAATCAGAGGGGGCCGCAGCCAGACAGACGTTCACAATCAGATGAAACATGCCCGAAAAATCCAGTAATTTCACGATCCGCCCGCATCGGACCTAACCTTAAGACTTTTGTCGGGTTGATTCATCCTGCCCCTGATCTACATTTGAATCCAGTCGCCTTCGATGTGGCGGACCTGACATGAAGGAGGATATGTGAATGGCCTGGAAGAAACCGACACTGACCGAGATCGCCTGCGGCATGGAAATCAACATGTATGCGCCGGCCGAGGACGAACCCGTCCTGTTCTGAGCCTTGCCTAACCGGCAAAGTGACGGCCCCGTCCGATTCCGTCGGACGGGGTCTTTTTCATCAAGCGGGGTCTGATGCGGATCATCATCTTGGGGGCGGCGGCCGGTGGCGGCCTGCCCCAGTGGAATTGCGGATGCGACAATTGCAACGCGGCGCGCGCGGGGCGGATACCCTCGCTGACGCAAAGCTCGGTCGCGGTCAGCGCGGACGGGCGGGATTGGGCGATCCTGAACGCATCCCCCGACATCCGCATGCAGCTGGCCGCGACCCCTGCCCTGCATCCCACCGGCCCGCGCGACATGCCGCTGCGGTCCGTCCTGGTCACGAATGGCGATATCGACCATGTGGCTGGTCTGCTGACGCTGCGCGAAAGCCAGCCCTATGACCTGTTCGCGACGCAGGCGATCCATGATGCCTTGGCGGCCAATCCGATGATCGGCGCCCTACGCGCCGATCTGGTGCCGCGCCGGACCGTGGCGCTGGACCGGACCATCGACCTGGCCCCCGGCCTGACAGCCACGCTGTTCGCGGTGCCGGGCAAGGTGCCGCTGTATCAGGAACAGGGCGAGGTTCAGACCGGCCTGATGGGCGAGACCACGGTCGGTGTCGAACTGAAGGCCGGGGCCAAGCGCGCCTTCTACATCCCCGGTTGCGCCGACATGCCCGACTGGCTGAAGGCCCGGATCGACGGCGCCGATGCGCTGCTGTTCGACGGCACCCTGTGGGAGGATGACGAGATGATCCGCATGGGCCTGGGCGTCAAGACGGGTCGCAGGATGGGCCACATGGCCGTGACCGACACGATGACCGCGCTGGATGGGATGTCCATCGGGCAGCGGATCTTCGTGCATATGAACAATTCGAACCCCCTGACCGACCCCGACAGCGCGCAGACGGCCCAGGCCCGCGCGCAGGGTTGGCAGGTGGGTCGCGACGGAATGGAGATCTTGCCGTGAAGGACATCCAGAATCAGGCGCAATCGCGCCAGGATTTCGAGGCGCGGCTGCGCGCCATCGGGGCCGAGCGATATCACGACCGCCACCCGTTCCACGCCCGCCTGCATGGCGGCGACTGCACCCCCGACGAGGTCCGGGCCTGGGTCATCAACCGTTGGATGTACCAGTCGCGCATCCCCATGAAGGACGCGGCCTTCATGTCGCGCGTTGACGATCCCGACCTGCGCCGCGCCTGGCGCAAGCGGATCGAGGATCATGACGGCGGCACGACCGAAGGCGGCGGCATCCGTCGCTGGCTGGCCCTGGCGCAGGCCGTGGGGCTGGACCCCGACTATGTCGCATCGGGCGTGGGCATCATGCCGGCGACGCGCTTTGCGGTCGATGCCTATGTCCGCTTCGTGCGGGACATGCCGCTGCTGGACGCGGTCGCCGCCAGCCTGACCGAGCTGTTCGCCCCCAAGATCCATGCCCAACGCATCGAAGGGCTGCTGGCCCATTACGATTTCGCCGATGACAGCAGCCTGGCCTATTTCCGCAAGCGCCTGACCGAGGCCCCCGACGACGTCAAATTCGGCCTGGATTACGTGCTGACCCATGCCGACACCCGCGAAAAGCAGGATGCGGCGGCGGCGGCGCTGATCTTCAAGACGGATGTCCTGTGGGCGCAGCTGGATGCGCTGTGGAACGGCTATGTCATGGGCAACACGCCGCCGGGCGCGTGGCAACCGGGCGAAGGAATGCTGTCATGACCGCACTGATCACCCCCGACGACGTCCCCTATCTGCCGCGCGGCGTGCGGTTGGAGAATGACCAGCTGCGCAACATCCGCGTGCTGCAGGCCCCCGAACGCGCCATGCAGCTGGACCAGATCGGCGATGCCATCCTGGGCGAACTGGACGGCGCACGCAGCCTGGCGCAGATCACACGGGATCTGGCCGCTCGCTATGACGCGCCGGTGGAACAGATCGAGGGCGATGTCCGCGACTTTCTGACCGGGCTGATCGAAAGGCGCATGGTCTTCCTGCGGGACATCACATGAAGGATCTTCCCGCACAGCCCCGCGACCTTGACGGCAACACCGTGACCCCCGGCCTGCCCATGGCGATGCTGGCCGAGATCACGCATCGCTGCCCACTGGCCTGCCCCTATTGTTCGAACCCGGTCGAGCTGATCCGCGCCAAATCGGAAATCACCGCCGATGACTGGGGCCGCGTCTTTCGTCAGGCGGCGGCACTGGGCGTGTTGCAGGTCCATATCTCGGGCGGGGAACCGGGCGCCCGGCGTGACCTGGCGCAGATCGTGGCCCATGCGCGCGACGCGGGGCTCTATGTGAACCTGATCACCTCGGGGATCGGCATCACCCGTGACCGGCTGCTGGAACTGGACGCGGCGGGGGTCGATCACGTCCAGCTGTCGCTGCAGGGCATCCGCCCCGACATGGCCGACCGCATCAGCGGCCATCCGGGGTCCTGGGACAAGAAGATGGGCTTTGCCGATTGGGTGACCGAAATCGGTTTTCCGCTGACCATCAACGCCGTCGTGCACCGCCAGAACATGGACCGCCTGCCCGACATGATCGCGCTGGCTGAACGTCTTGGCGCCCGCCGGATCGAGGTGGCGACCGTCCAGTTCCACGGATGGGCCGAGCTGAACCGCAAGGCGCTGATGCCGACCCGCGACCAGGCCGAAACGGCGCGCCGGATCGTCAACGAGGCCCGCATCCGCCTGCGCGGCAGGATGGTCATCGATTACGTCCCCGCCGATCACCATGCCATCTATCCCAAGGCCTGCATGGGGGGCTGGGGCTCGCTTGGCCTGAATGTTGGGCCGGACGGCACGGTCCTGCCCTGCCACGCCGCGCAATCGATCGACTGGATGCGCTTCGAGAACGTGCAGGACCGCAGCCTGTCGGATATCTGGCACCTGTCGGACAGCTTCAACGCCTTTCGCGGCACGGAATGGATGCCCGAACCCTGCGCCAGCTGCGAGCGGAAAACCGTGGATTTCGGCGGCTGTCGGTGTCAAGCTATGGCCTTGGCAGGTGATGCGCGGGCAACCGACCCGGTCTGTTCCAAGTCACCACTTCATGCGCAGATCGTCCGGCGGGCCGAGGAGGATGCGGCCGCCGACACGACCGAGTTCGTCTATCGGCGCATGTCAAAGGGAGGATAGGACATGAAGCCTTGGCTGATCGCCGCCGCGCTTGCGCTGGCCACGCCCCTCTGGGCTCAGGGCACGCCACCGGACAACCCGCTGCAACCCTCGCCCACATGGGAGGACATCCGCGAATCCGTCGTGGGTCTTGCGACCGAACCGCCCGTCGATCCGGGGGTGATCGACCTGACCGCGCCCCATCGCGCCAACGACCCGGCCATCGTGCCTGTGCGGCTGATCCAGCCCCAGGACGCGCCGCCGGTGACCGCGGCGACGATCGTGATCGATGAAAACCCGGCGCCCGTCGCCGCGGAATACACCTTCGGCGATGCGCTGATGCCGCTGGATTTCGAAATGCGCGTTCGTGTCGACCGCTATTCCGACCTGCGCAGCATCGCCACGACCGCCGACGGATCGCGGGTCATGGCGGGGCGCTTTGTCAAGGCGGCGGGCGGCTGTTCGGCCCCGGCGGGCAAGAACATGGCCGAGGTGACGCGCACCATGGGCCAGATGCGCTGGCGGACCGCGACCGAGGACGGGCGCGACATCGGCACGCTGATGATTCGACACCCGAACTTTTCGGGGTTGCAGCGCGATCAGTACACCTTGCTGAACATCCCCGCCCATTTCATCGACAAGCTGGAAGTTCGGCAGGGGGACCGGGTGCTGTTCACGATGGCGGCGGGCATCTCGGTCGCCGAGGACCCGGTCTTCCGTTTTGCCTATCAGGATGACGGTCGGCCGATCCATGTCCATGTCGAAGATACCGAAGGCAACGTCTGGGACGAAACCTTCCAGCCGGTCAGCGGCTAAGCCCCAAGGACCAATCGCGGGTCATGCGACTTAGGTCGCGCCATGACGCTTGCTTTATGTGCAACCTTACCTAAACTGACCTTTCGGACGGGACGCCTCGAGGAGGAGGCACCGCCGAAAACCAGGGAGGAATGCCATGACCGCAGCCGCCATTCAGGCGCGCCCTGCGCCGTCACCGCGACCCACCGCCGACCAGGTCCGTGAAATCCTGATCGTCGATGACCATCCGTTGATGTGCGATGCGCTGGCGCTGACTTTGAAGATCAGCTTCGGATTGAAGAATGTCCGCACGGCCCGCAGCCTGGCGGCTGCCGTCGAACAGATCCGGACGCAGGGCGCGCCCGATGCCGTGATCCTGGACCTGAACCTGCCCGATGCCCGCGGTGCCGAAGGCATCGTCACCCTGCGTCGGCAACTGCCCGACGTGCCCATCACGATGATCTCGGCCGATCTGGAAGGGGCGATGATTTCGGCTGCGATGGCGGCGGGCGCACAGGGTTACATCAGCAAGTCCCTGTCGCGCGAGGCGCTGGTCGACAGCCTGCGCCGCATGTGGGAGGGCGAGCATGTCACCCCCGAGGGATATTGCCCGGAACTGGACGGGGCCGAGGATCAGGCACGGGCCGAACTGGCCCGCCGCTTTGCCTCGTTGACACCGCAGCAGATGAAGATCCTGCGGCTGATCTGCAAGGGCAAGGCCAACAAGGAGATCAGCTACGAGCTGTCGATCGCCGAGGCCACGGTCAAGACCCACATCACGGCGATCATGTCCAAGATCAACGCACGCCGTCGCACGCAGGCGGTGCTGCTGGCCAATTCGATCCGGCTTTTCGAGGCTGGGTGATGCATACCGACCCGGCGGCGAAGGAGGGCGCATCCGGGCCGGTGGCCGTGCAGGCTGACCGCGGCGGGGCCGATCTGGTCCCGACCCTGCTGGACGGCCTGCGCGGCATCAATCCCGCGCTGGTGCTGCTGTTCGGGGCGCAGGGACAGCAGCTGGCGGATCTGGACGCCGCGTTGCGCGACCACCTGCCCCCCGATTGCGTCATCACCGGCTGTTCATCGGCCGGAGAGATCGGTCCACAGGGCTATTCCAGCGACAGCGTGGTGGCCATCGGCTTTCCGGCGACGCAGTTCCGGGCGCGGGCGATGGTGCTGCCCGACATCTCGGCGCTTCCGGTGTCGGACTGGCTGGCGGGGCTGCGGCACATGCACCGGGCCTTTCGCCCCGATCCGCGGCGCAATCTTTTCGGTCTGCTGCTGGTCGACGGTCTTTCGGGACAGGAGGACGCGCTGGTCGCCACCTTGGACGCGGCCCTGCCATCGCTGCCGGTGATCGGGGGGTCGGCGGGCGACGGGCTGGATTTCGAACGCACCTCTCTGTTGGCGCAATCGCGGGTGATGTCCAATGTCGCGGTCTTCATGCTGGTCGAGACGGATCTGGACATTTCCGAGGTGACCTTCGCCCATTTCAGCCCCACCCCGATCCGCGCCGTGGTCACCGCCGCCATTCCCGAAAAGCGGCGCATCCTGGAACTGAATGCCGAACCCGCCGCGCTGGAATATGCGCGGCTGGCCGGGCTCAGCCCCGACAGGTTGACGCCGTCGGAATTCGCGCGCCACCCGCTGCTGCTGCGCATGGGCCGCCGTCACCATGTCCGCGCCATCAGTGCCGTGACCGAGGATGACGGCCTGTCCCTGCTGTCGGCCATCGATATCGGCACCGTGCTGACCCTGGGGCGGGCCGAGGACATGACCCAGGGGTTTTCCGACGCGCTGGACGCCCTGCCCCGCCCACCGTTGATGGTTCTGGCCTTCGACTGCATCCTGCGACGGCTGGCGCTGGAACGCGCCGGGCTGACCGATTGCATGTCGGCCATGTATCGCCGCTATCGCATTGCCGGGTTCAACACCTATGGCGAACAGCATTGCGGCATGCATGTGAACCAAACCTTCGTGGGACTGGCCTTCATGGCCCCCGAGGCCGGGGACAGCGATGCTGCGTGACGACGACACCCCCGCGCGCCAGGTCCAGAAACTGGACCGCATCAATGCCGTCCTGATCGACCGCATCGACCGGCTGGAGGAATCGCGCGGATCGGCCTGGTCGATGTTCCAGGCCGCCGTCGCGCTGGAGCAGGAGGTCCTGGCCCGCACCCGCGACCTGGAACGGGCGATGACCGACCTGTCGCAGCGCAACCGCGAACTGGCCGTGGCCCGCGCCTCGGCCGAAGAGGCGAACCGGTCCAAGACCCGCTTCCTGCGCGCGGCCAGCCATGACCTGTTGCAGCCCTTGTCGGCGGCGCGGCTGTTCCTGTCGGCGCTGACCGACACGCCCATGGACGATCATCAGACCGAGCTGACCAACAGGCTGGGCAGCGCCTTTGAATCGGTCGAACAGCTGATGCACGCGGTGCTGGACATCTCGCGGCTGGACAGCCAGCGGATCGAATTCAACCGCCAGCCCGTCCCCTTGGGCGATCTGTTCCGGAGGCTGGCCGCCGAATTCGCGCCTCTGGCCGAGGCCAAGGATCTGCGACTGGGGTTCCGCCCGACCGATCTGGTCGTGGAAAGCGATCCGGTCTTTCTTCGGCGCATTGCACAAAATCTTGTATCGAACGCCATCAAATATACAAACAAGGGCGGGGTCATCGTCGGCGCAAGGCGACGGGGTGGCATGTGCTGGCTGACCATCCATGACACGGGGATCGGCATTCCGGCCGTGGATCGAAACCGCATCTTCGACGAATTCCAGCGCCTGACCCATGATCAGGCGACACCCGGCATGGGCCTGGGCCTGTCCATCGTCCGCCGCGCCTGCGCCAAGCTGGGCCATCCGATCAGCTTCAGTTCGGAAGCGATGCGGGGCACCACCTTCCGCGTCGGCCTGCCCCTGGTCCACGCCCGCGAGGCCAAGCCCGACAAGCCGACCGATGCCGCCATCCTGGCCCTGCGCGGGCGGGTCGCGCTGGTCGTCGAGAACGATCCCGACATGCGCCGCGGCTATGAGATGATCCTGCGCGACCGTCTGGGTATGGTTCCCCGCATCGCCGGCGGCACGGCCGAGGCGCTGGCCACCATGGGGGACGAGCCCCCCGACGTCATCCTGGCCGATTACCACCTGGAAAACGGTGATACCGGCGTCGCGGCCATCGAGGCGTTGCGGGCCGCCTCGGATCGTCCTGTCACCGCCGTCATGGTCACCGCCCATCGCGACGCGATCATCGCGCGAACCTGTTCGGCGATGGGGGTGCATCTGCTGGAAAAGCCCGTCCATCCCCACGAGCTGGCCGAGATGCTGGGCCGGCTTCTGGCCTAAGACCAAGGGTGGACAGGACCGATTGCGGGGCTTGCGATCCCCGCCCACTGCCCCATCATGGCCCCACGTTTGGGAGGACGAGAGATGATGAAACGCGCCATTGCCATTGCCCTTTGGGCAGCCCTTTCGATTCCTCAGGCCGGGCTTGCCGCCGAGGCGGGCGATGCGGTCTTTTCCGAACGCGGTCCGTGGGATCTGGGGCAGGAAGCCCTGGAATGGCAGATGACCGTCGAAGGCCCCGCCGCCGAAGGGTTCCGCCCGACCGCCGATAGCCGCCTGATCCTGAGCCAGATCATCGACCCTTCGGATCAGCAGCCGGTGCTGCAGCTGCAACAGCAGGGCGATACGGCGAACCGCAAGATCGGGCCCTTTCCGATTTCGGCAGGCGACCCGGTGCTGACCTATTTCCTGGAAGAGACCGTGAGCGACATGGCCGCCCTGACCGGGGGCAGCCCGCATTACATCCGCAACCGGATGAAGGATGCCATCTTCCGCGGCGGAGAGATCACCGAACAGGATGGCCGCAAGGTCGCGACCTTCCAGCCCTTCGCCCAGGATCAGAACGCCGCCCGGATGAAGGGTTTCGATTCGCTGACCCTGACCTTCGTCATGGATGACCCCAAGGACCCGATCCGCGAATTGCGCGCCGCCACCGACCAGACCCCCGGCTATCGCAATACGCTGGTGCTGCAATGAGGGTTTTCGCCGCCGGATGCGTCGCCCTGCTGGCCTGGCCGGCGGCGGCGCAGTCGGTGAACGATTACCCCACCAATGCCCGGGTCGAATACGTGACCACCTGCATGGCCACCAACGGCAACACGCGGGAAATGCTGGACCGCTGTTCCTGCGCCATCGACCGCATCGCCGAAATCCTGCCCTATGAGGGTTATGTCGGGGCCGAAACCATCCTGCGCATGCAGCAGACCAATGGCGAAAGGTCCTCGATGTTCAAGGGGATGGCGCAGATGAACGAAACCGTCGCCACCCTGCGCCGCGCCGAGGCCGAGGCCGAGATCATCTGTTTCTGATCGCCAGCCTCAGCCCAGGCCCAGCCCGATGCCCGCCCCTGCCGCCAAGGCCAGCACGGCCACCAGCCACAGGGGCACGGCGGGCTTGGGCTGGACGACGGTCAGGCGGGCTTCCTCGGGGTGGGCGCGTTCCCACAGGGCCTGTTCGACGATGCGCGGCAACAGCGGGCCATAGCGGCCGATGGTCTGCGCCACATGCGACAGATCCCGCAGGGCCGCCTTGGGGCCGATGCTGCCCTTGATGTAATCCGACACCACCGGCTTGGCCGCGTCCCAGATGTTCAGCTGCGGGTCCAGCGAACGCGCGACGCCTTCGACCACGACCATGGTGCGCTGCAGCAGGATCAGTTCCGTCCTTGTGGGCATGCCGAACCGTTCGGTCACCTCGAACAGATAGGACAGCAGGTTCGCCATGCTGATGCGGCTGGCATCGGCGCCGAAGATCGGCTCGCCCACGGCGCGCAGGGCGCGGGCAAAGGCGGCCTCGTCCTGGTCGCGAGGGACATAGCCCGCCTCGAAATGCACCCGGGCGACGCGACGATAATCGCGCTGGATGAAGCCATAGAGGATCTCGGCATAGACGCGGCGGGTATATTCGTCGATCTCGCCCATGATGCCGAAATCATAGGCGATGACATCGCCATTGGCCGCGACCTTCAGGTTGCCGTGATGCATGTCGGCATGGAAGAACCCGTCGCGCAGGGCATGGGACAGGAACAGCTGGATCACCCGCCGTGCCAGGTCGGTCGTGTCGTGTCCCGCCGCGATCAGCGCCTGCGGATCGCCCATCGGCAGCCCTTCGGCCCAATCGGCGGTCAGCACGCTGCGCGAGGAATAGGCCCAATGCGGCATGGGGATCTGAAAGCCCGCGTCCTGCGCGGTGTTTTCCGCGAATTCGGATGCGGCCGCCGCCTCCAGCCGCAGGTCCTGTTCGCCCATGACCGTGTGTTCGAAATGGTTGACCACGTCGCGGGGGCGCAGGCGGCGCGTGCCGGGCGACAGGATCTCGATGATGCGGGCGCCGAAATGGAAGGCGTCGATGTCGCGTTTGAAGGCGGCGCCGATGCCGGGGCGCACGACCTTGACCGCGACCTCGTGACCGGTGTCGCGCAGGCGGGCGCGGTGGACCTGGGCGATCGAGGCCGCCGCCACCGGTTCGGAAAATTCCGAGAAGATCTGGTCGACGGGGCGGCGCAATTCGGCCGCGATGGCCTGCTTGGCGATGGGGGTCGGGAAGGGCGGCAGGCGGTCCTGCAGCATCCGCAGCTGCCCGGCCAGTTCCGGCCCCACCACGTCGGCGCGGGTCGAGAGGATCTGCCCGAACTTGATATAGGCCGGCCCCAATGCGGTGATCGCCCGCGTGATCGGCGGCAGGTTCGGATCGCCCTTGTAGCCCAGCCAGCGGAACGGCCAGCCCAGCACCCTGGCGGCGACGCGCAGCCGGACGGGGGCTTCGACCGCGTCCAGCACGGCCTCCATCGCGCCGGTGCGCTCGAACGTGGCGCCCGTGCGGATCAGGCGCAGGATGTTGTGGGGGCCGCGCATGAAACTACAACTTCCAGCCGGAATGCAGGGCCGCGATGCCCATGGTCAGGTTGCGGTACTGAACCCGCCCAAAGCCCGCATCGCGGATCATCTGGGCAAAGGTTTCCTGGTCGGGGAAGCGGCGGATCGATTCGACCAGATACTGATAGCTGTCGCGATCGCCCGTCACCGCCTTGCCCATCGCCGGGATGACGTTGAAGCTGTAGCGGTCATAGGCCCATTGCATCGCCGGGACGGGGATCTGGCTGAATTCCAGCACCATCAGGCGACCGCCGGGTTTCAGCACGCGGTAAGCCTCGGACAGGGCATCGGGGATGCGGGTCACGTTGCGGATGCCGAAGCTGATCGTATAGCGGTCGAAGGTCGCATCCGCGAAGGGCAGCGCCATCGCATCGCCCGTCACCCATGCCAGCCGGTCGGCCTTGTCCACCGCATCGGCGCGCTTGCGCCCTTCGACCAGCATGGATTCGGTCATGTCGCAGACCGTCACCCGGCCGTGCGGCGCCCGGTCCAGAAACCGGAAGGCCACGTCGCCCGTGCCGCCCGCCACGTCCAGCAGGTGCTGACCCTCGCGCGGGGCCAGCCAATCCATCATGGCCGTCTTCCACACGCGGTGGATGCCCACGCTCATCAGGTCGTTCATCACGTCGTATTTCGACGCGACGCTGGAAAAGACCTCGTGGACCATGCCTGCCTTGGCATCTTCGTCCACGGTCTGGAAACCGAAATGTGTCGTCTTTGAATCCGTCATCACGCTTGCCGTTTACCTGTTCCATCGCCAGATAAGTCCGGCCAGCCGCTGGCACAATGACCGCGATGCGCCACGGGTGCAATGCGACGAAAGGAACCCGATTGCCCGAACTGCCCGAAGTCGAGACCGTCCGCCGCGGCCTGCTGCCCCATCTGGAGGGCGCCCGCATCGCCCGCGCCGAGGTCCGCCGCCCCGATCTGCGCTGGCCGATGCCGCCCGACCTGGTGCAGGTGATGACGGGTGCCACCGTGACCGCATTGCGGCGTCGGTCGAAATACCTGCTGGCCGATCTGGACCGTGGCGGCACGGTGCTGTGGCATCTGGGCATGTCGGGGCGGATGCTGGTCGAGGGCGCGGGCCTGGCCGGTTTCCACCGCGATCCGGGCATCATCGCGCGCCACGATCACGTGGTTCTGACCACCGATGCGGGCACCACCATCACCTTCAACGACGCGCGCCGCTTTGGCATGGTGGACCTGATCCGCGACGGCGCGGCGCATCCGCTGCTGGACCATCTGGGGCCGGAACCCTTCGATCCGGTCTTTACCCCCGAATACCTGGCCGCGCGCCTGGCGGGTCGGCGCCTGCCCATCAAGCAGGCGTTGCTGGACCAGCGCATCGTGGCGGGCCTGGGCAACATCTATGTCAGCGAATCCCTGTGGCGGGCGGGGATCGATCCGCGCCGGGCCTCGGGGCGGATCGGGGCGGCGCGGCTGGCGGCGCTGGTCGGCCATATCCGCGACGTCCTGTCGGATGCCATCGCGGCGGGCGGGTCGTCCTTGCGCGACCATCGCCAGGCCAGCGGCGAGCTGGGCTATTTCCAGCACAGCTTCCGCACCTATGACCGCGAGGGGCAACCCTGCCTGCGGGACGGATGCGACGGGACCATCCGGCGCATCGTGCAGTCGGGGCGGTCCAGTTTCTACTGCCCGGCCTGCCAACGCTGAACGCTTGGATTTCCCGCGTCCAAGCTGATAGGACTTGTGCCAATGCAAATTGGCAACGAGGTCCAAGCCCATGGCTTTTGAAACCATCATCGTGGAGATCGAGGACGAGGTCGCCCTGATCCGGCTGAACCGTCCCGAGGCGCTGAACGCGCTGAACGCCACGCTTCTGGACGAGCTGTCTGCGGCCCTGTCTGACGCCGACCGCAACGACAAGGTGCGCTGCATCGTCCTGACCGGCAGCGAAAAGGCCTTTGCCGCAGGTGCCGACATCAAGGAAATGTCGCAGAAATCCTTCGTCGAGGTCTATGAGGCCGACCTCTTCGGCGCCCAGATCGAAAAGATCACCCGCGTCCGCAAGCCGATCATCGCCGCCGTCAGCGGCTATGCCCTGGGCGGCGGCTGCGAGCTGGCGATGGTCTGCGACTTCATCATCTGTGCGGAAAACGCCAAGTTCGGCCAGCCCGAGATCAACCTGGGCGTCTGTGCGGGCATCGGCGGCACGCAGCGCCTGACGCGATTCGTCGGCAAGTCCAAGGCCATGGACATGAACCTGACCGGCCGCTTCATGGATGCCGCCGAGGCGGAGCGCTCGGGGCTGGTCAGCCGCGTCGTCCCCACCCCCAAGCTGATTCCCGAAGCCCTGACCGCCGCCCGCAAGATCGCCGACAAATCGCAGATCGCGGTCAAGACGGTCAAGGAATCGGTCAACCGCGCCTATGAGACCACCCTGGCCGAGGGCCTGCTGTTCGAACGCCGCGCCTTCCATGCGCTGTTCGCGACCGAGGATCAGAAGGAAGGCATGGCCGCTTTCCTGGAAAAACGCGAAGCCCAGTTCCGCGACCGCTGAAAAGGGTTTTCTTTTTCCGCCCCATGTCCTATAGGCCCACCCTTACATGCGTGTGGGCCCGCTTAGGCAAGAATCATGACCGTACCTTTCGGGGTGCGGCGCCATGGGGCTTTTGCGCAATCGAAATGCAACTGACCCGTTAGGATTCTGACCCATGGCCAATACGCCCCAGTCGAAGAAACGCGCACGCCAGACCGAGCGTCGCACCGACATCAACAAAGCCCGCCGTTCGCGCATCCGCACCTATCTGCGCAAGGTCGAAGAAGCGATTGCCAGCGGCAACGTGGACGCCGCCCGCGAAGCCCTGAAGAACGCCCAGCCCGAACTGATGCGCGGCGTCACCAAGGGCATCGTGCACAAGAATACTGCATCGCGGAAAGTTTCGCGCCTAGCAGCCCGCGTCAAGGCGCTGCAGACGGCCTGATGGCCCGCCCTTCGGGGCTGAAGAATATCCAGACATACGGCCACGATAGGCCTTGGAAACGACCGATCGGGTGCAAGCTTTGCTTTGCGCCCGATCTGCATTTCTGCGCCTGCGAAAAGCGATAAAATCCTTTATTTTCAAGACAGTCAGTTTTTTGTCTTTGGAGTCAAAGGGCTCGCAGATTCGATTTCGCCAAGTTGCTGTCAAGCGCATAGTTCGGTTGCAGCGGTCGTCGCGCTGAGGCTAATTTCCATCTTGCGATTCACGTCGCTTGGGGGACGGGTCGAACCTCGGGGCCGGCAGATGCCGACCAAGAAATCGACCGGGCGACGAGGTCGGGACAACCGTCCTTCTTCTGCTCTCGGGTTTCGGACTGTCGGCTGCCATCGGCTGTCACGGGATCTGTGTCTGTGAACTGGAAAAGCGGGCTGGCGCCCTTCTAGCGACCGAGGTCTCGGACGCGGAGGATGCCTGTTTTTCTGCGTCACGGCCCTTGCTGCGTGAACGTTGTCCCGTCGGATCGCCCGGCGGGATTTGGGGACAGGCACGGGATACGGAAGATGATGGACAAGATCTGGGGTCAGGCATGCGCCGAACTGGAAAGCAGCGTTGGGCCGAACAACTATAACCACTGGATCAAGCCGCTTCGTCTTGCCGCCATCGAAGAGGGCGCCGCGCGCTTCATCAGCCCGACGCGCTTCATCTCGGACTGGGTGAACCGTCACTTTGCCAAGGAAATCATGTCGGTCCTGAACCGGACCGGCGAACATGTCGAACGGCTGCGCTTTGACGTGGGCAGTGCCGCGGCACGCCCTGCAGCGCAGGCCGCCGCCCCGGCCGACATGCCCGCCCAGGCCCCGACCGCGCGCGTCGCCCCCCGCGCCGATCTGGGCGCGCCGCTGGACCCGCGCTATACCTTCGGAAATTTCGTCGTCGGCAAGCCGAACGAACTGGCCCATGCCGCCGCCCGCCGCGTGGCCGAAGGCGGGCCCGTGGGCTTCAACCCGCTGTTCCTCTATGGCGGCGTGGGCCTGGGCAAGACGCACCTGATGCATGCGATCGCGCATGATTATCAGACCCGCCACCCCTCGGCGCAGGTGCTGTATCTGTCGGCGGAACAGTTCATGTACCGCTTTGTCCAAGCGCTGCGCGAAAGCACCATCATGGATTTCAAGGGCATGTTCCGGAACGTGAACATGCTGATGGTCGATGACGTCCAGTTCATCGCCGGCAAGGACAGCACCCAGGAAGAATTCTTCCACACGTTCAACGCCTTGGTCGATCAGGGCAAGCAGATCGTCATTTCCGCCGACCGCGCCCCCGCCGAGATCAAGGGCCTCGAGGAACGCATCAAGTCGCGCCTGTCCTGCGGCCTGATCGTGGACCTGCACCCGACCACCTATGAATTGCGTCTGGGCATCCTGCAGTCCAAGACCGCCGTCTTCCGCGCCCAGCAGCCCGACCTGGAGATCGGCGCGGGCGTGCTGGAATTCCTGGCGCATCGCATCACCACCAACGTCCGCGTGCTGGAAGGCGCGCTGCAGCGTCTGTTCGCGCATGCCAGCCTCTTGCGCCGCGAGATCACGCTGGAGGTGGCCCAGGAATGCCTGGCCGACATCCTGCGCACCAACGACCGCAAGATCAACATCGACGACATCCAGCGCAAGGTCGCCGAACATTACAATATCCGCCTGGCCGACATGATGGGTCCGAAACGCGCCCGCAATGTCGCCCGGCCCCGCCAGATCGCCATGTATCTGTCCAAGCAGCTGACCAGCCGGTCGCTGCCGGAAATCGGCCGTCGCTTCGGGGGCCGGGACCACACCACCATCATGCACGGTGTCCGCAAGATCGAGGAATTGATCATCGACGACAGCGCCATGTCGGAAGACATCGCCGTCCTCAAGCGGATGCTGGAGGCGTAAGCACCCACCCCCTCACGTTATTCTTGTGACCGCCCGCGCGGGCGGTTACACATCAGGTCCGACAAACCGGCCGATGCGCCTGAATGACAGGGGAAGCTTATGAAATTCTCGATCGAGCGCGCCGTATTGGTCAAGGCCGTATCGCAGGCCCAATCCGTCGTCGAACGCCGCAACACCATCCCGATCCTGGCCAACGTGCTGATCGAGGCGACGCCCGATGGCGTCAGCTTCCGCGCGACCGATCTGGACACCGAGGTGCTGGACCATTCGCCCGCCCATGTCGAACGCCCCGGATCGACGACTGTCAGCGCGGTGATGCTGAACGAGATCTCGCGCAAGCTGCCCGACGGGGCGCTGGTCCAGATCAGCGCCGACGATGCGACGGGCCGGCTGGCGGTTCAGGCCGGGCGGTCCAGCTTCAGCCTGGCGACGCTGCCGCGCGAGGATTTCCCGGTCATGGCGACCAGCGAATACAGCGCCACCTTCACCGCGCCCGCCAAGGTGCTGCGCCGCCTGTTCGACAAGTCGAAATTCGCCATCTCGACCGAGGAGACGCGCTATTACCTGAACGGCGTCTATATGCATGTCGCCAAGTCCGAGGACGGACCGGTGCTGCGCTGCGTGGCCACCGACGGCCACCGCCTGGCGCGCATCGACGCCCCCCTGCCGGCGGGCGCCGAGGACATGCCTGGCGTCATCGTGCCGCGCAAGACCGTGGGCGAGCTGCGCAAGCTGCTGGACGAGGATGAGGACGAGATCTCGGTTTCGGTCAGCGAGACCAAGGTGCGCTTCGCCACCACCACCATCACCCTGACCTCGAAGGTGATCGACGGGACCTTCCCCGATTACAGCCGCGTCATCCCGCAGGGCAACACCCGCAAGCTGGAGGTGGACGCCACCGATTTCGCCCGCGCGGTGGACCGTGTGGCCACCGTCAGCAGCGAACGCTCGCGCGCCGTCAAGCTGTCCCTGGACAGCGACAAGCTGGTCCTGTCGGTCAACGCCCCCGATTCCGGCGCCGCCGAGGAAGAGCTGGTCGTGGCCTATGACTCCGAGCCGCTGGAGATCGGCTTCAACGCCAAGTATCTGCAGGAAATCGCCAACCAGGTCGATCGCGACAATGCGGTCTTCCTGTTCAACGGCTCGGGCGATGCGGCCCTGATCCGCGAGGGCAGCGACCTCAGCGCCGTCTATGTCGTCATGCCGATGCGCGTTTGACGTTAAGCCGTCTGTCGCTGGCACAGTTCAGGTCCTGGCCCCGGCTGGACCTGGACCTGGACGCCCGGCCCGTGGCGATCTTCGGACCGAACGGGTCGGGCAAGACCAACATTCTGGAAGCCGTGTCGATGCTGGCCCCCGGCCGCGGGCTGCGCGGTTCGGCTGCGCCCGAACAGGCGCGGCAGGGCAAGGACGCTGGCTGGCGCATCGCCGCCGATCTGGGCGACCACCGGGTGGTCACGCAGGCCCCGCCCGACCAGACCCGCACCGTCGCCCTGGACGACAAGCCCGTTCCGCAGACGGCCCTGGCGCGGCTGGTGCGCGTCATCTGGCTGGTGCCCGCGATGGACCGGCTGTGGACCGAGGCCCCCGAAGGGCGCCGCCGCTTTCTGGACCGGGTCACCCTGTCGCTGATGCCCGACCACGCCGATCTGGCGCTGGCCTATGACAAGGCCATGCGCGAACGGAACCGCCTGCTGCGCGACCAGATCGGGGACCCCGGCTGGTATCGCGCGCTCGAGGCGCAGATGGCCGAAGCCGGGGCGGCGCTGACCCGCAACCGTCAGGCCGCGCTGTCCGCCATCATGGCCGCGCAGGGGCAGTCGGACGCCTTTCCGGCCGCGACCCTGACCCTGCTGGCGGGCGAAGGCCATGCCGATGACGACGACGCCGACAGCATCGCCGCGCGCATGGCCGCGATGCGCCCGCGCGATCTTGCCGCCGGCCGCAGCCTGACAGGGCCGCATCGGGCCGATCTGGGGGCGACATGGGGACCGCAGGACATGCCCGCGGCCCTGTCATCGACCGGAGAGCAGAAGGCGTTGCTTTTGTCGCTGATCATGGCCAATGCCCGCGCCCTGTCCGATCAGCCGGTCCTGCTGCTGCTGGATGAGGTCGCGGCCCATCTGGACGGCGACCGCCGCGCGGCCCTTTACGACCTGATCCGCGACCTGCCCGCGCAAAGCCTGCTGACGGGAACGGGCCCCGAGCTGTTTGCCGATCTGGGCGATGCGGCACGGCGGCTTGCGGTGGAAAAGCATGACGGGCGGTCCGATCTGCCCGCCCTTTCGTGACCCGCCCCGTCCCTTTGGCCACATGGGGGCAGAAAACCTGCCCATGGCGGGGAAAAACCCTGTCAAAGCCGTGACTTTGCCGCCCCGAAGCACTATATCGAGGCATGACGAACAGGAAGCCCGACGCATGACCGACACAGCCTCTCAGCCTGCCGAATACGGCGCCGATTCCATCAAGGTTCTCAAGGGACTGGAGGCCGTGCGCAAAAGGCCCGGCATGTATATCGGCGATACCGATGACGGATCCGGCCTGCACCACATGGTCTATGAGGTCGTCGATAACGGCATCGACGAGGCCCTGGCCGGTCACGCCGATTTCGTCCGCGTCAAGATCCATGCCGACAGCAGCGTCAGCGTGCGCGACAATGGTCGCGGCATCCCGGTCGACATGCATGCCGGCGAGGGCGTCAGTGCCGCCGAAGTCATCATGACCCAGCTGCATGCGGGCGGCAAGTTCGACCAGAACAGCTACAAGGTGTCGGGCGGCTTGCACGGCGTGGGCGTGTCGGTCGTGAACGCGCTGTCGGATTGGCTGGAGCTGCGCATCTGGCGCAACGGCAAGGAATATTACGTCCGCTTCGAACATGGCGACACGGTCGAATCCCTGCGCGAGGTCGGCGATGCCCAGCCCGGCGAAAAAGGGACCGAGGTTCGCTTTTTGGCATCCGCCAAGTCCAACCACCCCGAGGGCACGTTCAGCAACCTGGATTATGTCTTCAAGACCCTGGAAAACCGCTTGCGGGAACTGGCTTTCCTGAACAGCGGCGTGCGCATCATCCTGGAGGATGAACGCCACGCGGAACTGCAGAAGACCGAGCTGTTCTATGAAGGCGGCGTGCGGGAATTCGTGAAATACCTCGACCGCTCCAAGACCTCGGTCATGCCCGAGCCGATCTTCATGACCGGCGAAAAGAACGGCATCGGGGTCGAGGTCGCGATGTGGTGGAACGACAGCTATCACGAGACGGTGCTGCCCTTCACCAACAACATCCCCCAACGCGATGGCGGCACACACATGGCCGGTTTCCGTGGCGCGCTGACCCGCGTGATCGGCAAATACGCGCAGGACAGCGGCATCGCGAAAAAGGAAAAGGTCGATTTTACCGGCGATGATGCGCGCGAAGGCCTGACCTGCGTGCTGTCCGTCAAGGTGCCCGACCCGAAATTCTCCAGCCAGACTAAGGACAAGCTGGTCTCCAGTGAGGTTCGTCCGGCCGTCGAAGGACTGGTCGGCGAAAAGCTGGCCGAGTGGTTCGAGGAGAACCCGACCGAGGCCCGCCAGATCGTCGGCAAGATCATCGAAGCCGCCCTGGCCCGCGAAGCCGCCCGCAAGGCGCGCGAGCTGACGCGGCGCAAGACGGCGATGGACGTGGCGTCCCTGCCCGGCAAGCTGGCCGATTGCCAGGAAAAGGACCCGGCACTCAGCGAACTGTTCATCGTCGAGGGTGACTCGGCTGGCGGGTCGGCGAAACAAGGGCGGTCGCGCCAGAACCAGGCCGTTCTGCCCCTGCGCGGCAAGATCCTGAACGTGGAACGCGCGCGGTTCGACCGAATGCTGGGCAGCGACCAGATCGGCACGCTGATCACCGCGCTTGGCACCGGCATCGGGCGCGACGAATTCAGCCTGAAGAAACTGCGCTACCACAAGATCGTCATCATGACCGACGCCGATGTCGACGGCGCGCATATCCGCACGCTGCTGCTGACCTTCTTCTTCCGCCAAATGCCGGAGCTGATCGAAGGCGGGCATCTCTATATCGCGCAGCCGCCGCTCTACAAGGTCGGCCGCGGCCGGTCCGAGGTCTATCTGAAGAACGAGGCCGCGCTGGAGGATTACCTGATCCAGCAGGGCGTCGAGGGTGCGGCCCTCCGGCTTGCCTCGGGCGAGGAGATCACCGGCAACGACCTGGCCCGCGTGGTCGAGGAAGCCCGCATGGCGCGGCGCATCCTGCGGCTTTACCCGACGCATTATCCGCCGCACATCACCGAACAGGCGGCCATCGCCGGGGCCCTGCGCCCGGGCCGGATCGACGACGACCCCCAGGATGTGGCCAACGATATCAGCGCGCGCCTGGACCTGATTGCCGAGGAATACGAACGCGGCTGGCAAGGTCGGCCCACGCAGGACGCCGGCATCAGCCTGATCCGCACCCTGCGCGGCGTCGAGGAAAGCCGCACCCTGGATGGGCAGATGCTGCGCAGCGGGGAAAGCCGTCGCTTGGGCGAAATGACCCAAGCGCTGCAGGACATCTATGCCAAGCCCGCGCGCCTGATCCGCAAGGACCGCGACCAGCCGATCTATGGCCCGCTTGGCCTGTTGCAGGCCGTGTTCCTGGAAGGCGAGAAGGGCCTGTCGCTGCAGCGCTACAAGGGTCTGGGCGAGATGAACCCCGAGCAGCTGTGGGAAACCACACTGGACCCGGTCGCCCGCACGATGCTGCAAGTCAGGATCGAAGACGTGGCCGAAGCCGAGGATCTTTTTACAAAGCTGATGGGCGATGTGGTCGAGCCGCGCCGCGAATTCATCCAGCAAAATGCGTTGAACGTGGAAAACCTGGATACCTGAGCTTTCTGCCAAGCATTTGTTGCCAAATAAGCACGTTCGACCATAACCTTTGGTATTATGTCGGACGTGTCCCCTTGGTTTGATTTGCCTGAAAGCATGCTTTCGTAGTAAAAGGTGGCAGTTTTCCGCTGGTAAAGCCTCCATTTGGTGGCCCGTTGTTTCAGGAGTTAGCCATGAATCTCATGCCCATGTTCACCACCACCACTGTCATGATGCTGAGCGCGGGGGCTTCCTTTGCTGGCGGCGCCATCGTTCCCGTCGTCGAAGCGCAGCCCGTCATGATCGACGAGGCGCCGGTCGCCAGCAACTGGGCAGGGGCCTATGTCGGCGGCGGTCTGGGCTACAGTTTTGGCAGTGACGACGAAGTCGGCATTGCGGTTGTCGAGGATGGCGAGGAAATCGCCCGCGATACCGACCTTGGCGATGCCGACATCAAGGGTGTGACCGCCCGTCTGCATGCCGGCTATCGCTGGCAGCGCGGCAACTGGGTCTTCGGTCCGGAACTGGGCGTCGAAGGCGGCAGCGTCGACGGCGAAACCGACATCCTGCCCTTCGGAACCGCGGCCACCATCGAATCCGAGTTGAACTATCTGGTCACGCTGGTCATGAAGACCGGCTACGAAGTTCAGCCCGGCACCCTGATCTATGGCACCTTTGGTGTGGCCCATGGCGATTTCGACTATAACCTGTCGACCGGTGGCCAGTCCTATACCGATGGCTTCAGCGCCACCGGTATTGCTGCCGGCCTGGGTGTAGAACGTATGATCAACGACAAAATGTCGATCTTTGCGGCCTATCAGTATCGCGATCTGGGCAAGGAAACCGTCAGTTTCTCGGATGATTTCGGTGAAACGATCACGTCCGAGGCGACCCCCGCGCACAGCAATGTCAGCTTTGGCGTGAACTATCGCTTCTGATCTTGGTGCAACTTGAACAAGGGGCCGACACGCCATGGGCGGGTCGGCCCTTTTTCATGCGCGCTGCCGGGTTCGGGTCGGTTTGGGCTGTGCCGCCTGGTCGGTGACGGGCACGGGGATGGCGCGATGGGCACAGGCGATGGCCATGCCCGCGGGCACCAGTACACGCAGAACCGGATCGTCGATGGCCAGCCCGCCCGTATAGGCCCCAAAGGCGGGCAGGATCAGATGATCGGTCCCGGCCAGAAAGCACCGCATCCGTTGTCCGGCCAGGCGCAGGCAGGGATGGAAATGCCCCGAGACATCCGGCCCCTGCCCCGCTTCGTGCCGGAAGATCAGGCCCTCGTCCATCTGCGCCAGAACCTGCCCCGGCAGGCGTGGGTTCAGCGCACCCGGATCGTGATTGCCGCTGATCCAGGTCCAGTCCCGCCCCTGCGCCATGGCCTGCAGCGCGTGGCAGACGGGATCGGGCAGCGCCATGCCCGCGGCATCGTCATCAAAGCCGTCCCCCAGGCTGATGACCCTGCGGGGATCGGTCGCCTCGATCTCGGCGCCCAGCCTGTCCAGCGTGGCCTGGGTTTCATAGGGCGGCAGCAGCGCACCGCCGCGTCGGGCCATGCGTTCGGATTTGCCAAGGTGCAGATCGGCCACGACCAGCCAGCGGCGTTCAGGCCAGAACAACGCTCCCGAGGGTCGCGCCTGCAGCCGCTGGCCGTCGAAGTTGAAATCATGCGTCGTCACGTCAGTCCCGCTTCTGCCATCAGGGCGGCGGCCTCGGCCTCGGCCAGACGCTCGCGGCCCTGCCCCGCGATCGGCACCCGACCCTTTTCCAGCATCAGGGGCGCCGCCAAGGGCGATACGCGATCCAGCATGCGGTGATCAAGCCGGTCGCTGCGATCCAGCATTTCCTCGATCCGGTCGAAATCGACCAATCCGCGCCGCGCTTCGTCGGTCGTGATGCGCAGCATCAGGTGATCGGGATCATAGCGCCGCAGCGTGTCGTAAAGGATGTCGCTGGAAAACGTCGCCTGGCGCCCCGATTTGCGTTGTCCGGGCAGGTTGCGGTGAATAAGCCCCGCGATGGTCGCGACATTGCGGAAACTGCGCTTCATCACGGCGTTGCGGCCCAGCCAGTCGCCCAGACCCTCGCGCAGGGCATGGCGGTCCAGCAGGGCCGCGGGATCGGTCACCGGGTCCAGCGACCAGATCAGCAGCGCGTAATCCGTGGACAGGAAACCCAAGGGCGCAAGGCCCGCCTCCTCCATCACGCGGGCCATCAGAAGGCCAAGCGTCTGCAGCGCGTTGCGTCCGGCAAAGCCATAGACCGCCAGATGCCAACGCCCCTGATGGGGAAAGCTTTCGCTGACCAGCACGCCGGGGCGCGGCAGCGCGCTGACGGTGGCCTGCAGCCCCAGCCAATCGGCGGTGTCGGCGGGCAGCGTGCCATGTTGCGTCGGATCGCCGATCAGCGCCTGCACCCGATGCGACAGCTGGGTCGAGGTCGCCATCTTCAGCCCCGAAAAGACCGCGATCTTGGGCTCGCGGGCGGGCTGTTTGGTGACCTCGACCACCATGTCGCGCAGCCCGTCATAGCGGACGGTCTGCCCGCCGATCAGGAAGGTGTCGCCGGATTCCAGCGTGGCGGCAAAGCTTTCCTCGACCTCGCCCAAGGGGGCGCCGCCCCGGCCGCGGAAACGGACCTTCAGCATCTCGGCCTCGACGATGGTACCGATATTCATCCGCAGGTCGCGCGTGGCCCGCGGGTCGCGCAGCCGCCACAGCCCGTCGCGCAGCATCAGCCGCTGCCAGCGGTCATAGGCGCGCAGGGCATAGCCGCCGGTCGCCGCGAAATCCAGGCAGGCGTCGAAATCGTCACGAGTCAGGTGGCGATAGGGTCCGGCCTCGCGCACCTCGCGGAACAGGGCGTCGGCATCGAAGGGGCCAGCGCAGGCCGTCAGCAGGATATGCTGGCACAGCACGTCCAAGGGGCCGGGGCCGCGCGGATCGCCATCCAGATCGCGTTCGCGCACCGCCTGCAGGGCGGCGGTGCATTCGATCACCTCAAACCGGTTGGCGGGCACGATCCGCGCGCGGCTTGGCGCGTTGTAGCGGTGGTTGGCCCGCCCGATCCGCTGGACCAGCCGCTTGACGTTCTTGGGCGCGCCGACCTGAATGACCAGATCGACGGCCCCCCAATCGATGCCCAGATCCAGGCTGCCGGTCGCCACGACGGCGCGCAATTCACCGGCGGCCATCGCGGCCTCGACCCGCTGGCGGGCTTCGCGCGACAGGCTGCCATGGTGCAGGCCGATGGGCAGGTTGTCGTCATTGGCGGCCCAGATGGCCTGGAAGAACAGCTCGGCCTGGGCGCGGGTGTTGATGAAGATGATGGTGGTGGTGGCCTTGGCCACCTGCGCCAGCACGTCGCGGACCGCGTAATGCCCCCCGCCGCCGGCCCAGGGGGCGGGGTTGGTTGTGGGCAGCATGGCGATGTCGGGATCGGGGCCCGGATCGGCGTCGATGACCTGCGCCCCGCCCATGAAAGCGGCCAGAGCCTGCGGGTCCTCGACCGTGGCCGAAAGGCCGGTCACGGTGACGTCGGGGGCCAGTGCCTTCAGCCGTGCCAGGCACAGCATCAGCTGATCGCCCCGCTTGTTTTCGGCCAGCGCGTGCAGTTCGTCCAGGACCACCCGGCGCAAGCCTCCGAAGATGCGCGGCGCCTGTTCATAGGACAGCATCAGCGCCAGCGATTCGGGCGTGGTCAGCAGGATGTCGGGCGGATCGACCTTCTGGCGCGCACGCTGGCTGGCGCGGGTGTCGCCGGTGCGATCCTCGATGCGGATATCCAGCCCCAGATCGGCCACGGGGCGCGACAGGTTGCGGGCGATATCGGCGGTCAGCGCCTTCAGGGGCGACACATAGAGCGTGTGCATCCCGTCATGCGGTTCGGCCAGATCGACCAGCGTCGGCAGGAACCCGGCCAGCGTCTTGCCGCCCCCCGTCGGTGCGATCAGCAGCGTGTCGCCCGTCGCCTGCAACAGCGCGATCTGGTGGGGGTGAGGCTGCCAGCCCTGACGGGTGAACCAGTCTTGGAAACGCGGGGGCAGTGTCACGGGATCATGGCTTTCAGGGTCTCCAGCCGGTCGGCCTCGGGGGCGGGCTTGTCCCACCGGATGCGGCTGATGCGCGGAAAACGCATGGCGACGCCGGATTTGTGGCGGGCGGATGCGTTCAACCCCTCGAACGCGACCTCCAGCACCAGCTTGGGCGCGACGGACCGGACGGGGCCGAAACGTTCGGTGGTGTTGTTCCTGACGAAACGGTCCAGCTCGCGCAGCTCTTCGTCGGTGAAGCCGAAATAGGCCTTGCCGACCGGCACCAGCACGTCCCCGTCCCACAGGCCGAAGGTGAAATCGCTGTAGAAGCCCGACCGCTTGCCATGCCCGCGCTGCGCATAGAGCATCACCGCATCGACCACCATCGGGTCGCGCTTCCACTTGAACCAGGGTCCGCGGGGACGGCCGCCGACATAAGGGCTGTCGCGGCGCTTGATCATCACGCCTTCGATCACGATGCTGGGCGGATCGGCGCGCAAAGCGGCCAAATCGTCCCAACTGGTGAAATCCAGCAGGGGTGACACGTCGATCCGGTCGCTGCCGAAATCGGCCCGTTGCAGGATCGCGCGGCGGTCCTGATGCGGCATGTCGCGCAGGTCCTGCCCGTCCCAGATCATCAGGTCATAGACGCGCAGCCCCGCCGGATGGCTGTCCAGCATGGCGCGGCCCACCACCTTGCGGCCAAGGCGCTTTTGCAGATCGCCAAAAGGCGCCACGTCGGCCCCGCGCCGGACCAGCAATTCGCCATCGACCGCGCCGTCGAAATTCAGCGCCTCGATCACGTCGGGAAAGGAACCGCTGATATCCTCGCCGGTGCGGCTGTACAGCCGGCGCACGCCCGCGTCGTTGATCGCCTGCACGCGGATGCCGTCCCATTTCCATTCGGCAACATGGTCATCGGGGTCCAGCGCGCGCAGCTGGTCCAGATCGACGGGGGTGGACAGCATGACCGGGCGGAACGGCGCCTTGGCCGCATGTTCGGGCCGCGCCCCGCCCGCGATCCAGTCGAACAGCGGCTGATAGGGGGGCGTCAGGCCGTGCCAGATCTCCTCGAGGTCCTTGATCTGCGGTTCGCCCATTTCGGCCAGCGCCATGCGGGCCATGCGGGCGGACAACCCCACGCGCATGTTGCCGGTGGCCAGCTTCAGGAAGGCCAGCCGTTCCGACGGACCCAGGCGGTCCAGCATGGCGCTGATGGCGGCAGGCAGGCCCGCGCGTCCCGTATCCGACAACAGCGTCACCGCGTCGCCCAAGGGGACGTCATCGTCGCCGTCACCATCCCACAACAACGCGATGGTTTCGGCCAGATCGCCCACGAAATCATAGGACAATGCGAACAGCTGTTCATCCACCCGTTCGGCCATCAGCCCGCGCAACAGCTTGGGCGTCACGGCGCGCAGCTTCAGATCGCCGGTCAGGGCCGCCAGGGCAAAGCCACGATCGGGGTCCGGGGTCTGTTCCAGGTAATGGCGCAGGATGCGCAGCTTGGCATTGCGCGCGGCGGTGAAGGCCAGACGCTCCAGCAGGGTGGCGAAGGCCTTCATTCGGGCTCGTCCTCGTATCCGACCAGCCGCAGGGGGCGGGCGGCGATCTGGTGCAGTTCGCACCAGCGCATCAACCCGTCTTCGTTGCCATGGGTGATCCAGACCTCGGACGGGGCCAGGTCGCGGATGGTCTGCGTGACCTGCGGCCAATCGACATGGTCGCTGATGACCAAAGGCAGCTCAACCCCGCGCTGACGGGCGCGGGCGCGGACCTGCATCCAGCCCGATGCGAAACCGATGACGGGGTCGCGGAACCGCTGCACCCAAGCGCTGGCGAAGGCCGAGGGCGGCGCGATGACCAGCTGGGCAGGCACGTCGGCAGCGGTGGCGGGGATCAGTTCGCCCAGATCGATCCCCTGTTCGACGTGGTAGTCGCACAGCCGCTGCACTGCGCCGTGGATGGCGATGGGACCGTCGATCCCGGCCTGCCGGGCCAACGAGATCACCCGCTGCGCCTTGCCAAGCGCATAGGCCCCGATCAGGTGCTGGCGTTCGGGAAATTCGGCCATGCTGGCGCGCAGGCGGGCCATTTCCTGGAGCGGGTCGGGATGGCGAAAGACCGGCAGGCCGAAGGTCGCCTCGGTCACGAAGATGTCGCAGGGGACGGGTTCATAGGGCGCGCAGACGGGATTGGGGCGTCGGCAGTAATCGCCCGAAACGACGATCTTCGGGCCCTTGTCCGGCTGCACCGCGATCTGCGCCGAGCCCAGGATATGCCCCGCGGGATGAAAGCTGACGGTGGTATCACCCACGCGGATCGGGCCGTCGGCCACCTGACGGGTTTCGGTGAAATCGGCACCATAGCGGATGGCCATGATGTCCAGCGTCTGACGGGTCGCCATGACGGCCCCATGGCCGGCGCGGGCGTGATCGCCATGCCCGTGGGTGATCAGCGCGCGGGCGACCGGGCGGATCGGGTCAATATGGAAATCGCCGGGCGGGCAGTAAAGCCCGGCCTCGGTCGGGTGCAAGATCTGATCGGCGCGCATAGGATCCAGATGGCGAGTGTTTCGCGAAAATCAACGCGGCAGGCGCAGCGGGCGGGCCGTGAAGATCGTCTCCATCGAGAAAACGCCCGTGACGCGTTCCAGATCCATGTCGCGGATCAAAGCCTTGTAGCAGCGGTCATAGCCCGACATCGATGTCGTCACCAGCTTGGCCATATAGTCCCATTCGCCGCCGATGCGGTGAAACTCGGTAATCTCGGGGATGGATTCGACGCGGGCGCGGAACCGGCCGGCCCAGGCATCGTCATGATGGCGGGTGCGGATCATCACAAAGACGGTCAGATGCAATCCGGCGCGGGCCGCATCGATCACTGCGCGGTTGCCCTGCAGGATGCCGACCGCAGTCAATTTCTGCAGCCGCCGCCAGCAGGCGTTCTGCGAGAGGCCGATGCGGTCGGCCAGGTCGCGTTGCGACAGGGTTCCGTCCTGCTGCAGCGCCGACAGGATGCGGTTGTCGATTTCGTCGATCTGATATGTCTGGTCGTTCATATGACCCGCAGAATAGGGGTATTTGAGCAAAAGAGAAATCAAATCCTGCTGCTTTCCGTGTCACCTTGCAGGCCAATGAACGAGGGTTGGCATGGATATTTTCGACAGGTTTCGCGCAGGTCTGGGGCGCCCCGAGGATCTGCATCGCGACATCATCGGGAACGATCAGGTGATCGATGGGCCGTTCGGGCCGCGGCGCATGATCTATGCCGATTACGTCGCTTCGGGGCGGGCGCTGCGGCAGGTCGAACGGGCAGTGATGGAGGATGTTCTGCCCTGGTATGCCAACAGCCATACCGAGGCCAGCCATTGCGGCGGGATGATGACGCGCATGCGGCGCGCGGCGCGGGCGCAGATCCTGGGCTGCGTCGGGGGCGGGGTCGATCATGCCGTCATCTTCACCGGATCGGGTGCGACGGCGGGGATCAACCGGCTGGTGCATCTGATGCAGGCCGGGCCGGACGTGACGGTGATCATCGGCCCCTATGAGCATCATTCCAACATCCTGCCATGGCGCGAAAGCGGCGCGACGGTGATCCAGCTGCCTGAGGGCGCACAGGGCGGGCCGGACGTGGAGGCGCTGACCAAGGCGCTGGCGGGCAAGGGGCGGCGGATCGTGGCGATGTCGGCGGCTTCGAACGTGACGGGCGCGCTGAGCGACGTGGCCGGCATCACCGCCATGGCCAAGGCCGCCGGGGCCGCGATGGTCTGGGATTACGCCGGGGGGGCGCCCTATCTGCCGATCGACATGGGGCTGGGGATGGATGCGGTGGTGACATCGCCGCACAAGTTCCTGGGCGGTCCGGGGGCATCGGGGGTGATGATCCTGCGTCGCGATGCCGTGCGGTCGGACCGGCCCAGCCTGCCTGGCGGCGGCACGGTGAAATTCGTCAACGATTCGGGCCATGATTACGCCACCCAGGTCGAAGCCCGCGAGGAGGCAGGCACCCCCAATGTCGTGGGCGACATCCGCGCCGGGCTGGTCTTTGCGCTGAAGGATCACGTGGGCCAGCCTTGGATCGACGCCCGGCATCGGCGTTGGCTGTCCAAGGCGGCGGCCCTGCGGAATGTGGCCGGGTTGCGGATGCTGGGCCGCGACGACATCGCGCGGCTGCCGATCCTGGCCTTCCGGATCGGCGATGGCGCGGGCGGCTTTGTCCATCAGCAGCTGGCGACGCGGATGCTGTCGGACCTGTTCGGGGTGCAGGCGCGGGGCGGCTGCGCCTGCGCCGGTCCCTATGTGCATCGGTTGCTGGGCATCGGGGAGGAAGAATCGCAGGCGATGCGGACGGCGATCCTGTCGGGGCGCGAGATCGATAAGCCGGGTTTCGTGCGCCTGAACCTGTGCTGGGCCGCCCCCGAGGCCGAGATCGACGCGATCCTGGCGGCGATGACCCGGCTGGCGGCCGATGCGCCGGACCATCTGGCGCGATACCGGGGCGATCCGGCGACGGCGATTTTTTCGCCGCGCGCCGCGTGACCGGGGCGCCCGGCCCTCAGCTGGGGGGCGGGCGCTTGACCGGCGGGGCCTTGGACAGCTGAACTGCCAGAATGCCGACCATGATGATCGCCACGCCGATCACGTCGCCCGCGCCCAGGTTTTCACCCAACAGCAGCGCTGCCAGCGACACCCCGAAGAACGGCGTCAGGAAATGGAAGGTCGCTGCGCGCACCGCGCCGATGCGGCTGACCAGCAGGAACCAAACCCAGGTGGCGCCGATGCCCGGCACCACGACCGTATAGACAAATGCCGCGACCAAGCGGGGCGTCAGCGTGAACTGGAAGGTTTCCACGAAAGGGGCGATGACGCCAAGCGTGACGGCCCCCACCAGCATCTGAAGGCCCACGATCATCATGACATTGCCGCCGGAACTGGCGCCGCGCACGGTCAGGGTCGCCACCGCCAGGGCCAAGGCCGCCGCAAAGCACATGGCGATTCCGACCAGATCGCTGCCGCCCTGCAGGCGCGCGCCCATGATGATGGCCACGCCCACCACCCCCAGGGCCAGTCCCGCCACGCCCAGACGGCGCAGGCGTTCGCCCAGCAGGCTCCAGCCCAGGAAGGCGACCATCAGCGGCATGGTGGCGGCGATGATCGAGGCGAGGCTGGCCTCGATCGACTGCATCGCGACCCAGTTCAGGCCCAGGTAAAGCGCGTTCTGGCACAACCCCAGGATGACGACCGCCCGCCATTGGGGCCGCGTCAGGCCGCGCCATGACTGGCCCATCGCCAGCGCGATCAGGATGCCCAGCACGCCCGACAGGGCAAAGCGCAGCGCCAGGGCAGTCAGGGGCGGGGCCTCGGTCACGATCATCCGGGTGGTGGTGAAGGCCGAGGCCCACATCACCGCAAACCCCAGGCCCATCACCAACGCCTTGAAATCCATGCCAGCCCCATTCTTTCACGCCATGCAAAACGGCTAGCAGACGCAGGGGCAACCGTGAAGACCAAAGAAAAGGGGCCGCACCCGCAGGTGCGACCCCTTCGCGACTGTCATCCAGTCAGGGATCAGCTGTTGACGCTGTCCTTCAGGGCCTTGGCGATGGTCACCTTGACCTGCTTGTCGGCAGGCTTGGTCATCATTTCCTGGGTCTGCGGGTTACGCACCTGACGCTCGGGGCGGGCACGGCAGGCGATCTTGCCGATGCCCGGCAGGGTCACGGCGCCGCCGCCAGCGACTTCGCGCGTGACGATCGCCACGATCGCGTCCAGTGCGGCCGAAGCCGACTTCTTGTCCGAACCCATTTCCTCGGCGAGCGTCGCCACCAGCTGGGTTTTGGTCATCGGTTTTGCAGCAGCCGTAGTCATGGTCTGTCTCCTCTTGCCCTGTTCCGACGGGGCCCAAATATTGCGCCTTTTGCGGCATATCGCTTGCTACACACGGTTTTGACGAGCAGTTCAAGCCTTTTTCGCCCGACCTGCGGAAACCCGCGTCCGAAGGCCGCCTTACAGGAAGGCCGTCTCGCTGAATGAGCGCAGTTTGCGCGAATGGATCTTTTCCAGCGGCATGCCCCGCAGCTTTTCCATCGCCCGGATCCCGATCAGCAGGTGATTGGCGACCTGGGTGCGATAGAAATCCGTGGCCATGCCCGGCAATTTCAGTTCGCCATGCAGCGGCTTGTCGCTGACGCACAAGAGCGTGCCATAGGGAACGCGGAACCGGAAACCGTTGGCCGCGATGGTGGCGCTTTCCATGTCCAGCGCGACGGCGCGCGACAGCGACAGACGGTGGACGGGACCGGAATGGTCGCGCAATTCCCAGTTGCGGTTGTCGATGGTGGCCACGGTGCCGGTGCGCATGATGCGCTTCAGCTCGTACCCTTCCAGGCGGGTGACCTCGGCCACGGCCTCCTGCAGGGCGACCTGCACCTCGGCCAGGGCGGGGATGGGCACCCAGACGGGCAGGTCGTCGTCCAGGACGTGATCCTCGCGCAGATAGGCATGGGCCAGGACGAAATCGCCCAGGGACTGGCTGTTTCGCAGCCCCGCGCAATGGCCGACCATCAGCCAGGCATGAGGGCGCAGGACCGCGATATGGTCGGTGGCGGTCTTGGCGTTGGACGGCCCCACGCCGATATTGACCAGCGTGATCCCCTGCCCGTCGGCGCGCTTCAGGTGATAGGTGGGCATCTGCGGCATCTTGGACAGCGGCGCGATCTGGCCGTCCGCCGTGGTGATCTCCTGGTTTCCCGGCGCGACAAAGCCGGTATAGCCCGCATCCGGATCGGCCAGGACGCGGCGGGCATAGGCCTCGAATTCGTCGACATAGAACTGATAGTTCGTGAACAGCACGAAGTTCTGGAAATGCTCGGGGGCGGTGGCGGTGTAATGCGACAGCCGCGCCAGCGAATAATCGACGCGCTGCGCGGTGAAGGGCGCCAGGTATTGCGTCCCGTCAGGCAGCGGCGCGGCCATGCCGTTGACGATGTCGTCGTTCATGCTGTTCAGGTCCGGCACATCGAAGACGTCGCGCAGCGAAAAGGCCAGCACCCCTTCCTGCGGCACCGCCAGGTCGCTGTTCGAGGCGACGGCGAAATGCACCGGCATCGGCGTGTCCGACAGCCCGATGCGCACCGGCACCCCGTGGTTGCGGATCAGCAGGCCCACCTGTTCGATCAGATAGTTCTGGAAAAGGTCCGGACGGGTGATGGTGGTGGCATAGCTGCCGGGCTGGACCACATGGCCGAAGGACAGGCGGGAATCGGTCTTGGTATGGGTCGGGACCGTCAGGCGGATTTCCGGATAGAAGGCGCGATAGCGCGCGGTCGGCTGGTCGCCCTCCAGGATGCGGGTGAAGTTGTCCAGCAGGAACCCCGTCGCCTGGTCGTAAAGGCTGCGCAGATAGGCGATGGCCTCGGCGGGGTCGGTGAATTCGCGGCGGGTGGGCGTTTCGGGGCTTTCGACCGGCAGGAAGCGGGAATCCGTTGTCATGGTGCTTTATGTCCTTGTGATTGCACAAAGCCTGCCAGCACCGCCTGCGACAGGCAAGCGTCTGGCGCTGCCCGAACGGCAGGGTTACGATAGCGTCATGGAAATGCTTGTTTTCGGTCACGGCTACTCGGCCAGCCACCTGACGCCGCTGTTGCGGGCGCGGGGCTGGGATGTCACGGGCACGACGCGCGGCGATCTGGCGCGCGTCGCGCATGCGGGCGCGCAGCCCCTGTTGTGGCCCGGCCCACGCCAGCCCCTGCTGGACGCCATCGCGCGGGCGGATGCGATCCTGGTATCGGCCGCGCCCGGCGAAGGCGGCGATCCGGTGCTGGCCGATTTCCGCGACGCCCTGGCCGCCGCGCGCCCGCGCTGGCTGGGATACCTGTCCACCACCGGTGTCTATGGCGACCGCGACGGCGGTTGGGTGGACGAGGACAGCGTGCTGGACGGCACCGGCCCGCGCGGCCAGGCCCGCATCAGGGCCGAAGCCGACTGGCAGGCCCTGGCACGCGACCACCACCTGCCGCTGCGGATCTTTCGTCTGGCTGGCATCTATGGTCCCGGCCGCGGCCCCTTCAAAAAGGTTCTGGACGGCACGGCGCGCCGCATCATCAAGCCCGGACAGGTGTTTTCGCGCATCCATGCGGATGATATCGCGCAGGTGCTGCTGGCCTCGATCCTGCAGCCTGACGTAGGCGATGTCTTCAACCTCTGCGACGACGATCCCGCACCGCCCCAGGACGTGATCGCCCATGCCGCGCATCTGCTGGGCATGCCCCTGCCACCGGCGGTGCCCTTTGACCAGGCCGACATGTCGCCCATGGCGCGGTCCTTCTATGCCGACAGCAAGCGGGTGCGGAACGACCGCATCAAGACGCAGTTGGGTGTCCGGCTGCTTTACCCCGATTACCGCAGCGGGCTGGCCGCCCTGCTGGCCAGCGAAACAACCGACGGCGCATCACACCGCCCCATGCAAGGATCGCGACATGACAAAGACGCATGATGTGCTGATTGCCGGGGGCGGGTTGAACGGCCCCGCGCTGGCCCTTGCGCTGGCCCAGGCCGGGCTGAGCGTGGCCGTGGTGGACCCCCGCCCCGCCGATGCCCGCGCCACCGACAGCTTCGACGGGCGGGCCTATGCGCTGGCGGTGTCGTCCCAACGGCTGCTGAAGGCGCTTGGGCTGTGGGACGGGCTGGCCGCCGACAGCCAGCCCATCCGCCAGGTCAAGGCGTCGCAGGGGCGTCCCGGCGACGGGGCCGCGCCGTTCTTTTTGCATTTCGACAGCGCCGAGACCGAGGAAGGCCCCGTCGGCCACATGCTGGAGGATCGCTTTCTCTACAAGGCGCTGCTTGGGGCGATGACGGGGCGCGTCACCCATCTGCCGGGCGTCGCGGTGACGGGTCAGCAGGTCGATCAGGCGGGCGTCACGGTCACCCTGTCGGATGGCGGCACCATGCGGGCGCGCATGCTGGTGGGCGCCGACGGGCGCGGATCGGGGGTCGCGAAACGGGCGGGCATCACGCGGCGGGGCTGGGATTACGGCCAGACGGCGCTGGTCGCGGCCATTGATCACGACCTGCCGCATGACGGCATCGCGCAGCAGTATTTCATGGCCACCGGGCCCTTGGCGATCCTGCCCCTGCCCGGCAACCGCAGCAGCGTCGTCTGGTCGGAAACACAGGCCAACGCGCAGGCGATCCTGCAATTGGACGATGACGACTTCCTGAAGGTCCTGCGCCCGCGTTTCGGCGATTTCCTGGGCGATATCGCACTGGCGGGGGGGCGGTTCTCCTATCCGCTCAGCCTGTCGCTGGCCGATCGCTATGCGGTGGCACGGGTGGCGCTGGTGGGCGATGCGGCCCATGGGGTGCATCCCATCGCGGGACAGGGGCTGAATCTGGGCCTGCGCGACGTCGCCGCCCTGGCGCAGGTGCTGGTCGAGGCCTCGCGCCGTGGCGAGGATATCGGATCGGAGCTGGTCCTGCAGCGATACCAGTCCTGGCGGCGTTTCGATGCCACCGCGCTGGCGCTTGGGATGGACGGGGTGAACCGGCTGTTTGCGACCGACAATCCCGTGGTTTCCGCCGTCAGGGGCCTTGGCATGGGCATGGTCACGGCCCTGCCCGCCCTGCGTCGCGGCTTCATGCGGCAGGCGGCGGGGCTGTCGGTCGACCCGATGCCGCGCCTGCTGACCGGACGCCCGCTTTAGCCTTTTCACAAGGCCGGTTTCACGCCATAGCCTTGCCGCAAGGCGAAGGGGGGCAGCATGACCGGCGATCTGGGGGAATTCCTGACGGGCTTGGACCGCGATATCCGCGCGGGCGGCCACTGGGGCAAGGTGGCCGATTACATTCCAGAACTGGGCCGCATCGATCCCGCCCAGTTCGGCATCGCGGTCGCCACCGCCGATGGCAATGTCCTGACGGCGGGCCAGGCGGATCAGCCGTTTTCGATCCAATCGGTCAGCAAGGTCTTTGCGCTGGCCTGCGTGCTGGGGCGCATCGGGGAACAGCTGTGGCTGCGGGTAGGGCGCGAACCCTCGGGCGACCGGTTCGATTCGATCCTGCTTCTGGAACAGGAAAAGGGCCGGCCTCGGAACCCCTTCATCAACGCGGGCGCGCTGGTGGTGACAGACGAATTGCTGACCGGCCGCAGCCCCCGTCAGGCCCTGTCCGAGGTGATCGGCTTTCTGCGCAGCGCCGCCGAAGATGACGACATCCATATCGACAAGGCGGTGGCCAAATCCGAGGCAGCCACCGGTCATAGGAACGCGGCCCTGGCCCATTACCTGCGCAGCTTCGGCAATCTGCGCAATCCGCCGACCCATGTGACCGGCACCTATTACCACCAATGCGCGATCGAGATGTCCTGCATCCAGCTGGCCCGCGCGGGCCGCGTCATCGCGGGCCTGGATTGCGCGCCGGGCCTGCTGTCGCGCGTCAAGCAGCGCCGCATCAACGCGCTGATGATGACCTGCGGGCAATATGACGGGTCGGGCAACTTCGCCTTTCGCGTCGGCCTGCCGGCCAAGTCGGGCGTGGGCGGCGGGTTGCTGGTCATCGCGCCGGGCCGGGCCTCGATCGCGATCTGGTCGCCGGGGCTGGATGGCTGGGGCAATTCGCGCGCCGGCACCCTGGCCGCCGAGAAACTGGCGGAATTCACCGGCTGGTCGGTCTTCGGCTAGGCCCTAGGCCGCCAGCATCCGCCCCGCCTGCCGCAGGTCCTCCAGCAATTCGGCCCGCGCCGCGGCCGCGCGATCATCGGGCAGGCGCAGGATCAGGCTGGGATGCCATGTGATCAGCACCGGCCCGCCATCCAACCCGGCCTGCACCTTGCCCCGGCGCGGCGTCAGGGGCGTCTTGTCACCCGTCAGCGCGAAGGCCGCCGTCGCGCCCAGGGCCACGGTCAGGTCTGGGGCGACAAAGCCGCGTTCGATCCCCAGCCACCAGCGGCACTGTTCGATATGGGGCCGGTCCGGCGTCTGGTGCATCCGGCGCTTGCCGCGCGGGGCAAAGCGGAAATGCTTGACCGCATTGGTCAGCCAGGCCTTCTCGGGGTCGATATCGGCCTGGGCCATCGTCTGGCGCAGTAGCTGACCCGCGGGACCCACGAAGGGGCGGCCCGACAGGTCTTCCTGATCGCCCGGCGCCTCGCCCACCAGCATCAGTCGGGCATCGGGATCGCCCTGCCCCCAGACGGTCTGGGTCGCGGCGTGGCACAACTCGCACCGCGTGCAGCGGGCCGCCTGGTCTTGGGCCTGCGCCAGCGTTTCGGGGGGCGTGTCCTGCGCAGGCTGGCGGATGCGGGCCGTGACCTTGGCGGCAAAGGCGGGCGCATCGCTGGCGCCCGCGTCCCGCATCGCCTGCACGCGACGGGGCGCGTCGGCCAGCATTTGCGGGATCAGGTGCGTTTCGGGAAGGTTCTTCCAGTATTTCACCGGCATTTCCGACCGCATGGCATTGGTCTTGATGCGCGCCGGATTGAAGATGTTGGCGAAATAGGTCTGCCACAGACCGTGGTTCGCATCCTCGGGCAGATCGGGGCGGGGTGCGGGCGGGTCATAGGCGATGGTGTCGCCGGTAAAACGGGCGATGCCTTCGGGTGTGGCGATCAGCCAGTCCATGTCGGCGAAACGCTTGGCAAAGAATGGCGTGGCGGCCTGCAGGATCAGATGCTCGGGTTCGAACCAGGCACCAAAGCTGCGGCGTGGCCCGTCCGAGGGCAGTTCGTGGAACCGCACGAAGGCATGCATCTTGTGGATGTCGCGGCGCACGGATTTCGCCAGCCGATTCAGTCGGTCCATCAGCGGATCGGCAGGGTTGTCCAGAAAACCACGATCGGACTGGGCGCGCCACAGCGCCGCATAGATCAGCGACCAACGTTCGGGGTCGGAATGGCTGGCGACGGTGCGGGCCAGTGTAAGGTAATCCTTGGTCGCCTTGACCTTGGCATCGCCCGCCGGTGGCATCGGGTCGCTGCCGAACAGGTCGGCGGGGGCTTCAGGATCGGCCCAGGTGATCCGATCGGGGGGAATGCGCGCGCCGACCAGGTGGCGGGCGGCGTCGCGCCATGCCTCGAACCGGTCGAAACGGGGCAGATCGACCCGGATCATCCAAACAGCGACAGCTGTTCGGGTGCAGGGGCAAAGCGGGCGCGCAGGCTGTCGCTGTCGGTCAGCGCGCCGGGATGCCAGTCGGGCAGCGTCACGAAGGCCTGCGCCTTGGACATGATCGCCCCCATCCGCAACAGATCGGCATAGCGCACCGCCCCACTGCGCCGGGCGGCCAGGATGCGGCCCACGGTCTTGGTGCCGAAACCCGGCACCCGCAGCAGCATGTCACGGGAAGCGTTGCGCACATCGACGGGAAACTGGCCCCGGTTCGCCAGGGCCCAGGCCAGCTTGGGGTCCACGGCCAGGTCCAGGTTGCCCGAAGGGTGGGCCGCGCCGATCTCCTCGGCGTCGAAGCCATAGAAACGCATCAGCCAGTCGGCCTGATACAGGCGATGTTCCCGCATCAGCGGCGGCTTGATCAGCGGCAGCGCGGCCGAAGCGTCGGGGATGGGGCTGAAGGCCGAATAATAGACCCGTTTGAGGTGGTAACCCGAATAGAGGTTCGACGAGGTCTTCAGGATGTCCCGATCCGTCGCCGCGTCCGCGCCGATGATCATCTGCGTCGATTGACCGGCGGGGGCAAAGCGCGGCGGGCGCTTGCCGGTAAAGGTCTTTTCCTTGGCGGCCTCGCGGCCCAGACGGACATCGGCCATGGCGGCCCGGATGGTTTCGGGGCGCTTTTCGGGGGCCAGCTGGCGCAGGCTTGCATCCTGCGGCAGCTCGACATTCACAGACAGGCGGTCGGCATAAAGACCGGCCTCGGCCACCAATTCGGCGCCGGCATCGGGGATGGTTTTCAGGTGGATATATCCCTTGAACCCGTGATCGACCCGCAGCATCCGTGCGATGCGGACCATGTCGCCCATGGTCTGATCGGGGCTGCGGATGATGCCCGATGACAGGAACAACCCCTCGATCATGTTGCGGCGATAGAATTCCAGCGTCAGGTTCACGACCTCTTCGGGGGAAAACCGCGCGCGTTCGACATTGCTGCTGACCCGGTTGATGCAATAGGCGCAGTCATAGATGCAGAAATTCGTCATCAGGATCTTCAGCAGGCTGATGCAGCGCCCGTCCGGCGTATAGGCGTGACAGATCCCCGTCCCCCCCGCCGAGCCGATGCCCCCCGACCGCGAATCGCGACGCGTCGTCCCGCTGGAGGCGCAGGATGCATCGTATTTCGCCGCGTCCGACAGGATCGCCAATTTCTGATCAAGGGTTCTCTGGGCCATGCCATGACTATATGTTCCGCTTATGTTCCAGACAAGCCGCCAAAGCTGAAACAAACTGCGCGGAACTGTCACAGCGGCGCGATCGTTGCCCGCAAAGCCATCCTCCAGACGTGATGTGCAACGCTTTCGCGAAAGGATAAGATCGGGGTCATGAACATTCGCTCACTCGCACTTGCGCCCGCCCTCCTCATCGGTCTTGCCTTCCCGGCCCTGGCCGAGCGTATCTCTCTGTCCGAGATTTCGCGTTATCTCAACGGCTTGTCGACGGTGACCTCCGAATTCACCCAGATCAATCCCGACGGCACGGTGTCGACCGGCACGGTCTATATCCACCGTCCGGGGCGGGTGCGCTTCGAATACGACAACGACAACACGCTGGTCCTGGCCTCGGGCGGCAACGTCGCGGTCTTCGACAGCAAGTCGAATGGCGGACCGCAGCAATACCCCCTGTCGCAGACGCCGCTGTCGATCATCCTGGACGCGAATGTCGATCTGGGCCGCGCCAACATGGTCACCGGGCACAGCGAAAAGGACAACGCCACCATCGTGACCGCGCAGGACCCGCAGCGCCCGCAGAACGGCAATATCCAGATGGTCTTCTCCAACCCGACCGAGCTGCGCCAGTGGATAGTCACCGATGACAGCGGCCAGAAGACGACCGTGATCCTGGGCGACATGTCCAAGGGCGGATCGATTCCGTCATCGCGTTTCTCGATCCAGTCCGAGCTGAACCGCCGCTGATCGATTGCGACCATACAATTGCGTGATTGACCGATCCCGGTCGCCGCGCAAACCTGCGGCCCTGATCCCTTCAAGGCCGCAGCCATGTCCCAGAACGCGCGCATCTTCACCCCCATCCTGATCGGCGGATCGCTGATCCTGCTGATCAACTTTGCGCTGCGCGCCAGCTTCGGCGTCTTTCAGATCCCCATCGCCGCCGATTTCGGCTGGCCTCGGGCCGAATTCAGCCTGGCCATCGCCATCCAGAACCTGGCCTGGGGGATCGGGCAGCCGATCTTCGGGGCGCTGGCGGAACGGTGGGGCGACCGATGGGCGATCATTCTGGGGGCCGCGCTTTATAGCCTGGGGCTGATCCTGACCGCCTTTGCCACGACCGCCGCCGGCATCCAGCTGCTGGAGGTGATGGTCGGTTTCGGCATCGCGGGCACCGGCTTTGGCGTCATCCTGGCCATCGTGGGCCGCGCCGCCAGCGACGAAAACCGCAGCCTTGCCCTGGGCATCGCCACCGCGGCGGGGTCGGCGGGCCAGGTCTTCGGCGCCCCCCTGGCCGAGATCCTGCTGGGTTTCTACAGCTGGCAATCAGTCTTCATCATCTTCGGCGTCATCGTCCTGACCACGCTGCTGTTCCTGCCGATGCTGGGCGACGGCAAGCCCGCCACTCGTGGCCAGCTGGAGGACAGCCTTGGCACGGTGCTGAAGCGCGCCTTTCGCGATCCGTCCTATCTGATGATCTTTGCGGGCTTCTTTTCCTGCGGCTATCAGCTGGGCTTCATCACCGCCCATTTCCCCGCCATGATCACCGAGATGTGCGGCCCCATCGATCCGGCAGGCATCTTGGCCGGGCTGGGCATCACCACGACCTCGGCCCTGGGGGCGGTGGCCATTTCCATGATCGGGCTGGCCAATATCGCAGGTGCGATCCTGGCGGGCTGGCTGGGCAAACGCTACAGCAAGAAATACCTGTTGGCGGGCATCTATACCCTGCGCACCATCGCCGCCGCCGCCTTCATCCTGGCGCCCATCACGCCGGGATCGGTGATCCTGTTTTCGCTGGTGATGGGCGGGCTGTGGCTGGCGACGGTGCCGCTGACATCGGGGCTGGTCGCCTATATCTATGGGCTGCGATACATGGCGACGCTTTATGGCTTTGTCTTCCTGTCCCATCAGATCGGGTCCTTCATGGGCGTCTGGCTGGGCGGCTGGCTCTATGACGCCTCGGGGGATTATCTGCTGGTCTGGTGGATCGGCGTGGGTGTCGGCGCCTTCAGCGCCCTGATCCATCTGCCCGTCCGCGAGGCCCCGGCCCGCGTGCCCCTGGCGGCCTGAAGCCCAGCCGACGGGACGGGGCATTTGACCCTGCGTCAACGCCTGCCTAGGGTCGTGGCGCCGACATCCATGCCACGATCCGAAGGGACCCCTGACCATGACCGCACGACCGACACTGGCCTTTGCCACCGGGCTTGCCCTGATGACTGCCACCGCCGCGCAGGCGCAGGATGACTGCAAGGTGTCCGAATTCACCATGGGACTGCGCTATCAGCAGCAATCGGCCGAGGTGCGCGCCCTGCAGATGCAGGCCTACAACATCGCCACCATGCGCCTGGATGCTGCCGTCGAAGGCGCCGAGGACCCCGCCAAGCTGGCCGTCGTGACCGATCTGGACGAAACCGTCATCGACAATTCGGCCCTGCTGGCGCGGGATCTGGCCGATTGCCACATGTATGACGCATGGGACACCTGGCTGCCTTGGGAACGCGACGGCATGCCGACGCTGATCCCCGGCGCGATGGCGTTCCTGGCCCATGCCGACGACCTGGGCGTGACCATCCGCTATGTCTCGGACCGTTCGGACGAACAGAAGGTCGATACGATGGCCACCCTGACCGCCCTGGGCCTGCCGCAGGTCAGCGAGGAATCGGTCCTGCTGCTGGGCCCGCCCAAGTTCGAACGGCGCGACATCGTCGCCAAGGATCACCGGATCGTTCTGTTTCTGGGCGACACGCTGCATGATTTCGACGGCGGCTTCCGCAAGACGCCGCTGGAGGATCAGCGCAACCTGGTCACCGACAGCGGCGACAAATGGGGCGCGGAATGGATCGTCTTTCCCAATGCCGCCTATGGCACCTGGTCCGAGGCGCCCCTGACCGAATGGGCCGCCGAACCCGTCGTCGAGCCCTGGGAATGACCATGACCCGCACCCCCCACGATCACGCCATCGCCGTCCGCTATCAGCAGGCCTCGGCCGAAATCCGCGCCTTGCAGCGCCAATGCTATGCGCTGGCCACCCTGCGCCTGCGCCAGGCGGTCGATGCGGCGGGGGGCGGTGCGGGGCTGGCGATCCTCAGCGATATCGACGAGACGATCCTGGACAACAGCGCCGTCATGGCGCTGGCCATGCATCACGACGCCATGTTCGAAAGCCTCGAGACCTGGAAGCTGTGGGAACGCGAAGGCGATCCGCACCTGATCCCCGGCGCGGCCGCCTTCTTCGATCTGGCAGACCAGCTGGGCGTGACGATCTTCTATGTCTCGGATCGGTTCGACGAAAACAAGCTGGCCACCATCGCCACCCTGTCCAGGCTGGGCCTTCCCCAGGTCCATGACCGCCAGGTCCTGTTGTTCGGCCCCCCCAAGGCCGAACGCCGCGCCGCCGTCGAACGCGATCACCGGATCATCCTGCAGCTGGGCGACACGCTGCATGATTTCCACGGCGCCTTCGCGGGGGCCGCATTGGACGATCAGCACAGGCTGGCCGAACATCATGCCGACCGCTTCGGCCAGGACTGGATCGTGTTTCCGAACGCCGCCCATGGCACCTGGATGAAGGCCGTTCTGCGCCCTTGGGAGGTTCCCCGGATTCCCGCCTGAGGCGCGCCCCTATATGGCATCGCGCGGGACTATCGTGATATCGGCATGGCTGGGCGATGCCCATGGGCGCGACGCCACGGATTGCGCAGGATTGGGGGCTGAATGGTGATACTTCTTGTCGGCGCCGGATTGTCCGGTGCAGTGATCGGCCGCCAGCTGGCCGAGGCCGGCCATGATTGCCGCATCATCGATGCGCGCCCCCATATCGCCGGAAACTGCCACACGGAACGCGACGCCGACACCAGCGTGATGATGCATGTCTATGGCCCCCATATCTTCCACACGGATGACGAGGCGGTCTGGAATTACGTCAATGATTTCGCGACCTTCATGCCCTTCCAGAACCGCGTCAAGACGACGACGCAGGGCGCGGTCTATTCCCTGCCGATCAACCTGCTGACCATCAACCAGTTCTTCGGCCAGACCATGCGCCCCGACGAGGCCCGCAGCTTTGTCGCATCCAAGGCCGATACCACGATCACCGATCCCCGGACCTTCGAGGAACAGGCCCTGCGCTTTGTCGGCCCCGAAATGTATCGCGCCTTCTTCAAAGGCTATACCGAAAAGCAGTGGGGATGTTCGCCGACCGAACTGCCGGCCTCGATCCTCAAGCGCCTGCCGGTGCGCTTCAACTATGACGACAATTATTTCTTCCACCGTTTCCAGGGCATGCCGCAGGACGGCTATACCGCGATGGTGCAGGCGATCCTGGATCACCCGCGCATCACCGTCGAACTGGACACGCCCTATACCCCGGACATGGGCGAAAAGGCCGATCACGTTTTCTGGTCGGGGTCGCTGGACAGCTATTTCGACTACCGGCTGGGGCGCCTTGGCTATCGCACGCTGGATTTCGAACGGTTCGATTACCAGGGCGACTATCAGGGCTGCGCGGTGATGAATTACGGCGACCCCGAGGTGCCCTATACCCGCATCACCGAACACAAGCATTTCAGCCCTTGGGAAACCCATGACGGCAGCGTCTGCTATCGTGAATTCTCGCGCCTGGCCGAACCGGGCGACACGCCATATTACCCGATCCGTCTGGTCGAGGAAAAAGCCCTGCTGGCCGACTACGTCCAAATGGCCCGCGACACCCGGGGAGTGACCTTCGTCGGTCGCCTGGGGACCTATCGTTATCTGGACATGGACGTTACCATCCGCGAGGCCTTGGACACCGCCCAGACCTTCCTGGCGCAATCCGCCGAAGGTCAACCGATGCCCGCCTTCGTCGCGGACCCCAGCTGAAGAACGGGACATGCCGGATCAGTCCCGATCCGGCATGTCCGTCAATCCGGTCTATTTGTCGCGAAAATGCGCGACCAGTTCCTGCATGAACGGAACGACAAGCTGCTGCATCGTTTGGGTCGCGTCGTCCGGCAAGGACGGCGTCTTCACCGGGGCGGACGGATCGGGCAGAGCGTCCAGAAACAGCTCCTCCCGCGGGATCATCAGCGTCGTGGCATCCTGTTCCCTGATCTGGCGTTCCACGGCCTCGGCCATGCGGATCAGGTGAAGGCGCAGCTTCATCGGGGCGTCGATGAAGGGCAATGACCATCTTGACGTCGAAATGGTCCCGAAACCCGGCAAGCAGACCAAGGTCGGGACGTTTGCTGACGGCCTCGTCGCTCAGGATCAGGCTGTGGATGTCGCAGTCCTGGGCATCGGCCTCCTCCAGCAGCGTTTCGGCGACATGCGCAACGCTCTGCTTTCCGGCGAAGATGCTGTTGAACAATCCGATATGCCGTTTGACGCCCAAGGCATGCAGGAAGCCGGACCGCCGCAACGTGTCGCGGTTGGCGATCATTGTCGCCTGGATGGCGGTGGTGGCCGTCCGATGCACGCCGAAGTGCAGATAAAGAGTGCGGCGGTTGCCGTTCACCTGCTCCATGTCGTTCAACCCATCTTCACCAGGCTGTTCGCCTTCAACAGCACATCGAACATGTTGAACTGTTCGGCCTGCGAAAAGACGGCAGCGTCGTCCGAGATCTCGGGGAAAAGATCCTTGAGGCCGGTCGCCGACGGGTGCGCCGCCGAGATCGCGCTGTTCATGGACCGATAGCGTTCCATGATCTGTTTGCGGGTCTGGAAATCCAGCAGGCGCAGGCGCTTCTTGTCCTGCGCCTGCGTGGCGACCTTGTCCAGGCGGATCACGTGATTGATCAGTTGCATGTGTTGCGCGGCGGTCATCGGCAGCGCGTTGCACTGACGCATGAATTCCAGGGCTTCCATGCTGAGATTGGTCTTCTGGTCGATCACGGGCCCCGAGGCCGGCTCGAAACCCGAAGGATCGGTGATGCCCAGCACGTTTAGGAAATCGGCGCCGACATCGCCGTTCTTCATGAACTTGCGGTCGAAGACGCGGATATGGATCGCGTCGGCGGCCTGCTGCCATTGGCTGATCAGGCGCTTGTAATCCAGGAAGGCCAGCTTGCTGGTTTCAAGATACTGGTGGATCGTCTTTTTCAGCCGCGGTTGAAAGTCGCGGATCTGTTGGCCATAGAGCGATTCGATGTAATCATCCTGGCGACGCAGATAGATGATCGGCCTGATCGAGAATTCGGGCAGGAACCGCTTGATCAGCGCGGGGTGCTGGACCCATTCGAACTCTTCGGAACTGATGATGATGTTCTGGTATTTGACCTGCGAGATCTCACGCTTGAATCGTTCCCAGACCGCGATACCGTCCAGCTTTTCCTTGGGTGCCTTGCGGTTGAAGATCGCCTGCCCCAGCCGGTGCTGAGCCTGCGTCACCCGCCCCGACGTGGGGTAGTAGAACCCGAAATCGTTCAGCAGGTCGCTGTTCTTGGCAAGATAATGCTGCAGCCACGTGGTTGCCGTCTTGTGAGTGCCCACATGGATATAAAGGTTCTGCATCGTCATTTAACTTTCTTGTCCCATACTCATACGGAAGGTCTTGGGCGTCACACCCGCTCGATGCGGGGGCGGAAACTGATCCCCTTGAGGATCGCGCCATAGATCTGGCGGCGCAGAACCTTGGGAACATTGGCCCCCTTCATCTGGCGGCGCACGCCATAGGCATAGGCCAGGACGTTCACCAGCCCGCCTTCGCGGCGGCGGAACGATGTCTCGTTGCGGGCGCCATATTTGAATTTCCACAGGCTCTTTTCGTCGATCATGCCGAAATTGACGCCCCTGTTGTCGGGGGTGTCGTGCAGCACGACGCTTTCTGGAACGAAGATGCCGGGATAGCTGCGCGCGATGCGGCGGGTATATTCCGCATCGTCGAACCAGATGAAGTAATCCGGGATCGGCAGCCCGTGTTCGCTGACCGCCCAACGCGGGATCAGGACCGACACGAAGGACGCGCTGTCCACCAGCGGCCAGTTCTGGGCGGCAGTGACGAAACGCGGCCAGTCCCAGACCGGGCGCGGGGTGTTCATCTCGCACAGGGTCCCGTCGATCCACTCGACCCGCGAACAGGCAAAGCTGGGGCGCCAGGCATGGCTTTCCTCGAAGGTGGTGATGGCATGCAGCTGGTTCGCGATGGCATCGGGTTCGGGATAGGCATCGTCATCCGAGATCCAGAAATAATGCGCGCCCATGCCATAGGCCGCCTTCAGCCCCGCATGGAAACCGCCTGCCCCGCCGACGTTCTTGGGCAGCCGAAGATAGCGCAGGCTGTCGTCGTCGCGCGCCCGCGCCTCCATCAGTGCCTGCGTGTCGTCGGTCGAGGCGTTGTCCACGATCAGGATGATGTCGGGGCGGCGGGTCTGGCGGTCCAGCGCATCCAGCACCTTCACCAGCTTGGCGGACCGGTTGAAGGTGACGATGATCGCCGCGGTCTTGTTCAGGGCAGGCATGGCGGAAACCTATTCTTCTGTCACGTGGGCCGCGTCGCGATAGACCGGCATCAGGATCTCATAGGCAGTCGGGTCGGCGGCGATCCGCGACCATGCGGCGTGCAGTTCGGCCTTCTGGCGGTCGCAGAACGCGGCGTCCTTCCATAGACGATCGACGACCGAGACGATGCCCTTGACGCAGGCCGCAGGTTCCAGCGGAACCAGCAAATCGGCCGGAACGATCTCAGCCTGCGACCCGACATCGGTCGAAATCGGGATGCAGCCCTGCTCGATCGCCTCGTAGCAGACCAGGGCCAGTCCCTCGTTGTTCGAGGGCAGAAGCAGGATGTCGCTGTCGGCCATGATCTGCGAGACGGGCGATCCCGCCGGCAGCAGTTCGACCTTCGAGGTCAGGCCGTATCGCTTCAGCATCTGCCGCAGGGTATCCAGGAACGGCCCCTCGCCGATGATGCGGCCGCGCAGCTGTACGCCGTTCGCGGCGGCCCATTTGTCCAGGGCGCGCAAAGCCTCGACCACGACGACCGGGCGTTTTTGATAGTAAAGCCTGCCGACGAAGGTCACGCGCAACGTGTTCTGGCCCGGCGTCATCGTCATGGCCGGAAGCTCGCGCGCAGGTTCCACCCGGTCCAGCATGCGACCCAGCTTCACCTTGCCGATGACCTGGAAATTGTCGCGATAATAATCGACCAGCTCGCGGCTGATGACATGGTGGATGTCGACGAATTCGGACCAGACGCCCGATGTCCGCGGATAGCCCCCGTTCGCGTATTCGACGATATGCGTGCTGTCGATCACCTTGACCCAGGGCAGGATCGCACGGATCTGCGGCAGTGATTCGTACAGCGGAATGCAGTGGTGGTTGTGGATCAGGCCGATATTCTCGTCCCGGATCAACCGTTCCACGAAACGCGGCCATTTGTCATGCGCCAGATAGCGGTCCAGCCGGATGAAGGTGACGTCGGGGCTGTCGGGCAGGTTCGTCTGCAGCCGTTGCAGGGCGGGCACGCTGGCCACGACGAAGACGCGCAGCCCGGCCTCAAGCGCCCAGCGGATGGTATCAAAGCCCAGCTTCTCGGCGCCGCCCACCTCCAGCCAGTGCATGCCGATCAGGATGGCAGGCTTCTTGTCGCTTGCCGGGCGCGCGGGCGGCGGAAAGTGCCCCGAACCCTCGCCGCGCAACAGACCGCGGCTTGTCATCTTGCTGTCGCGACGCTTTTTGCGCCGCATTTCCGCAAGATAGCGGATCTTCTCGTAACCGATCGGCCAGGCTGTGAACAGGCGGGCCAGGGGGCGCACGGGCCGCCAGCTTGCGTCGGTCTGCTTGGCTTCGGTCGGAGTCGGACGGCCGGGAATCGTCAGGGTGATCGTCACTTCCGGCGAATCGACCCCGGCACCCGGACGGGTGACCCGGCCCAGGTATTCCGGGCTGAGATGATGCGGGCGAAAGGTGAACGGCCCTTCGATGATGCTGGGTGCACCATGGATCGGATCCTTGCCCTGACAGAAGATGAAGGTCCGCTTCTGCGTGGGATAAACCCGCGTATAATCGCCATCGCCGCGGTGATCTCGTGGTCGATATGCGCGCTTTCCGTTCCGAAAGCAGGAGACGTCATTCTGTTTCGGATCTCAGTTCGGCTTTTAGCTGCCCCATTTTCGCGAACCTTGAAAAATAGCAGGTCGCCGCCAGCGATGAGACTGCCTAGATCCGCACGGGCGGGGTTGTGGCTGCACGGTTGCCCGGGCAAGCGCGATCATGCTAACGCGGTCGGCGATTGGCCGGGCCTGATGCGGGTTTCTGCCATTCTTCAGCCATGAGTAAGCCGCGAATGCCCCACCCCCCCATGACCATCGCCGCCGCCGTCGTCACCCATGACAGGCTGCCCAAGCTGGTCGAGACGATCCGGCGCCTTCAGGCGGAATCCCTGGATCATGTCGTGATCGTCGACAATGCATCGACGGATGGCACCGCGGAATGGCTGGCGGGCCAGGATGATCCGCGCATCATCGTGCATCGCAGCGACACGAACCTGGGCGGCGCGGGCGGCTTTTCCATCGCCATGCAGATCGCGCGGGACCGGACCGGTTCGGATTGGGTGGTGGTCATGGATGACGACGGGCGACCCCATCCGGGGGCCATCGACGCCTTTCGCGCCATGGACCTGTCGGGGTGGGACGCGATCGGGGCGGCTGTCAGGCATCCCGACGGGGCCATCTGCGAAATGAACCGCCCCTATCGCAACCCGTTCTGGCACCTGGGCCGCTTTGCCCGCACGCTGATCCGCATGCCCTTGGGCAAGGGGCGCGCGGGGTTTCACCTGTCGGATGCCGATTACCGGGCGGGCGGTCCGATCCTGCCCGTCGACATGTCCAGCTTTGTCGGCCTGTTCCTGTCCCGTCACGCGCTGTCACATGCGGGCCTGCCCGACCCGCGCCTGTTCATCTATGGTGACGACCAGCTTTACACCTTGCAGATGCGCCGCAAGGGACTGCGGATCGGCTTTGCCCCGGATATCGGGTTCGAACATGACACCCTTGCCCTGCAGGGCAAGACGGGGCTGGTCCTGCGTCCCTTGTGGAAGGTGTTCTACATGTATCGCAACGCGCTGATCGCCTATCGCGTGGCGGCGGGGCCGTGGTTCTGGCCCTTGGTGCCGGTGCTGCTGCGCAAATGGCGTCGCAAGGCGGTCGATTACGGCGATGATGCCGCAACCTTCCGGGTCATGCTGGACCTGGCGGTCCGCGACGGTCTGGCCCGCAAGCTGGACCGCCCGCATGAGGAGATCCTGCGCCGGTCAGGATCTGATTGACCAGGGCTGCGCCCTAATCCAGATGCCCTGCGATTTCGCGGCCCAGGGCAAAGGCGCGCTGTTCCAGGATGACGGGCGTTTCGCAGACATAGGTCAGCGATTTCTGCCGGTCCTCGAAGATGCGCGTGTCCCAGTCCAACGCCTCTTCCTCGGCGTCGATGGCGTCGAAATCGGGGCTGGGGGCGGCCTGCAATTCCTCGAACCGGGTGCGGCGGTCCTTGATGCGATCGGCCAGCGCCACCTGCGTGCGGCCATAGCGCGATATCCCCGCGATCAGCGCGCTGCGATCGCGGTCGATGCGCGCAAAGATCGCCTGCATCAGGGCGGTCAGCTGCCGGTCGTCGGCACCTTGGGCAAAGTCGCCGATCAGGGTGGCAGCCTGATCCAGAGGCAGGCGACGCTGTTCCAGCCTTGCGGCCAGCTGGGCGATGGGGGGCGTTTCCGCCAGCTTCATCACCTGCTCGTCCGGCACCGGCCCCGTCCACAGCTGCCCCAGGGACAGGTGCGGCTGCTTGCGCTGGATGCAGGGCCAATCGGGGTCGCTGCCCGTCGCGGCATGGGCGGGTGCCGCGGCCAACAGGGCCAACAGCAGGGGAATGCGGATCATGAGGGTCCTCCTTTCCGGCGGGCCCAGAGGCCCTTTTGCGGATCATACATGAAGACCGCCGCCCCGAAGAACCCCGCCAAACATCCCATGACCACGGCCAGCGATGTCCAGTTCACCTGCAGATAAAGCGCAAAGCGGATCAGTTCGACCGCATGGGTGAAGGGGTTGAAGGCGCAGATGTCATGCAGCAGGGGGCTGCTTTCGCGCATCCGCCACAGCGGATAAAGCGCGGATGACGCAAAGAACATCGGGAAGATCACGAAGTTCATCACGCCTGCGAAATTCTCCAGCTGGCGGATGGCCGATGACAGGAACAGCCCCATCGCCCCCAGCATCAGCCCCGACAGGATCAGCGCCGGGATCACCGCGACATAGCCCCAGCCCGGCGGCGTGATGCCCCAGAACCAGGCGATGGCCAGAAAGGTGAAGACCTGGATGATCGACACGATCACCCCCGCCACCAGCTTGGACCCCAGCAGGAACCAGCGCGGAAAGGGACTGACCAGCAACGTGCGCATGGCCCCGGTTTCGCGGTCATAGACCATCGACAGCGACGATTGCATGCCGTTGAACAGCTGGATCATCGCGACCAGGCCGGGGGTCACATAGACCTCGTAGAGGACATAAGTCTGATAGGGCGGCGTGATCGACAGGCCCAGGACCGCGCGGAAGCCGGCGGCAAAGATGAAGAGCCAGACCAAGGGCCGCACCAGTGCCGCCAGAAAGCGTCCGCGCTGGTTGACGAAGCGCAGCGTCTCGCGCCGCGCGATGCCCAGAAAGGCGGTCAGCCATCCGGTCACGGCGCCACCCCGGTCATGTCCAGGAAGGCCTGCGTCAGCCCCTGCGATCCCGCGATGGCATCGGCCTTGCCCTGGCGCAGCACCTGGCCGCGATGCAGGATCACCAAGTCGTCGTCGGGGGCAATCTCGTCCATGATATGGGTGGCCCACAGCGCCGAGACCCCGTCGCGGGCAATCAGGCGGCGGGTCAGGGCCAGCACCTCGGCGCGGGATTTCACGTCAAGGCCCACCGTCGCCTCGTCCAGCAGCAGCAGGTCGGGGCGATGGATCAGGGCGCGGGCGATCTCGGCCCGGCGGGACTGGCCGCCGGACAGGGCCGTGACGCGGGCATCGGCCTTGTCGGCCAGATCGACCTGGTCCAGCACCTGCGCGATGCGGGGGCGGGCGATGCGGCCCGGAATGCCGTGCAGGCTGGCGTGATAGATCAGGTTCTGGCGGATCGTCAGGTCGGCATCCATCGCGCGGCTTTGAAAGACCACGCCAAGCCGCGCCAGGGCCTTGGACGGTTCGCGCCGCAGGTCGTGGCCGCCCACGCGGATCACCCCGGACCGGTTGTCGTAAAGCCGCGTGATCAACGAAAAGAGCGTCGTCTTGCCCGCCCCGTTCACGCCCAGAAGCGCGGTGAACCCGCCGCGCGGCACCGTCAGCGACACGTCGTCCAGCGCCTGCACGGCACCGAAATTATGGCTGACATGGTCGATCTGCAACGCGGCGGTCAATGAGCCCTACTGAATGTTGAAGACGGCTTGCAGACTGTCGCCCGAAGAACCCGGCACTGACAAGGTGTATCGACCGGGCAGCACCGCGACAAAGCTGAGGACCGCCGTGCCGTCGGCATCGAATTCGATGCTGTGCACGCCCATCGGCCGGATCTCGGTATCGCCGATGACGATCTCGTTGATCCAGATCGCGCGGAAGAAGTCGCCACCCGACAGGGCCAGCTCCTGGCTGCCGTCGGCCACGATGTTGATGCGATAGTAGCCGCCCGACTTGATCGTGTATTCGCCGCCCGCGACGGGCTGGCCGGATGCCAGCGTCAGGGGCGCCAGGTCGGTGCGGTTTTCCCGCGCCAGAAGGCCCGAGAAGCCGTAATCGAACATGCCAGTCGCGTCATAGGTGCCCTCGGACGGCGCCTCTTCCTCGTCGTCGTCATCATCTTCGTCCGCCTCGACAGCCTCGCCCGATTGGGTGCCCGCCTCGGCGGGTTCGCCCACCACGGCATCGCCACCGGAGACCTGCTCGGCAGAGGCATCGGGGGCCGCGGCATCCTGGGCGGTGGCGGGCACAGCCAGAATCAGGGCCAGGGCGGCACCGGACATCAGTTTCGTCAGCGTGGTCATGGAATCTCTCCTCCTCAGGATATGCAGGGATGCCGGATCAGTCCGGGGCGACGACGACACCCCAAGGCTGCTGCCCCACGGGAACCGAGCGGACGACCTCGTTGGCGGCCACGTCGATGATCGACACGTCGTTGGAATTGCCGTTGGTGGTATAGAGGTATTTCTCGTCCGGGCTGAAGGCCAGCTGCCAGACCCGCTGGCCGACCAGCAGGTAATCGATCACCTCGTCGGTGGCGGCGTCGATCACCGCGACCCGGTTGGCCGGCCCCAGGGCCACGAACAGCTTGGACCCGTCGGACGTCACGCGGGCGCCGACCGGCTGGATCGCCTCGGGCAGGACGCCGGGAATGTCGAAACTGATCTTCTTGGTGATCTGTTGCGTGGCCGGATCGATGACGCTGACCGTCCCGCCGATTTCCGAGGTCACATAGAGCTTGCTGCCATCGGCCGTGTATTGGGCAAAGCGCGGACGGCTGTCGACCAGGACGTTGGCGGTGATCTCATAGGTCTCGGTGTCGATGAAATGCGCCATGTTCGTCGTTTCCGACGTGTTGATCACCACCCGGCCATCGGGGCTGACGCCCATGCCTTCGGGTTCGACGCCAACAGGAATCTCCGCCAGCATCTGGTGGGTCTTGGTATCGACCACGGTGACGATGTTGTCGTCCTCATTGGCGATGAACAGCGGATTTCCCGACGGGTGCAGCACGAACAGTTCGGGGTCGGGGCCGGATGGCAGGGTGTGCATCTCTTCCATCGTCTGGGGGTCGAAGACGCGCACCAGGTCGTCATCCGACGCACAGACGTAAAGCTCCGTCCCATCGGGGCTGATGGTAATGCCGCGCGGCCGGTTGCCGGCGGGATAGGTGCCGATCACCTCGAAGCTTTCGCCATCCAGCACGGTGATGTCGTTGCTGCGTTCATTGGTGACGAAGACGCGGTTGGCAAGCGCGGGCTGGGCGGCGCAGATCAGCGCCGCGGTGGCAAGCAGATGTTTCATGACGGGTCCTCAAAACGGCATTCGGTTTCGGCGCGGTCCACGCCCAGCGTGTCCAGCTGGCTGGTCTGATGCAGATATTGTTCCTGGGGGCTGACCGAGGTGGTCAGATCGCCCGTCGTCAGCAGGATCGGCTGGCGCACCTGGTGATCCCAGTCGCGCACCGTCAGCGCCTGGCCCTTGAAGCCCGCCACGTCGAATTCGGGCGACAGGATGAACTCGCGCAGGGTGTCGGGATCGCCGGAATTCGTGCGGGTCGCGGCCTCGCCGATGATGCGCAGGGACAGCCAGGCCTGGTAATCGGCCTCGCGCATGCGGCGGTTGGCCAGGCGTTCGAAGCGATTCTGGAACTGGGTCGCACCCCAGGCCTCCATCGCGGGATGCCAGCTGCGGGGGACCAGTCCGGCCGATCCCGCCACCGGGCGCGGGTCCCAGGTCAGATAGGGCAGATAGACGGCAAAGACATCGGCCTCGTCGGCGGTGATGACGACGTCGTGGTCCTCGGCGCGTTGGGTGAAGACCGGCATCTGCGACTGGACCTGGACGTGCCCGCTGTCGGTGCGCCGTGCGCCGCCCGTATCCTCGAATTCGCGCTCCTCGACGATCTCGGCACCGAACTTGGCGGCGGACCGGCGATAGGCCTCGGCCATGGCATGATCCTGCGGATGGCTGCCATGGATCAGCATCCAGCGCGGCCAGTTCTTCCACATCAGGAACTGTGTCAAACCGTCGGCCAGCATGGCCCGGCTTGGCGCGACATGGATGGTGTTCATCCGGCAATCGGCGCCGCGCAGGTTGTCGCCCCGCGCCATCGCGTTGATCAGCATGGCGCGGTCGCCCACCTGGTCGGCCAGCGACAGGGTGATGGCGTCATCGGCCATGACCACGATGAAGCGGATGTCCTGGTCCAGCAGCTGGCGCATGCTGTCGGCGGCGGTTTCAGGCGTGGCGGAAACCGTCACCGTCTGGAAGTCCTGCCCCATGAAGCGGCCGGTCGTGTCATTGTCGTCGGTGGCCAGATCCGCCCCGGCAAAGCCCAGATCCTCGGGCGGCAGCTCCAGCCGCGATATCGGCGGCAGGCCGGGGTCGTCGACCCGCAGGACGGCGGCACGAATGACCACCGGTTCCGGTGCCTGGGCATGAACGGGTTGGGCCAATGCGCAGGCACCGGCCAGAATCCCTATGATTCCCTTGAACATTTATTGTCTCCCTGGGGGACATGGTGATCATCACGGGGCCTTGCGGCAAGCCGGTTATTGTTCCCGTCAGACACGGGAACTTTTCCCTGCACCCTTGGTCGCAGAGACATCAGGCTTTGGTCTTATGGACGACGCGGCGCGCACGGGTTCAAGCTTGGCGCATGACCATCAGACATCATATCGGGGCGCTTGCCCTTGCCGTGGCATCGCTGGCGATGTCGTCCCAGCACGCTGCGGCGCAGGATCTGACACCCGGCCCCGCCGCGTGGTTCGGCATCCATTTCATCGACACCTCGACCGAAGGTGACATCAACGGACCCCGTCAGGATGAAACCGACCGTGTCGCCATGACCGAGGATTACGTGGCCGGTCTGCTCACCGAACGCGGCTTCACCCTGACCGAACCCGCCCCCGAAGACGTCGCCCGCATCCGGAACCCCGCCCATTCCAACGGCGCCGACACCCGGATCGCCGCGGAAATGGGGTCGCGCTATGCCATCACAGGCGAGGTGCAGAAGACCTCGAACCTGATCCAGTCGGTGAACCTGCGCATCCGCGATGCCGAAACGGGGCAGACGTTGCGGGCGGGGGCGGTCGATATCCGCGGCAATACCGACGACGCCTTTCAGCGCGGCTATCGCTATCTTTTGAAGAACATCATTTTCCGGGAGGATACCAAGGAATGAGGAAGACCCAGCTTGTTGCAGCGACGCTTGGCGCGGTGATGGCCATGACCGGGATCGCATCCGCGCATGGCCCGTCACGCCTGAAGACCGAGCAGAGCGTCGTGCTGGATGCCACCCCCGCCGAAGTGTGGGAGGTCATCGGACATTTCGACGACATGAGCTGGCACCCCGCCGTCGCATCGACAGCGATGACGCCCGAGGGCGCAGCCGCCGATATTCCCGACGAATCGACCCGCGTCCTGACCCTGGCAGCCGAGGGCGATCCGACGATCACCGAACAGCTGATGGCCATCGACAATGACAAGATGAGCTACAAATACATGATCACCGAGGTCGATACGGCGGTCCTGCCGGTCACCAACTACTCCTCGACCCTGATGGTCAAGGACAAGGACGGCCAGGCCGAGGTGACGTGGAAGGGCGGCTTCTATCGCGGCTTTCCGAACAACGATCCCCCCGCCGAACTGAACGATGACGCGGCCATCGCGGGGGTCGACGGTATCTACAAGGCCGGTCTTGATGCCTTGGCCGAACGGTTCGGCAAGGCCGAATGAGGCTGCCTCTGCTGCTGGCGCTGCTTGCATCCCCGGTCATGGCCGGGGATCTTGCATTTGTGACCTCGCAGAACGGGAATGCGCTGTCGGTCGTCGATCTTGCCACGGGCGACGTTACCGCCGAAGTGGTCATTCCCGACGCCCCTGCCCCTGTCGCCTATGACGCGACCAGCGGGCGGGTTCATGTCATCGCCGCCAATACCGGGCGGCTGCATGTGCTGGACAAGGCGGGCCGACCGCTGCTGCAGGCGGATCTGGGCGAGGGGGCCTTTGGAATCGCGACCGGGCCGGATGGCGCCCTCTATGTCGCGGACTGGTTCGGGGCGCGGCTGATGCGGCTGGACCGCGATTTGCAGACCCTCTGGCAGGTCACCACCGGTCCCGCGCCCGCAGGCGTGGCGGTCAGTGCCGATGGTGCGCTGGTGGCCACCGCCGATCGCGATGCCGATGCGGTCGGCATCTTCGACGCGGCCACGGGTGATCTGCTGCATCACGTTGCCACGGCCGGTCCGCATCCCTTCGGGATCACCTTTCATGACGGGCTGATCTGGACGGCGGATGTGATGGGGGACCGCGTTTCGGTCATCGATCCGGTTGCCGGGCGCCTGGTGGGGCAGATCCCGACCCGCAGCCATCCTTATGCCGTGGCCTTTGCGGCGGGGCGCGGCTTTGTCACCAACCAGTATGATGGCAGCGTCACGGTTTTTGACGCCGACAGCCACGCGGTCCTGGCCACCGTTGCCGTCGGGGATTATCCCGAAGGCATATCCCCCCTGCCCGATGGCAGCGCGGTGGCCGTCGCCAACTGGGACAGCGACACGCTGAGCATTCTTGATGCGTCCGACCTGACGGTGACCATGACGGTGGATCTGCCATCGGGTCCGCGGGCCTTTGGCGTCTTCACGGGACCGCCGTGACCAGCGATGCGCCCCCTTCCGCCAACCAGTCATCCGTGCCGCCCGGAAACCAATAGACCGGAGAGAACCCCCATTCGACCGCACGGCGGGCGGCGTTCCAGCTCATCCAGCATTCTTCGCGGCAAAAGATGACCAGCGGTCGGTCGCTGTCCCCCTGCGCGGCGGTCAGCCCGTCGCGCAGGCGGGCCTGTTCCTCGGGGGACAGCGCCTGATAGCCGGTGTTCCACAGCCAGATTGCGCCCGGAATGGTCTGATGCGGAGGTTCGCGCCAGATCGTTCCTTCCGGCAGGCCCTCGGGGCGCAAGGTGCGGGGAAAGACGTCGACAAAGATGGCCTGCCCGGCCTCGTGCAGGTCCAGGGCCTGACTGCCATCGATGACCTGCGCGCCCTTCAGGGTTTCCGGAACGGGCGCGCGGTAAGGCTCTCCACGATAATCGCCTGGTTCGGGAATGCCTTGGGCGGCGGCAGGCAGGGCCAGCACCGCCGCCAGCACCGCCGCGCGGATCACGGCATCACCTGCTTGCCGAAATCATCCACCAAAGGCACGCCCGCTTCGTGCAGGATCTGGTTGATGCCATCCTGATTGCGGCGGATCAGGCTGTTCAATTCCCGTTTCCATTCCTGTTCTTCCAGCCGGACACCCATGGTGATGCGGTAAAACAGCCTGGGATTGCCTTCCTCATGCAGCAGGGGGGTGAATTGCAGGTCCGGATCACCCTTGACCAGAGGTCCCGCCAAAGGCCCCCACATGACGGCGATGTCCAGATCGCCGGATCGGATATTGTCCAGCATGTCGCCCGTGGGGTCCTGAACGCGCCGGTCGACGAACAGGTCGGCCCCGCGCATGTTCGCCGCCAGACCGTTTCGCGCCAGATGGGTCGCGGGCGGTGTGCCTGCGACGACGCCGATATCGGCATCCTTCAACGCCGGGTCCGACAGCCGGTCCACCCGAGCCAGATCCCCGTCGCGTCGCGTCACCAGCCCATAGACCGAGGTGTAGTAGTGGTTGGTGTTCTGCACCAGCTCATCACCCTGGGCATAGCCGATGACGACATCACAGGTCCCCGCACGCAGCGTCTTGGTGATGAACCCCATCCCCGACGGAAACCAGGCATAGGTCACCGGCCTGTCCAGCAACTGCCCGAAATAATCGGCCAGCTTGTTTTCAAACCCCGTTCCGTCACGCGTGGTGACGGGGGCATTGGCGGGGTCGGCGCAGACGCGGAACTGGTCGGCCGATCTCAGGTCGGCAACCTGGGCCGATGCGGGGGCTGCCGCCATGGCAGCCAGCATCAGCCCCTGTCGGAGGATACGCATCACATCTCCATGCAGGAATCTTCAAGCGCGGTATATTCCTCGGGCTTGTCGGCGCGTTCGGCGGGACGGCCGCGACCGATCGTTTCAGTGCCGTGGGCGACCAGATACGTGTAGATGTCGTCGATATAGCACCAGACGTTCTTGTTGGTGCCAAAGGCCGGCATGACCGAATTGGTGCCCTGCCGTCCGGATGCCACGACCTCCATGAAGTCGTAATAATCCATGCGCAGCACCGATTCCTTCAGGGCGGGCGCATAGGTCGATCCTTCGCCGTCGGGACCGTGGCAGACATGGCATTCGGCATGGTAACGGCGGAAACCGTTGAAGGTGGCGAAATCGACGACGCCATCCTCCACCTTGAAGGTGGGAATGCCTTCGTCATTGCGCCAACGACCATCCGTCATTTCGACCGCTTCGGTGCTTTGGCCGTTCGCCAGGACATGCGCGCCCTCGGCGGCGGACTGACCGTCCGAGCCCTGGGCTTCGGCGGTCTCTGCGTCGGGGCTGTCCGGCGCGGCTTCGGTTTGCGCCATGGCACTGGTCGCCAGGGTCGCACCAAGAACCAGCGCGGTCAGGCTGGTGATGGCTTTCATCATGGATATCCTCCCATTCATCGGTCTGCCTGCTCTCCTCAAAACAGAACCGCCCCGAGCTTAACCCCGGGGCGGCCCTTTCACAGATCAACTTCCAGTTTGCGGAACGAAAGTATTAGCCGTTCGTGGCACCTTCGGCCGGGGCTTCCCCTTCCGTCGGAGCCGCGGCGGGCGCGTCGGTCGAACCTTCGGTCGCCGGCTGCTCCATCGAAGCAGGTTGGGCGGTCGCATTGCCGTCACCCGGCAGTTCGAAGACCGTCAGCTGGCCGCCCAGTTCGGTATAGTCGCTGAGTGCGGCGTAACCGCCCACGGCGCCCAGACCGTCATTGGGGTTGGTCAGACCGGCTGCCAGGCCGATGCCTGCCCAACCGCCCACGCCCGAGAGGACGGCGACGTACTGCTTGCCCTCGCGTTCATAGGTCATGACGTTGCCGATGATGCCCGAAGGGGTCTTGAAGCTGTAAAGCTCCTCGCCGGTTTCGGCATCGACGGCCTTCAGATAGCCTTCCAGCGTGCCATAGAAGACCACGTCACCCGCAGTGGACAGGGCGCCGGACCAGACCGAGAACTGCTCGGGCAGCGACCACTTGATCTCACCCTTGGTGGCATCCCAGGCTATGAAGTTGCCCATGCCGCCATGGCTGTCGGGTGCCGGATACATCGACAGCGTCGCGCCGACATAGGGCTGACCCGCGGTATAGGCGACGCGGAAGGGTTCGTAATCCATGCAGACGTGGTTCGTCGGCACATAGAACAGGCCGGTCTTGGGCGAATAGGACGCCGGCTGCTGGTCCTTGGATCCCAGCGCTGCCGGGCAGACGCCGGTGGTGTTGGTGTCTTCACCGTTCTGCGAGGTCGAGTATTCCGCAACCACCTGCGGGCGGCCGTATTGGTCGGATTCCTTGTCCATCTCGACATGGGTCGCCCAGTTGACGGCGGGGTCGTATTTCTCGGCGACCAGCAGTTCGCCCGTCTCGCGGTCCAGCGTATAGCCAAAGCCGTTGCGGTCGAAGTTCACCAGCAGCTTGCGCATTTCCCCGTCGATTTCCTGATCGACGAGGATGTTCTCGTTCACGCCGTCATAGTCCCATTCGTCATGCGGCGTCTTTTGATAGAACCACTTGGCTTCGCCGGTATCGGCATCGCGGGCCATGATGGTCATCGACCACTTGTTGTCGCCCGGGCGCTGGCTGGGGTTCCAGGTCGACGGGTTACCGGTGCCGTAATAGATCAGGTTCAGGTCCGGGTCATAGCTGAACCAGCCCCAGGTCGTGCCACCGCCGATCTTCCACTGATCGCCTTCCCAGCTGTTCAGCGAACTGTCCGCGCCGATGGGCTTGCCCAGCGACATGGTGGTTTCGGGGTTCACCAGCATTTCCTCGTCCGGGCCGACCGAATAGGCCTTCCAGGCTTCGGTGCCGTCGGCAAGGTTATAGGCCGTCACGCGGCCACGAACGCCATATTCACCGCCCGACACGCCGACGATGACCTTGTCGCCCACGGGCAGCACGGTGGCGGTGTTGGTTTCGCCGACCGACGGATCACCGGTCTTGACCGACCACTTCTCCTCGCCGGTCTTGGCGTCCAGGGCCACCAGCGTGGTGTCGGCCTGGTGCGACAGGATCATCCCGTCGGCATAGGCGACGCCGCGGTTGACCGTGTCGCAGCACATCACCGCGATGACTTCGGGGTCCTGCTGGGGCGTGTGGCGCCAGACGATCTTGCCATTGTCGGACAGATCCAGCGCGAAGATGTTGTTGGGGAAGGGCGTGTGGACATACATCATGTCGCCCACGACCAGCGGGCCACCTTCATGGCCGCGCAGCACACCGGTTGAGAAGGTCCAGGCCACCCGCATGTCGCCGACGTTGTCACGGGTGATCTGATCAAGCTCGGAATAGCGCTGGTTGGCATAGTTGCCCGTCTGGATGGCCCATTGTTCCGGCTTGGCCGTCTCGGTCAGAACGCTTTCGTTGGCATAAGCCGACGCGCCCGTCAAAAGCAGCGCGACTGCCGCGCTGTTCAACAGCTGTTTCATTGAAATGCTCCTCCGCTGGATATTGCGCCGCGGTGTTTCCTCCTCCCGCGGCTGTCCATAACCAAGTGTTGGGCGGGCATCCCCTTGCGTCAATCGAACGCCCTGCCCTTTGCCCCTAAAGTCTGAGGGGTAAACGGCAAGGCGTCCGGGAAGTTTTGGCAAATGGCCTAAAGCAGCCGATCGGCGTGCCAGAAGACGTGATCGCCCATGAAACTTTGCACGAAGAAGTAGCTGTGGTCATAGCCGGGCTGCATGCGGAACTGGCCGGGCTGGCGGCGCTCCATCATGGCATGGGCCAGCGATTCGGGCTTCAGCAGGTCCAGGAACTGGTCGCCGCTGCCCTGGTCGATCAGAATCTCGCCGGGATAGCCGCGTTCGCGCATCAGCAGGGTCGCGTCATGGGCCCGCCATGCGTCGCGGTCATCGCCCAGATAGGCCGTCAGCTGCTTGCGGCCCCAATCGGATTCGCTGGGGTGGGCGATGGGCGCAAAGGCCGAGACGCTGCGATAGCGGTCGGGATGGGTCATCGCGATGGTCAGCGCGCCATGCCCGCCCATGGAATGCCCGGTGATGCCCATCGCGTCGCGGTCGATGGCAAAGTTGTCGCCGACCAGTTCGGGCAGTTCATGGACGATGTAATGCCACATCTGGAAGTTCGACTTCCACGGGTCCTGTGTGGCGTTGACATAGAAACCCGCGCCCTGCCCCAGATCATAGGCCTCGTCATCGGCCACGCCCTCGCCACGGGGCGATGTGTCGGGAAAGATGATCGCGATGCCGGCTTCATCGCAATATTGCTGGGCGGCGGCCTTGGTCATGGCATTTTCGTGGGTGCAGGTCAGGCCCGACAGATACCACAGCACCGGCACGCGGCCGTATTGTGCCATTTCGGGCAGGAAGACCGCAAAGGTCATGTCGGTCCCCGTCGCCTGCGAACGATGGCGATAGACGCCCTGCGTGCCGCCAAAGCTGCGGTTCTCGGAAAGGGTCTCAAGGCTCATGGGTCTCTCCCTTCAAGGTCTGGAACATGACCAGTCCGTCGACCGGACCATGCTGGGGGTGAAGAAACGCAGCCGGAAGCCGCCCGACAATGGCGAATCCGGCTTTCTGCCACAAATGGACGGCGTCCTGGTTGGTCGAGACGACGAAGTTGAACTGCATCGCCCGGAAACCCTGATCGGCGGCCCAGGTCTTGGCGTGGTCGACAAGGCTGCGCGCGATGCCGCGACCGCGCGCGTCGGGATGGGTCGCGAAGGATGCGTTGGCCACATGCGAACCGCCTGCGGGGCGGTTCGCGCCCACATGGCTGGTGCCCAGGATGCGGCCATCCAGTTCGGCCACGAAGGCGGTGAAGGGACGGGCGAACCAATCCTCCAGCGCTTCGTCGCGTTCGACGTCGCGCGGCATGCAGTAGGTTTCGCCCGCGCGATAGACCGGGCGCAGGATGTCCCAGATCGCGTCATGGTCGGTGGGGGTCGCGGGGCGGATCACCGCCCCGCCGCCGGTCGTCATTTCAGGTCGTCCACGCTGCGAATGACCTTGCCCAGAAGGCCGTAATCCAGCGCTTCCTGGGTGTTCAGCCAGAAATCGCGATGGGTGTCCTCCTCGATCTTCTCGACCGACTGGCCGGTGGCATCGGCAAAGATGTGGTTCAGGCGGTCGCGCATCAGGCGCACCTGTTCGGCCTGGATCATCATGTCCGAGGTCGTCCCGCCGATCCCGCCCGAGGGCTGGTGGATCAGGAAGCGGGTGTTGGGCAGGCAATAGCGGTTCTCTTTTTCGGCCGCCACGAAGATCAGCGCGCCTGCGCTGGCCACCCAGCCCGACCCGATGGTGCGCACGGTGGGACGGATGAACTTGATCACGTCATGGATCATGTCGCCCGATTCCACGTGACCACCAGGCGAACTGATCAGCATGTTGATGGGTTCGTCGCTGTCTTCGGCCAGGGCCAGCAGATGCGCGACGGTGCGCTGTGCCAGCTTGTCGTTGATCGGCCCCGCGACGATCACCGTGCGCGACTTGAAATACAGTTTGCCGATCTTGTCGCCTTCGGGAAGGCCCAGGCCGCCCTCTTCCTTGTGGCGGCGGTCTTCGTCTTCGGGTTCGTCGTCGTCATCGTCCAGCCACTGATGGCGCATCGGCCTGCTCCTTGTTCGTTCTTACGGCGACGGCGGGGCCCGCGGGTCCCGCCGTCCTTTTACCTAAGCAGCGATGAAGGATCAGTAAAGGACGACCGAGCGGATCGATTCACCCTTGTGCATCAGATCGAAGCCCTTGTTGATGTCGTCCAGCGACATGGTGTGGGTAATCATCGGGTCGATCTCGATCTTGCCGTCCATGTACCAGTCGACGATCTTGGGAACGTCGGTCCGACCGCGCGCGCCGCCGAAGGCCGTGCCCTTCCAGACGCGGCCGGTGACCAGCTGGAACGGACGGGTGCTGATTTCCGCGCCGGCTGCCGCCACGCCGATGATGACCGACACGCCCCAGCCCCGGTGGGTGCATTCCAGCGCGTCGCGCATCACCTTGGTGCTGCCGGTGGCGTCAAAGCTGTAATCCGCGCCGCCGATCTGGTCGAAGGGGGTCTTGGTCATCTCGACGATGTGCTGGACGATGCCGCCTTCGATCTCCTTGGGGTTGACGAAATGGGTCATGCCGAAACGTTCGGCCATTTCCTTCTTGTCGTTGTTCAGATCGACGCCGATGATCATGTCGGCACCCGCCAGACGGAGGCCCTGGATCACGTTCAATCCGATGCCGCCCAGGCCGAAGACGACCGCCTTGGCACCAATTTCCACCTTGGCGGTGTTGATGACCGCGCCGATGCCGGTGGTCACGCCGCAGCCGATATAGCAGATCTTGTCGAAGGGCGCGTCGTCGCGGACCTTGGCGACCGCGATTTCCGGCAGCACCGTGTGGTTGGCGAAGGTCGAGCAGCCCATGTAGTGATAGATCGGCGTGCCATCCAACATGCTGAACCGGGTGGTGCCGTCGGGCATCAGGCCCTTGCCTTGGGTCGCGCGGATCTTGGTGCAGAGGTTCGTCTTGCCCGACAGGCAGGACGCGCATTCGCGGCATTCGGGGGTATAGAGCGGGATCACGTGATCGCCGACCTTCAGCGAGGTGACGCCCTCGCCCACCTCGACCACGACGCCGGCGCCTTCATGGCCCAGGATGGCGGGGAAGATGCCTTCCGGGTCGTCGCCCGAGCGGGTGAATTCGTCGGTGTGACAGATGCCGGTGGCCTTGATCTCGATCATGACCTCGCCGGCCTTGGGGCCTTCCAGGTTGACCTCCATCACTTCCAGCGGCTTGCCAGCCTCGAGGGCTACGGCGGCACGGGTTCTCATAGTGTCGTCTCCTATCGCTCAGGTCGGGCGTTGGTCAGGCGGAAGGGGCCGGTTGGCGGCCCCTGTCCTGTTGTCATGGTTGTGGACGATCCGGTTCAGGCAGGCAAGGCACCCGACCGCTTGGCGACATGGGTCGCGATCGCGTCCATCAGAGGTGGCGACAGGGCATCATAGGGCTCCAGTCCCAGCTCGCGCAGGCGCGACCTGATGCCATCCATCCGCGACGGATCGACCCCAGATTCGATGACCGAACTGACAAAGGCGGCAAATTCCGGCGCCGACCAGCCGCTTTCCCCCGACAGCTCGGTATGCACGAAATCCAGCCCATAGAACGGATGGTCCTTGTTCTCGATCCGACCGAACATGTGCACGCCGCAGTCGCGGCAACGATGCCGCTGGATGGCGGCCGAGTCATCGACGATTTCCAGCTTGTCGCCATTTTCAAGGACGCGGAGGCTGTCGCGCGACACGACGGCGACCTGGCTGAAGGTCGCCCCATCGGGCTTCCAGCATTTGGTGCAGCCGCAGACATGATTGTGGGCCGTCTGCGCGCCGACCGAGACCTTGACCGGATCCGTGCTGCAGTGGCAGGTCAGGGTTCCGCCCGAAAAGCCCGAGTTCCCCTGTTTGACGCCGTGATCCACGGCGGGGTGAATCTTAACGTCTTCAGTGCTGGTCATGGTCCCCTCCTCCAGTTGACCGAACGTTGGTCAGGGTCGCGCCGATGGGAACATTCGGCAAGTGAGAGGAAGGTTGTAGCAGCCCGCGCCGACCAGGGGCGCGGGCCGATGGCAAGGCTCAGCTTGCCGGGGTCGAGGACACGCCGACCTTGGCCGGGCGCAGCAGGCGGTCATGCAGGCGGAAACCGTTATCCATGACCTGGATGACTTCGCCCGCGGTGGTTCCGGGCGCAGGGGCCTCGAACATGGCTTCGTGGAAGCTGGGGTCGAACTTCTCGCCCAGTTCGGGGCGGATGATCGTGATGCCATGCTTGGTGAAGACATTCGACAATTCGCGCAGGGTCAGATCGACCCCCTCGATCAGCGCCGAGGCCGCCGCGCGCTGTTCGTCGGTGGCCGCGTCCAGTGCGCGGGTCAGCGCGTCATAGACGGGCAGCAGGTCACGCGCCAGGCGCGAGCCGCCATAATTTTCCGCGTCGCGACGATCCTTGTCGGCCCGCTTGCGCGAGTTTTCCGCATCGGCCAGCGCGCGCATCCACTTGTCGCGCAGTTCGTCGCGTTCGGCCGTCAGGCGCGCGACCTCGTCATCCTGGGCGGCCAGCGGGTCGTCCAAAAATTCATCCATCGGCTGTTCGTTCTGCTCGGTCATGTTCTTCATCCTTTCCGGCCAGACAGCACCCGCCCGACCAGCTGCGCGGTATAATCGACGATCGGCACGATCCGGCCATAGTTCAGCCGGGTCGGTCCGATGACTCCGACCGCGCCTACAATCTTACGGTCGGCATTCATATAGGGTGAAACGACCAGAGCGGAACCCGAAAGTGAAAAAAGCTTGTTTTCCGACCCGATGAAGATGCGAACGCCCTCGCCGCGTTCGGTCAGGTCCAGGAAATCGACGATGTCGCGCTTGCGTTCCAGGTCGTCGAACAGCACCCGCACCCGGTCGATATCGGCGACCTCGCTGTCCAGCAGATGCGACCGTCCCCGCACGATCAGCCGCGGATCGGCGGATTCGGCCCCCCAGAGCGCGATGCCCGATTCGACCAGTTCCGCCGCCAGCACGTCCAGTTCGCGCCGCCGGGTGGTGATCTGCTGGGCCAGCTGGCCGCGCAGTTCGGCCAGGGTCTTGCCCTCGGCCATGGCATTGAGGAAATTCCCCGCCTCGCGCATCGATGACGGCGTCTGACCCGGCGGCGGGGTGAAGATGCGGTTTTCCACATGGCCGTCGGCAAAGACCAGCACCACCAGCGCGCGGTCCGGCCCCAGGCTGACGAATTCGATGTGCCGGATCGGCGCCTCGTGCTTGGGCATCAGCACCAGGCTGGCCCCGCGCGTGATCGAGGACAGGGCCGTGCTGACCCGGTCCAGCAACACGCCGGTTTCGGGATCGTCATTGCCAAGCGTCTGGTCGATGGCCGCCCTGTCCTGGGGCGCGACCTGATCGACCTCCATCATCCCGTCCACGAAAAGGCGCAGCCCCTGCTGGGACGGCAACCGCCCCGCCGAGGTATGCGGACTGTCCAACAGCCCCATGAATTCCAGATCCTGCATGACGTTGCGGATCGTCGCGGCGCTGACCTTTTCCGTCAGTGCCCGCGTCAGGGTGCGCGAACCGACAGGCTCGCCCGTGTCCAGATAGCTTTCGACGACCCGGCGAAAGACTTCGCGGGACCGATCGTTCAGCTGGTTCAGCAGCGTTTCCTGGCTCATGTGCCTCGTGGGGTTGCGTGACGGTGCCCTCGGGCGATATTGGGCGGGTAATCTTCACGAAAAGGATGAATCATGCGCCCCTCTGGCCGGAATCTAAGCGAAATGCGCCCGATTTCAATTGAAACCGGGGTGATGCGCCACGCCGAAGGGTCATGCCTGATCCGTTGCGGCGATACCCATGTCCTTTGCACGGCCTCGATCGAGGATCGTCCGCCGCGTTTCCTGAAAGGCACCGGCCTTGGCTGGGTCACGGCCGAGTATGGCATGCTGCCCCGCGCCACGAACAGCCGCAATCGTCGCGAAGCCGCATCGGGCCAGCAAACCGGCCGCACCCAGGAGATCCAGCGTCTGATCGGGCGCAGCCTGCGTGCGGGCATCGACCGTTCGGCCCTGGGTGAACGGCAGATCACCATCGATTGCGACGTGATCCAGGCCGATGGCGGCACGCGCTGCGCCTCGATCACCGGCGGTTGGGTGGCCCTGCGCCTGGCGGTGAACAAGCTGCTGAAGGCGGGCACCATCACCTCTGATCCGATCCTCGATCATGTCGCCGCCGTCAGCTGCGGCATCTATGCCGGCCAGCCGCTGGTCGATCTGGACTACGCCGAGGACAGCGAAGCCGGCACCGACGGCAATTTCGTCCTGACGGGTGCAGGCCGCCTGATCGAAGTGCAGATGTCGGCCGAGGGCGCGACCTTCACTCGGGATCAGATGAGCCAGCTGCTGGACCTGGCCGAAGGCGGCATGGCCGACCTGGTCGCCGCACAGAAGGCCGCCATCGCATGAGGAAGTTCACCGAAAAGCGCCTGCTGGTCGCCACCCACAATGCCGGCAAGCTGGCCGAGATGCGGGCCCTGCTGGCGCCTTATGGCGTCGAGGTCGTGGGCGCCGCCGAGATGGGCCTAGACGAACCCGTCGAGACCGAGGACAATTTCATCGGCAACGCCCGCATCAAGGCCCGCGCCGCGATGGAAGCCACCGGCCTGCCCGCCCTGTCCGATGACAGCGGCATCAGCGTCGATGCCCTGAACGGCGCCCCCGGCGTCTATACCGCCGATTGGGCCGAAACTGGCCAGGGCCGCGATTTCCCGATGGCGATGAAGCGCACCTGGGACGAGCTTGAGGCCGTGAACGCCCCTGCCCCGCGGCTTGCGCAGTTCCGCTGCACGCTGGTCCTGATGTGGCCAGACGGGCATGACGAGGTCTTTGAAGGCGTGCTGCCAGGACAGGTCGTCTGGCCCCCGCGCGGCGCCGAGGGTCACGGCTATGACCCGATCTTCATGCCCGACGGGCACGACGTGACCTTGGGCGAGATGGCGCCCGAGGCGAAGAATGAACTGAGCCATCGCGCCATCGCGGTGGAAAAGATGATCAAGGCCGCCTTTACCTGACGGCTGCGGCCCGTCCCTGTGATTGGGGCGGGCCGGCAATTCAGGACGGACGCCCCCGCCAACCGGGGGAACAGGATATTCCCGACATGACCCCGACTTCAGACGACTGGCGCGCAGGTGGCTTTGGACTGTATGTCCATTGGCCCTTCTGCGCCGCGAAATGCCCCTATTGCGACTTCAACAGCCATGTGGTCGCCCATGTCGACCAGGCCCGGTGGGCCAAGGCGCTGGCGGCCGAGATCGCGCGGCTGGCAGCCGAGATTCCCGACCGCCATCTGGGCAGCATCTTTTTCGGGGGTGGAACGCCGTCATTGATGATGCCCGAAACCGTCGATGCGGTCATCCGGGCGGCGCAGGCGGGCTGGGGTTTCAGTAATGACATCGAAATTTCGCTCGAGGCGAATCCCACCAGCGTGGAAAAGACGCGCTTTCAGGGTTTTGCGGATGCCGGGGTGAACCGCCTGTCCATGGGCATCCAGGCCCTGAACGACGACGACCTGCGTCGGTTGGGGCGCATGCATTCTGTCGCCGAGGCCCGCGCGGCCTTCGATGTGGCGCGCGACACGTTTGGACGGGTCAGCTTCGACCTGATCTATGCGCGGCAGGGACAGGGCCGGGCCGCATGGCGGGCCGAGCTGCGCGAGGCGCTGTCGATGGCCGTCGACCATCTGTCGCTCTATCAACTGACGATCGAGCCGGGGACCGCCTTCGGTGCCCGCGCCGAAATCGGCAAGCTGCGGGACCTGCCCGATGATGATCTGTCCGCCGACATGTATGCCGACACGCAGGAAATCTGCGCCAAGGCCGGCATGAATGGCTATGAGACGTCTAACCACGCGGCGCCGGGCTCTGAAAGCCGCCACAACCTTGTGTACTGGCGGCAGGGTGATTGGGCCGCCGTCGGCCCGGGCGCCCATGGGCGCCTGACCCTGCCCCATGGCCGCGTCGCGACCGAGGCCCATCGTGCGCCCGGCGCCTGGATCGACGCCGTCGAGCAGAACGGAACGGGCGAGCTGCCGCGAGAGTTCATTCCCCATGATGAACAGGCGACCGAGTATCTGTTGATGGCGATGCGCCTGAGCGAGGGAATGGACATGGACCGCTTTGCCGCTTTGGCAGGTCAGCCGCTGAGGCCGGAGGCGGTTGCGTCACTGGCAGATCTTGGCATGGTCCGGACGACCGGAAACCGGTTGCAGGCGACCGATGCGGGACGCCCCGTCCTGAACGCAATCCTGCGCGAACTGGCCCTCTGATCCATGCGACGCAGATTGTGGCTGATGATCGGCTGGCTGTTCATGAGTATCGGCATCATCGGCATTGCCCTGCCCGTGGTTCCGACCGTGCCATTCCTGCTGGTGGCGGCTTGGGCATTCGCGCGATCCTCTCCAGTGTTGAAACAACGGATACTGGATCATCCGACCTATGGGCCGCCGGTTCGTGCCTGGCAGGAGCGCGGCGCAGTCGGTCGTGTGGCGAAAATATGGGCAATCTCGGCCATGACCGCCGGAGTGGCCTTATCGTGGTGGGTCGGAATGCCGGATTGGGTTGTCGCGGTTCAGGGCGCGATCTGTGCCAGCGTTGCTATCTTTTTGATCACGCGCCCTTGTGCCTGACGCTTAGTTCTGGTGGAAAACGTGGCTTTCCCCACCAGATAAGGTATCAGCCCTGTCCGCCCAGAAGCTGACAAAGTCGGTCCAGCTGATCCAGATCCTTGTAACTGATCACCAGATCGCCGCTGGCATCGCTTTTGTGGCTGATCTGGACCTTCATCTTCAAATGCGCGGTCAGATCGCCTTCCAAGGCACGGGTATCGGCGTCCTTTTCACCCGCCGAACGCCCTTTTGACCGCGGTTTGTCCGGCGTCGGCTCGGCCAGCTTGCGCACCATCTCTTCGGTCTCGCGAACCGACATGCCCTTTTCAATGACACGGCGTGCCAGTTGCGTAGCATTCGGTGCCGTGATCAAGGCCCGGGCGTGGCCTGCGCTCAGCTTGTTGTCTTTGACCATGTCCTGAACGGGTTCGGGAAGGTTCAGAAGGCGCAAAAGATTCGCGATATGGCTGCGGCTTTTGTTCAGCGCTTCCGCCAGCCGTTCCTGGGTGTGCCCGAAACGGTCCATCAACTGTCGGAAACTGGCGGCTTCTTCGATGGAATTCAGGTCTGCGCGCTGGATGTTTTCGATGATGGCAACTTCCAGCACCTCGGTATCCGACATCTCACGGATAATGACCGGGAGTTCATGGAGTTGCGCCATCTGCGCCGCACGCCAGCGCCTTTCGCCGGCAACAATCTGATAAAGCCCCTGGTCTTGCGGATGGGGGCGAACGATCAGGGGCTGCAAGACGCCCCTTTGCTTGAGCGAAGCCGCAAGTTCCTGCAAAGCCTCGGGATCGAAACTGCGCCGGGGCTGGTCCGGGTTTGCCGTGATCTGTTCGATGGGGATCAGAACACGATCCTTCATCGCAGGCGCCGGCGTATTTGGCGCAGGATCGGAAAGATCCATGTCGGCCATCAAGGCGGACAAACCGCGACCAAGCCCCCGTTTCGCTGCTTTGCTGTCAGACATCACGCCGCCTCCGTCACCAGTTTCAACCGTCCGCAGAATTCCTCGGCGAACTGCCTGTAGGCCAGGCTGCCTTTCGAATTCGGATCATAGCTGAGAACCGGTTGCGCATGCGACGGCGCCTCGGAGACACGGACATTGCGCGGGATCACAGTCGGATAGACCAGATCCCCCAAAGTTTCGCGAACGTCGGCTTCGACCTGTTGGGAAAGATTGTTGCGGTAATCAGACATCGTCAGCAGGATCCCGTTGATCCGCAAAGCCGGATTGGCAGTCTGACGGACATGCTTGACGGTCCCCAGAAGCTGAGACAACCCCTCAAGTGCATAGAATTCAGCCTGAAGGGGAACCAGAACACTGGTCGCGGCGACCATGGCATTGACCGTCAACAACCCCAACGCGGGCGGGCAATCAATCAGAACGATCGTTCCGGTCGGTGCCTGACGCAGTTGCTTGCTCAGCAGGCGCATGCGATCCGGTGTCTGTGAAAGTTCAACATCTGCAGAAGCCAGATCCGATGTCGCAGGCACGACTTTGAGATTCGGGATATCCGTCGCCATCGCGGCCTGAACCAAACCGGCCTCACCTGTCAGCAAATCATAGACGGTGAATTCTCTCTGATCCGTCGTCAGACCCAGTCCCGTGGAGGCGTTACCCTGCGGATCAAGGTCCACCAGGATGGTCGGCCAACCGGCTTGGGCCAAGGCGGCGCCGAGATTGACCGCTGTCGTCGTTTTGCCGACGCCCCCCTTCTGGTTTGCGATTGCGACGATATGCTGCTCACGCATGAGAGACTCCGGATATTTTCAGGATTGCGGCTTCTGGATCAGTTCTACTGGTAAATGTTTCAAGATCAAACTGCCAATCGTCTTTCGCGTCCTTGACCTCATCGCGCCAAGACCGGCCCTTCATCAGAAGCGCAGTCCCATCCGAAGACAGGTGACGTTCGACGAATCTCAACAGAAGTGGCAAGGCGGCCAATGCACGTGCTGACATGACATCGGCCCCGATAGGCGCAAGGGTTTCAATCCGTTCGCTGATGACGGATGTGTTGGTCAGGCCCAGCTCTCGCGCGACCGTGCGCAAGAATTGGCATTTACGTTTGTCGCTTTCGACAAGCGTAAATGCCACGGGTTCATTGCGGTGGGTGATGGCAAGGACCAATCCTGGCAACCCGCCCCCACTTCCGATATCGACCCATTTGCCCGTCGGCCGAGGGATCATGTCAACCAATTGCAAACTGTCTTCTATATGGCGAAAGCGAAAATCTTCCAATGTTGCAGGAGCAACCAAGTTGATTTTCGGGTTCCACACGCGGGTAATCGCCTCATACTCGCGAAACAATTCTTCTGTTTCACGTGAAACACTTTTCATGCCGAAGCCCGCTGTTTTGATTTGAGCATGGCAATCAACAGCGTTAGGGCCGCTGGCGTCATTCCCTCAATTCTTTCCGCATCGGCGAGCGTTGCTGGACGATGTTCGGAAAGCTTCCGAACCAGTTCCGCCGATAGCCCGCCGATCATAGAATAGTCGATATGGTCACCCAGAACGGCGCGTTCATTCGCGCGTATCGATATGGCATCACGTTGCTGTCGATCCGTATACTGGGCGTAGAGAGCATCATTCCTGAGCTGATCCAGTGTTTCACGTGAAACATCCGCCAGTTCGGGTACCAGACCCGCCAGCATAGCGTGATCGATTTCCGTCATTCCCAGCAAGGTGAAGGCAGATCTTAGCTGCCCATCCAAACGAACCTTAAACCCAGCATTCGCCAAATCATTCGGTGAGAATTTGATACCTTCCAGCATGCTTCTAGCGGCAACATATGCATTCTGTCGGGCTTTAAAACTCTCCTGACGTTCAACACCGATGCAACCCAATTCCAGCCCGATCGGAGTCAGTCGCTGATCAGCATTATCAGCGCGAAGGCTCAGGCGAAATTCGGCGCGTGATGTAAACATGCGATAGGGCTCTGTCACTCCGCGTGACACCAGATCGTCGATCATGACGCCGATATAACTTTGCGTTCGGCTAAACGTATATCCATCACGATCTTGAGCAGACAGCGCGGCATTCAACCCTGCGACAAGGCCTTGTCCGGCGGCCTCTTCATACCCCGTCGTCCCATTAATCTGGCCGGCCAGATAAAGCCCTTTGACGGAACCAACCGCCAAAGTCCGATCCAGGCTGGTTGGGTCCACGAAATCATACTCGACCGCGTATCCCGGCTGAAGAATGACTGCATTCTCCAGTCCGACAATCGAATGAATATATTCTTCCTGAACTTCCAGCGGGAGCGATGTCGAAATGCCGTTGGGATAGACTGTGTCGTCCCCCAGGCCCTCTGGTTCCAGGAATATCTGATGAGATTCCTTATCCGCAAACCTGACGACCTTATCCTCGATCGACGGGCAATATCTTGGCCCTCGGCCGGAAATATGCCCACCATACATGGCAGATCGATCCAGATTGTCGCGGATGATGGTATGGGTGCGCGCGTTGGTATGCGTAATTCCGCAAGAAATCTGCGGCGCTTCCGGTGCCGTGTTCAGATAGGAGAACACAACCGGCTGCTCGTCGCCAGGCTGCATCTCCAACGCCGACCAATCGATGGTTTTTCCATCCAAACGCGGGGGTGTACCCGTTTTCAGCCTCGAAGTTGGCAGACCAAATTTTTGCAACGAACGGGCCAAGCTGTTCGATGCATCATTCCCCCACCGTCCCGCCTGACGGCTGACATCACCAATATGAATAACACCATTCAGAAATGTCCCGGTCGTCAGGACAGTTGCCTTGGCGGTAATGGACTGTCCATCCGCCATCGTGACGCCGGAAACCATCGATTCATCACCGGTGAAGGATGCGACCTCTCCGAAGATCAGTTCAACGTCCGGAAAGTTGCTCAGAATATCCCACGCAACCGTGCGATAGATTTTGCGATCCATCTGAGCCCGCGGTCCTTGAACCGCTGGACCTTTGCGACGGTTCAGCAATCTGAACTGTATCCCGGCCTTATCCGCGATCCGCCCCATGACGCCATCCAAAGCGTCCACTTCACGCACCAAATGCCCTTTGCCCAATCCGCCAATGGCAGGGTTGCAGGACAAGGTGCCGATATCTTCCTTGCGCATCGTGATCAGCGCGACAGATGACCCCATTCGGGCAGCCGCAGTTGCTGCTTCCAAACCGGCATGACCTGCCCCAATAACGATGACATCGAAATGTTTCACGTGAAGCAATCCTTATTTCCCGATGCAGAAGGACAGGAATATCTTATCAAGGTAGTCTTCGGCATCGATTCGGCCAAGCAGCCTGTCCAAAGCGTGATTGGCTTTCCGAAGCTCTTCAGCCAGAAGCTCGACAGGCAAGTGAAGCGTATTTTCAAGCGCATTCGCCGCCATCTGCAGCTCATTCAACTGGCGTTCATGGCTGACAATGCCCGCACCCGCCACTCTATCTCTCAACCTGTCGAAGATCTGATCCAGCACAGCATCGATTCCCGCCCCGGTCACGGTGGATATTGCCTGTTCGGTCGCTCCGGACAAGTCAGCCTTGCCGCGCAGGACGATATCCCCTGGATGCCAAAGTTCCGTAATTGCATCACCGCTGTCGGACAAATGAACCCGAAGATCAGCCGCAAAAGCTCTTTCGCGCGCGCGCTCAATCCCGGCGACTTCGACTTCATCCTCGGATTGACGCAAACCTGCCGTGTCTAAAAGCGTAACAGGCAATCCCTTGAGATCCAGTCTCAGTTCAATCACGTCACGCGTCGTGCCGGCAACGGTCGAAACAATTGCGACATCGCGCTTGGCTATCCTGTTGAGAAGGCTCGATTTTCCGGCATTGGGCGGCCCGACGATCGCAACCTCGAAGCCCTGCCTGATACGCTCTGCAGCCGAAAAACCTGCAATTTCCCTGCTGATTGACGCATGTAGACGCTCAATCAACTCATAGGCTTCCGCAGGAACCTCATCAGGGACGTCTTCATCGGCGAAATCCACGCTGACTTCAACGAAGGCTCCCGCCTCAACCAACCAAGACCGCCATTCGGCAATTCTTGTGGCCAGTTCCCCGCTGGTCGCCCGCATGGCCAGCCTGCGCTGTGCTTCCGTCTCTGCAGCAAGAAGATCGCCCAAACCCTCGATCTCGGCAAGATCCATACGCCCGTTCAGGAAAGCGCGTCGTGTAAACTCCCCCGCTTCTGCCAAACGGGCACCGCGTTCCAGCAAGGCGGCCGACACTCGGCGCGCGATGACCGGTGCTCCGTGCAGATGCAGCTCGACCACTTCCTCACCGGTGAAGCTTTGACCGTCCCGGAACCACATCGCCAGAACCTGGTCCACCGTCTCATCGTCAACCGTCAGGTTGCGAAAATAAGCGTGGCGCGGCGTCTTCATCGAACCGACCAAACCTTCGGCAACCGACCGGGCGCCTTCACCGCTCAGTCGAATGACGGAAACTCCCCCCCGCCCGGGCGGGGTGGCTTCGGCGAAGATCAGGTCCATGTCTGCCTCGTCAGGCGTTCATCGAGTCGAAGAACTCGGAGTTGCTCTTGGTCTGCTTCAGCTTCGAGATCAGGAATTCGACCGCATCGGTCGTTCCCATCGGGTTCAGGATGCGGCGCAGAAGATAGGTCTTTTGCAGATCCTTGCTGTTGACCAGCAGTTCTTCCTTGCGCGTTCCGGATTTCAGGATGTCCATCGCCGGGAAGACGCGCTTGTCGGCGACCTTGCGATCCAGCACGATCTCGCTGTTACCCGTGCCTTTGAATTCCTCGAAGATCACCTCGTCCATGCGTGATCCGGTGTCGATCAACGCAGTGGCGATGATGGTCAGGCTTCCGCCTTCTTCGATATTGCGGGCAGCACCGAAGAATCGCTTGGGACGCTGCAGGGCGTTCGCATCGACGCCACCGGTCAGAACCTTACCCGAGCTGGGAACGACAGTGTTGAACGCCCTACCAAGTCTTGTGATCGAATCAAGCAAGATGACAACATCTCGCTTATGCTCGACCAAACGCTTGGCCTTTTCGATCACCATTTCCGACACCGCCACGTGCCGGCTGGCCGGCTCGTCGAAGGTCGAAGACACGACTTCGCCGCGCACGCTGCGCTGCATGTCGGTAACTTCTTCGGGACGCTCGTCGATCAGCAGGACGATCAGATAGCACTCGGGGTGATTCTTCTCGATCGAATTGGCGATGTTCTGCAGCAGAACCGTCTTGCCGGTCCGCGGCGGCGCCACGATCAGCGACCGCTGGCCCTTCCCGATCGGCGCAACCAGGTCGATGATCCGGGCGCTGCGATCCTTGATCGTCGGGTCCTCGACCTCCATCGTCAGCCGCTCATTGGGGTAAAGCGGCGTCAGGTTGTCGAAGGCCACCTTGTGGCGCGCCTTTTCAGGCTCCTCGAAGTTGATCTGCTCGACTTTCGTCAGCGCAAAATAGCGTTCGTTATCGCCGGGCGCACGGATCACGCCCTCGACGGAATCGCCGGTGCGCAGCGAATGCTGGCGGATCATGTCGGGGCTGACGTAAATATCATCGGGACCGGGCAGATAGTTCGCCTCGGTGGACCGCAGGAAGCCGAAACCGTCCTGAACGACCTCCAGGACGCCTTCGCCGCCGATATCCCAGCCCTCTTCGGCATGCTCCTTCAGGATCGAGAACATCATCTCGCCCTTGCGCATGGTCGAGGCGTTCTCGATTTCCCATTCCTCCGCCATGGACAGCAGATCGGCCGGGCTTTTGGCCTTCAGGTCGGAGAGATTGAGGCGTTCTTCGGTCATATTGGCGCAAACTTTCAGCCGCACGACGAATCGTTCGGGGAAGGAAAAGTGTTCTGGGAATCCTGTACCGGACGGCCAGGGTTGCGGGGCATTTAAGCGCCGCCCCGCCACGAGTCAATCTTTTCGATCAGAACTTGACGATCACCGCCGTGACGATCGCCACCATCAATAGGGTCGGCAATTCATTCATCATCCTGTAATTCCTGCCGGATTTCGCCTTTCCTTGCGACAATCTGCGGCGCTCGGCGGCGCACCACATGTGAAATGCGCTCATCCCCACGACGCCCGCCGCCTTGACCCAAGGCCAGATCAGCGACCAGTCGACGATTCCCGGCGTCATCACCATGGTCAGTCCGCTGATCCAGGTCGCGATCATGGCCGGGTTCATGATCACGCGCAGCAACTTGTCTTCCATGATGACAAAGCTGGACCGCGGCTCCGCCAGGTCTGCGCCTCGTTCGGCGTGATAGACGAACAACCTGGGCAGATAGAACAGCCCTGCCATCCAGGAAATGACGGCCATGACGTGAAATGCCTTCACCCATGGATAGATCACGAACAGCCAGTCGAACATGCGCACCTCTCTTCTTCTCACTTAAATAAAAGAAAGAAGAAAAGGAATGTTGTTGAAGTAGGGGCTGTGGATAGCAGGATTATCGTGTTTTTCACGAACGCATCCCCAGAATCTCCGCCTGTGGATAAACGTGTTGAAAATTTCGATCGTGAAAAGAAAATCATTTGTAAACAAAGTTATCTTGTGTGGATAAGTTTGCGGATAATGATTTGGCGAACGATTCGTCCACAATCGACGGTTTGGACGACATCAAGTTGTGCACCTGTGGATCAGCAGGGTGGGTTCGCGCTTCGTTCCAGGGTGAAATTCAGCACCTGACAGGGATTGACGCAGTTGCCACCAGGCGCCGGACCGATTCCCCCCGCTTTTTGTCCACAGGGTTCGGCGGCCCATGGACGTTCCGGGGCGCGCCTTCCGGGCCACAACCCGCCTCTTGTGCATTCTTTGGCCTTTTTTCGGGGCATTTTGCGACTTAGGCTGGCCGGACCACGAAGCCGCCAGCGACAAGGTCCCCATGACGGACGAGATTCCCGCCAGCCAGATCATCCACGCCCCCCTCGCCGGGGTGATCGGCATGCCCATCGCCCATTCCCGGTCCCCGCGCCTGCATGGGCACTGGCTGAAACGCTATGGGCTGGCGGGTCATTACGTGCCGATCCCGGTGATGCCCGAACACCTGGCCGAGGTTCTTCGCGTCCTGCCCCGCGCGGGCTTTGTCGGTGCCAACGTGACCATCCCCCACAAGGAGGCCGTGTTGACCCTGGCCGACACGGTCACCGACCGTGCCGCGCTGATCGGGGCGGCGAATACGCTGATCTTCCGTCCCGATGGCAAGATCCACGCCGACAACACCGACGGCTATGGCTTCATCGCCAATCTTCGCCAATCCGCCCCCGACTGGCAGCCTGCCGCCGGTCCGGCAGCCGTCATCGGCGCGGGCGGGGCTGCGCGGGCGGTCGTGGCTTCGCTTCTGGACAGCGGCGTCAGGGAATTGCGGATCACCAACCGCACGCGGCTGCGGGCCGAACAGATCAAGGCCGAATTCGGCGCGCGGCTGGTGGTCTATGATTGGGCGCAGGTCGGTCACATGCTTGAAGGCGCGACGACGGTGGTCAATGCCACCTCGCTTGGAATGGAAGGCAAGCAGCCGCTGCGGGTGCCGCTGGACGCGCTGTCGCCCGACGCCCTTGTCACCGACCTGGTCTACACGCCGCTGATGACCCCCCTGCTGGTCGACGCCAAGGCCCGCGGTTGTCATGTCGTCGATGGCTTGGGCATGCTGCTGCACCAGGCGGCCCCGGGATTCGAACGCTGGTTCGGCCAGCGCCCCGATGTCGATGACGAAGTCCGCCGGATCGTCCTGGAATGACCTATGTCCTTGGCCTGACCGGCAGCATCGGCATGGGGAAATCCACCACCGCCCAGATGTTTCGCGACCTTGGCCACCCGGTCTGGGACGCGGACGAAGCCGTCCACAGGCTCTATGCCGAACAGGGGGCGGCGGTCGCGCCGGTTTCCGCGATGTTTCCCACGGCATTGTCCGGCGCCATGATCGACCGGGCCGCCCTGCGGCAGGTCCTGGCGCGCGATGATCAGGCCCTTGCGCGGCTGGAATCCATCGTCCATCCGCTGGTGGCACGCGATCGCCAGGACTTCATCGCCATGAATGCCGATGCCCTGCTGGTGGTGCTGGACATCCCGCTGCTGTTCGAAAGCGCCAGCCCCCCCGATCTGGATGGCGTGGCGGTCGTCTCGACCGATGCCACGACGCAACGCGATCGGGTCATGGCGCGGCCCGGCATGACCGATGACAGCTTCGCGATGATCCTTGCGCGCCAGATGCCCGACGCCGATAAGCGGGCCCGCGCGGATTGGATCATCCCCACCGACACGCTGCAGGGCGCCCGCGCCGCCGTGCAGCAGATCGTCTCAGAGGTCACTTCCCATGCGTGAGATCGTCCTGGATACGGAAACCACCGGGTTCGACGCTGAAAACGGCGACCGCATCGTCGAGATCGGCGCGCTGGAGCTGTTCAATCACCTGCCCACCGGCAAGACCTTCCACGTCTACATCAATCCCGAACGCAGCATGCCCCAGGGCGCCTTCGAGGTGCATGGCCTGGGCGACGAATTCCTGGCCGACAAACCCAAATTCGCCGAAGTTGCGCAGGGATTCATCGACTTCATCGCCGATGATGCCCGGCTGGTGATCCACAATGCCAGCTTCGACATGAAATTCCTGAACGCCGAACTGAAACGCGCGGGCCATAGGCCGATCCCGTTCGAGCGCGCCCTGGACACGCTGATGATCGCACGGGAACGCTTTCCCGGCTCTCCGGCGACGCTGGATGCGCTTTGCCGCCGCTTCGGTGTCGACAACTCGAACCGCGAACTGCACGGCGCGCTTCTGGACAGCGAATTGCTGGCCGAGGTGTACCTGGAGCTGATCGGCGGCCGCCAGCCCGACCTGGTGCTGGCGCAGGCGGGAAAGGACGACGACGAACCCGGCATCGATGGCCAGATGCGCCCCCGCGCACAGCGCCCCAAGCCGCTTTCCCCCCGCCTGACCGAGGCCGAGGCGCAGGCGCATGCCGATTTCGTGGCCAAGCTGGGTGCGGAATCGGTCTGGGCGCGTTATCAGGCAGGCTGACGCCAGCCTTGCGCCCGTGGTCTTGCGGCATCATGCTGGCGAAAAAGGGACATGGGGCGGCATGATCGACTGGCTAAGGGATATCGGCAGCTTCTGGGGGTCCGTCTTCGAACGGATGGATCAGACCCACATGACCCTGATCGCGGCGGGCGTGGCCTTCTATGGCATGTTCGCGGTCTTTCCGGGCCTTGCCGCCATCATCGCCCTCTGGAGCCTCTGGTTCGATCCGGCAGTCGTGCTGACCTATCTGAACGTCGCGCATGAATTCCTGCCTGACGGTGCCTCGACCATCGTCGACGATCAGGTCACCTCGCTGACCTCGAACGGGCAGACGTCCGTCGGATGGACCTCGTTCCTGTCCTTCATGATCGCGACCATCGCGGCGCGCGCCGGGGTCGATGCGCTGATCCGCGGGTTGAACGCGGCCTATGGCGTCAGGGCGCATTCGACGATCTTCGGCTTCGTGCTGGCCTATGGGCTGACGCTGGTCATCGTGGGCATCTCGCTTGCGGGGTTGGCGACGATCGTCATCGTGCCGGTGGTGCTGAATTTCTTCGTGGTGGCGCCCGTCAGGTCGCTGATGATCACGGCCCTGCCCTGGGCGGGGATGTTCCTGCTGGTTATCCTGACCATCGGCATCCTCTATCGCTATGGCCCGAACGTGAAGACGCCGCGCACGCCGATCTTTACCTGGGGGGCCTTGTTCGCGGCCATGCTGTGGGCGGCGGGATCGATCGCCTTTTCGGCCTATCTGGGCAGCTTCAACAGCTACAACCGCATCTATGGATCCATCGGCACTGTCGTGGCGCTGCTGATGTGGCTGTATCTGGCGGGGTTTTCGGTCCTGCTGGGGGCGCTGATCAATGTCGAGCTGGCCCGTCGCCGCCGCCTCAACGCCGCGCGCGAGGCAAGGCGCGGTTTCGACGAATTGCTGGCCGAGAAGAACAAGTGAAAAAGGGCGCCCGCGTGGGCGCCCTTTTCGGTCCTTAGGCTTGCAGCCCTTCGGTCGAGGCAAAGAACATCGCCTGGCTGACCGCCGAACGAACCTGCTCTTCGCTATAGGGCTTCGAGATCAGGAATGCCGGCTCGGGGCGGTCCCCGGTCAGCAGGCGCTCGGGGAAGGCGGTGATGAAGATCACCGGGATGTCGCCCATGCTGCCCAACAACTCGTTCACGGCATCCACGCCCGACGATCCGTCGGCCAGCTGAATATCCGCTAGGATTAGGTCGGGGCGTTGTTTGCCGGCCAGGTCGATGGCGGCGGTATGGGTGCGCGCGACGCCCGTGACCTCGTGGCCCATCGCCTGAACGATGCCCTTCAGATCCATGGCGATGATCATCTCGTCCTCGATGACCATGACCTTGCCGCGCAGGGTGTTGCCCATCTCGTTCAACGCGATCTGGACAAGTTCTTCCGCCTCGGCGGTGTCGATCTGCATCACGCGGGCGATCTGATCGGCGCGCAGCTCCTCGATCGTGCGCAGCAGCAGGGCTTCGCGGGAATTGGGCGTCAGGCCGCGCAGGTGATCCTGCGCCCGGCGTTCGCGCGCCGTCATGTCGGCCTCTTCCACCGGCTGGCCGGAACTTTGCCAGATCGCGTGGAAGGTCTTGAACAGCGCGATACGCAGATCGTCTTCGCCATCAAGCACGCTCCGATCCGACAGGATCGCTTCAAGCGTGGCGGCCGCATAGTTGTCACCGGCACTCTGGCTTCCGGTCAGGGCACGCGCATAGCGGCGCAGAAACGGAAGCTGTTGGCCGATCGATTGGGCCAGATCTGCAGCAGTCATCACACAGTCCTTTATTTCGTCTATTGCAAGGAACCATCTAGCCCCCCTATCGGTTGCATGGATGTGCGCACAAGTTTGTCGGGACTAACATTATTATGACGCCAAAGCGAGACGACCGTAGGAAAGCGGCAGTGGAAAAACAAATCGATGAGAACTTGAAACGGGTTTACGAACAGGATTCAACTACCGAGGTTCCTGATCGCTTCCTCGAGCTGCTGCAAAAGCTCAAGGAACAGGGATGATATTGACCCTGACCATCCTGCCTTCCGATTCCTTGTTCCACGGTGCCTCCCCCTCATGACCAATACAGCCCTGCCTGATCCGCGCGACCAGCTGGTCGATCATCTTCCGGCGTTGCGGGCCTTTGCCCTGTCGCTGACGCGTGAAGGCGCCGCGGCCGATGATCTGGTGCAGGACACCATCGTCAAGGCGTGGACCAACATGGACAAGTTCCAGGCCGGCACCAATCTGCGCGCATGGCTGTTCACGATTCTGCGCAACACCTTCTATTCCGCCCGCCGCAAGACCAAGCGCGAGGTCAGCGACAGCGACGGCATCCACGCCGCGCGTCAGTCGACCCGCCCCGATCATGACGGCCGTCTGGCGCTGCGCGATTTCCGCTTTGCCTTCGACCGCCTGCCCGACGAACAGCGCGAGGCCCTGATCCTGGTCGGTGCCTCCGGTTTTTCCTATGAGGAAGCCGCCGACATGACGGGCGTGGCTGTCGGGACGGTCAAGTCCCGGGCCAACAGGGGCCGCCGCAAGCTGGCCGAGCTGCTGCACCTTGAACAGGGTGAGGATCTCAACATGACCGATCAGGCGACGCTGGCGGTGATGGCTCAGAACAACTCCAGCTCCCGCTGAGTTGGGGCGATGTTGCGGCGCATATCAAGCCAACTGGAATTCACGCGCAGGCTTGGATTCCGTCTTGGCATGTTGCTGTCCGTCGCCATCCTGCCCATCGGCCTGATCTCTCTGGTCCAGAACCTGCATCTGTCGCAGGAAGCCGAACGCAGCGCCGAGATCGCGCTGCTGGGCCGCACCGCCTCTGCGGCATCGGGCGAACGGGCGCTGCTGCAAAGCGCGCTTGGTTCCGCCGACGCCTTGGGGCCGGCCATCCTTGAAACGCTGGACCGGCCGGAACAATGTGCCGAACTGCTGCGAAATTTCGTCCAGCGCAGCGGGACCTACAGCCACGCGGGCTTCGTGCCGGTGGATGGCTACATGCGATGCAGTTCCGGGATCGATCCGGATCTTGCGGCAGGCGACGGGCTCGACATGTCCTCCAACGAGGTTCTGGTGAACTTCCTTGAGAACCCCGTCACCACCGTCACTTCGGTGCGTCGGGGTGCCGTGACCCGCAGCGCCGTCGTCCTTGTCCAGCAGCCGCTTTACCGCGATCGCGAATTGCTGGGCTATGTCGCCCTGTCCCTGTCGCAGGACCTGTTGCGCTCCACCCATGCCATGGATTTCGGCACCGAAGGCACGCGGATCATGACCTTCAACAGTCGTGGCCGGGTCCTGAACGGCGACGATCTGGCCGGCGGCACGACCGAGGACCTGCTGCCCCGCGATCGCGATCTGGTCACCCTGCTGGGCCGCGGCGAACGGACCTTCCGGGCGGTGGCCAACAACGGCGAAACCCGCGTCTTCACCGTCGTTCCCGTCATTCCCGGCCTTGTCTATGCCCTTGGCAGCTGGAGCCCGCAGACCGCCGGGATCGGGGTCTTCCAGCTGTCGCGGTTTGGTGCGGTCCTTCTGCCCGCGGCGCTGTGGGTGGTGTCGCTGGCCGTGGCCTATTTTGCGGTCTTCCGACTGGTGCTGCGCCACATCACCGTCCTGCGCGGTCAGATGCGCCGTTTTGCCATCGGCAACCGCGACAATGCCCCCCCCGTGCTGCTGGATGCCCCGACCGAGATCACCGATGTCAGCCAGACCTTCCACAACATGGCCCGCATCCTGATCCGCGACGAGGAGGCGATGGAAAAGGCCGTCGCCGAAAAGACCATCCTGCTGAAGGAGGTCCACCACCGGGTGAAGAACAATCTTCAACTGATCGCATCGATCATCAACATGCAAAGCCGGCTGGTCGACGATCCCGATGCCAAGCAGGTGCTGCGATCGGTCCAGGATCGCGTGGCGGCGCTGGCGACGATCTATCGCAATCTCTATCAGGCCGAACAGCTGGATGCAGTGGATGCCGACATGTTGATCACCGACATCATCGGCCAGCTGACGAACGTCACGCAGGGTTCGGGGCGCAGGCTGGCGGTCCAATCCGACATCCAGTCCCTGACCATGATGCCCGATCAGGCCGTGCCGTTGACGCTGCTGGCGACCGAGGCCTTCACCAACGCCCTGAAATACGCGACCAAGCCGCAGGGGGGTTCGCGCCCCTGGGTCAGCGTTTCCTTGACATCGCCCGGGCCGGGTCTGGGCCGGTTGCAGGTGGCGAACTCGGTCGGGGCAGATCCTGCCGAAAGCGGCACGGGCCTTGGCACCCAGCTGATCGAGGCGTTTTCCATGCAGCTGGAAGGCGATGTGGAAACCCGTTCGGAACCGGACCGCTATGTCCTGACCATGACCTTCAAGCTGGCGCAGGGTCATCACGATGCGGGGGGCGACACGCGCAACGTCGTCCTGACATCAGCCGCCAAGGCGGGTTCGCGCCACTGAGGCGGGCATTTCTTGCGCGCGGCCGGGGTGGGCGCTTGCGTCGGTGCGGCGGTGGCCTATCTTGACCGACATGGAACACGAACAAAGCTATGATCTGGCGACGGGTCGCGGGCTGATGGCCTGCCCCAAATGCGACGCCCTACATATCGAGGAAGAGCTGGAGCTGGGCGAGACCGCCCGCTGCACCCGGTGCGGCACGGTCATGGCCAAGCCGCGCGACGGCGCCTTCGTGCAGCTGATCGCGCTGGCCTTCACCTCGATGGTGCTGCTGGTGGGCGCGGTCTTCTTTCCCTTCCTTCAGGTGTCGGCCATGGGGTTCGGCAATGCCAGCTCGCTGTTTGACGTGGCCCTGGCCTTTGCCGACGGTGTGCTGCTGCCGCTGGTCGTCGCCGTGCTGGCGATGATCATCGGCCTTCCCATCATCCGCGCCTTCCTGCTGGTCTATGTGCTGGCACCCCTGGCGCAGGGACGCCCGCCCCACCGCCATGCCGCCCGCGCCTTCCGCTGGTCCGAGGTGATGCGGCCCTGGTCCATGGCCGAGATCTTCGTCATCGGCACTGCCGTGGCGCTGGTCAAGGTGGCGGGGTTGGCATCGGTCCATCTGGGCCCGGCCTTCTGGGCCTTCTGCGCACTGATCTTCGTCAATATCGCCAGCCGCGCCTTCATGTGCCAGACCTCGATCTGGGACGCGATCGAGGATGCGGGCCAGACCGTCGAATTCCACGGCAAACCCCGCAAGGCCAGGGCATGAGCGTTCCTTCCGAAAATGACGGCCCCGTCATGACCGCCCACCGCGCGGGGCTGATCGGGTGCCACAGCTGCGGCCGCGTCTGGACGCAGGATCACGACCAATGCCTGCGCTGCGGGGCGCATCTGTCGCCGCCCGACCGCCGCAGCCTGCAGAAGGTCTGGGCCTGGTGGTTCGCCGGGCTGATCATGTACATCCCCGCCAACCTGTTCCCGATGATGAGCACGCAGACCTTCGCGGGGCTTGCCGGCAATTCCGAATCCACTATCGTCGAAGGCGTGATCGAGCTGATCCATCACGGCAGCTATGACATTGCCGTCATCGTCTTCGTCGCCTCGATCATCGTCCCGATGGGCAAGTTCCTGGCCATCGCCTGGCTGGCCATCGTCGCGGGCCGCCCTGCCACCGTCGATCAGGCCCATACCCGGCTGAAGATCTATGAGGTGGTCGAATTCATCGGCCGCTGGTCGATGATCGACGTCTTCGTGGTGGCCATCCTGTCGGCGCTGGTGCAATTGGGTTTCGTGGCATCGGTTCACCCCGGACCGGCGGCGGCCTCCTTCGCGCTGTCGGTTGCCTTCACGATGCTTTCCGCGCAAAGTTTTGACGCGCGATTGATCTGGCGCGGCCTGCCCTTGCGGTCGAAAAGCGATTGATGCGCCCCGAAACGGACCCTGACGGCCAAGGACAGCGACAAAGATGACTGATACGCCCCCGCCCCTCAAACCGGCCAGTCCGGTGCGCAAGACGGCCACACGCGCGGCCCAGGCAGGCGTGAACGTCATCTGGATCGTGCCCATCGTCGCGCTGATCGTGACCCTGGGCATCGCCTGGAACGCCTTCCGCGACCGTGGCAGCCTGATCGAGGTGGAATTCGCCGACGCGACCGGCATCACCCCCGGCGAAACCTCGTTGCGTTTCCGCGAGATCATCGTGGGACAGGTCGAGGGCGTGTCCTTCAGCGGCGATCTGTCCAAGGTGATCGTCTCGATCCGCGTGGACGGGGATGTCGCGCAATATATCGATTCGGAAGCCAGCTTCTGGATCGTCCGGCCCCAGGTCAGCGCGCAGGGCGTGACGCGCCTTGATACGGTGCTGTCAGGGGCCTTCATCGAAGGTTATTGGGATTCGGAGGTGAACGAGGTCACGACCGAATTCACCGGGCTTGAACGCCCGCCGCTGGTCCGGGGCGACCAGCCCGGCACTTGGGTCACGCTGTCGATGCAAGGCGCGGACGGCCTCAGCGAGGGGGCGCCGGTTCTGTATCGCGGTGTCCAGGTTGGCCGCGTGGAAAACATCCGCCTCTCTGACAATGACGACCGCGTCCTGGCCGACGCCTTCATCGAGGCGCCCCAGGATGCCCGCCTGACGACGGCCAGCGTCTTCTGGGACACTTCGGGCTTTTCGCTGTCGCTTGGTGCCCAGGGGGTCAGCTTCAACGTGAACTCTCTGTCGTCGGTGCTGCAGGGGGGCGTCGCCTTCGACACGATCACCAGCGGCGGCAATCCGATCCGTCCGGGGCATGAATTCCCCGTGCAGGACGATGAAAGCATGGCCCGAAACACGCTGTTCGCCAGCGACGATACCGAACGGCTGCGGGTCGGCATGCTGATCGACGATTCCCTGCAGGGGCTGGAAAAGGGCGCCGACGTCCAGTTCCGCGGCCTGCGCGTCGGTCAGGTGACCGATCTGGCCGTGAACGTCACCAGCGGCGATGGCGACGATACCCAGGTCAAGCAGCTGGTCACCATGGCCATATCGCCGGGCCGCATGGGCCTGCCCGATGATGCCACCGCCGAAGATGCGCTGGCGCTTTTGTCGCGCGAGGTGACCGATACCAGCCTGCGCGCCCGCGTGGCCAGCGCCGGCTTCCTGGGCACCACCCTAATGGTCGAACTGGTGCAGATCCCCGGCGCGGCGCCCGCCACGCTGGATGCCGATTCCGAACCCGTACCGCTGATCCCTTCGGTCGAGGGGGATCTGGACGATTTCACCGCCAGCGCCCAGGGGCTGGTCAACCGCATCGGCAACCTGCCGATCGAGGAATTGCTGAACTCGGCCCGCGACGCGCTGGACAGCGTGACCGCGCTGGCCAGTTCGCAGGACACCCGTGCGATCCCCGCCGCCCTGCGCCAGGCGATCGAGGACGGCAATGTCGCCTTGTCCGACATCAGCAGCATCACCACCGATCTGCGCGACGCCGAAAGCGGCCAGACCATCGCCCGGTTGCTGGAGGACGCTTCGGCCGCCTTCAAGGCGGTCAATGACGCGGCCGTCGACGTCCCCGAGATGGTCGATCAGATCAACGAAGCCGCCGCCTCGGTCGAGGAATTCGGCTTTGCCGAGGTCAGCCTGCAGGTCGAGGGCATCCTGGCCGACCTGCGCGCCATGCTGGGCAGCGAGGATGCCGAGGCTCTGCCCCGCAACCTGTCGAACACGCTGGAAGCGGCAAGCGGTCTTCTGAACGACCTGCGCGACGGCAATGCGGCCGGCAGCCTGAACAGCGCGCTGACGTCGGCCAGCGCCGCCGCGGATGAAATCCAGCGGTCGGTGCAGCAGCTGCCCGAACTGGTCCGCAGCCTGCAAACCACCGCGGCCCGCGCCGATTCGCTGTTTGCCAGCTATGGCAATCGTTCGGCCTTCAACAACGAACTGATCGGGGCGCTGCGCGAATTGCGCCGCGCGACGGAATCCTTCGGGTCGCTGGCCCGCCTGATCGAACGCAACCCCCGCGCCTTCATCCTGGGACGATAAGACATGACGACATCCTTCCTTCGCCTGCCGCTGATCGCCCTGTCGGGACTTGTCCTGCTGGGGGCCTGTTCGGACCCGGAAAAGACGGGACGCTATCTGCTGGACCCGCCGACCGACGGGGTGCGCGTGGCCAACCGTCTTGGCACCGCCGAACTGAAGGACGTGTCCCTGCCCGAATATGCCGCCAATCAGGAGGTCTCGTTCCAGACCGAGGACGGGGCGGTCAGGTCGAACCCGGACAACCTCTGGGCCGACACCCCCGCCCGCGCCTTCACCACCACATTGGCGCGCGCCATCAGCGACGTGTCCGGCGCCACCGTCATCGGAGAGCCCTGGCCCCTGGCCGAACCCCCCGCCCGCGTGGTCGAGGTTCGCGTCGAACGCGCCCTGGCGCGGACCGACAGCATCTATCAATTGTCGGGGCGGTATTTCGTCTCTGATGACGGGCTGAAGGGCAGCGGGGCGAACCATGCCCGCAGCTTTGACATCCGGGTTCCCATGACCTCGGCCACCCCGGCGGGCACGGCGGATGCGGCCAGCCGGGCGATCGCGCAACTGGCGCAGCAGATCGCCACCCTGTCCGGGCCGGGATCGACCATCGCCACCAGCCAGCCTGCCGCCAGCGATCCCTTCGATCTGCCGCCGCTGTTCTGAGACAAGATCGAAGGGGCCGGCAGGATCCTGCCGGCCCCCTTCCCCAAGGGCGTCCCAAAAAAACGGGAAATAACTGGTTACTCGACCTTGCCCGAGGGAAATGCGGCCCGGCGCAATGCGTCGCCGGAAATCCTGATATCTGCGTCTTCGTCACGCCCCAGCACGCGGGTGATGACCGGCAGAACGAAGTGATCGAAACATGACCGGTCGGGATTGAAGGCCCCGGGGGTGCCGATGCCGCCGCAATCCTCGCAATCGGGGATGGTGCCCCAACAGTTCGGACAGGCACCCAAGGCGCAGGCCAGCATCTCGGCGTGATCGATCAGCAGGGCGTTTTCGCGCTGCAACCGCCTTATGCGGGCGTCGTCGCTGCGCCGTTCGCCCTGTTCCGTCCTGTCCTGCAGCCTGTACAACGTCTGGTGCAGGTCGTCCTGGCCGATGGTTTCGGGCCTGCCCCCCAGCATCTGCAAGGCCGAGAACATGGCCCGATATTCGGAAATCCTTTGATCCTTCATGGTGCTTGCTCCTGTCTGGCATTGCATCGCTGTCGCAAGCTGTTTGGACCCATGCCGTGAAACGGACGTGAAAGGAATCACGCCCGAAAGGTCAAAATGCGCAACCCATGATTGAAAATCGTGAAAAAGGCCCGATTCAATCCCGACCAAGCGGTGGCATGGGGGGCAGGATCGGGGGCGGACCGTCGGGCGTTCCACCGGCCAGGGCCTGAACCGCGGCGCGGTTGCCGGGCCGCGCGCCCTGGCCCAACGCGGTTGCCAGCCACCGCGTGACCTGCGGAGCGGCCAGCGAACTGCCCGACATCATCGAAAAGCTGCCGCTGCCCCGCCCGCAGATGCCCATGCCCTGATGACAGATGGCGCGATCGACGGGGACCAGCAGGTCGCCCGCCCGGTCGGTGCCGATCAGCGAATTATACTCGACGGCGCGTCCTTCACGCAGCGACACGGCCCCCGCCCGCAACGTCCGACGGCCCGTGGCATAGGCGTTGACCGTATCGGCGCGCTGCACACGGCCCAGGGCGCTGCTGTCGGGATCACGATCCACGGTGCGCTCGGCCGGGTCGCGGTCGCGGTAATGGGGGTCGTAGAGTCGGCTTTGCCGGGCTTCGCGGGGAAAGCCCCGCAGGACCTCGTCGCGCTGAAGCGATACGTCATGCAGACCCGGCGCGGCATCGGCGGGCAATGACAGGTGCCACAGGCCGGGCTTGATCCAGGCCTCGCCCGGCTTGTCGGGGCAGGTGGGCTGCAGCACCACGGTCACCGCCTGCCGATAACCGCCATCCGGCAGGGCGCTGGTCCCGTGATAGGCGCGCGCCATGTCACGCCCGTCACCATCCTGCAGATGGGTCACCTGACCGACGGCGGTAAAGGCGGTCCAGGCCGGTCCAAAGCCCGGACCCGCCAAGCCGATCTGCAAAGGCTTGTCAGGGGCCGCCTGCAGGACCGGCCCCCAGATTTCCAGCGGCGTGACGGTGCGGTCGTCGGGCGGCACCTGCCAGCCGAGCGTTCCCCCCGCCAGCAGTCTGCCCCGAAGCCGCGCCATGCGGTGATTGCCACTGGGCAGGACGATATGAACCGGCCCCAGATCATCGGCCTGATGATCGGCGATCTGGTCCAGCAGACGTTCGATCACGCTGGTGCCGTCGCGGGGGCCGGCGGTCAGACCAAGGCTGATGTTCAGCACCACCGGCAAGCGGACGCTGTTGCGGGCAAGGCCGCGCCGCGTTTCGATCAGGCGGCACAGGCGACGGGCGCGCGTGATGACGAACAGGACCGAGGCGACCAGCACCCGCGGCGCCAACCCGCCCGAACTGTCGGCGATGACCTTCGGCGCCAGGTTCACGCCGATCAGGGGCCGGTTGCGCGCATCCCGATCGCCCGGCGCATGGCCGGCCGCCAGCAGCGCGACGGCAGCGCCGTGACCGGCGGCAAAGGCGGCCGCGTGCGTGGTCGGGCGGGTCATGTCCACGACCCCCGAAAGGCGATAGAGGCTGTCTTCGGTCGGGATGGTCCCGGATTGCAGCTGCGCCAGCCATGTGCCGATCGCGGCGCCCCTCAGTTCGGTCCCGGCAGGCAGGTCGTGACCCGGTCCATGCGGGTCGAACCGCGCATCCTGCACCCACAGCGCGGCGACGCGGCTGAGGGTAGGCGTCAGGCGCAGGCGTTCATGCACGAAGGGGATCGCATCATCGATCACCCCGATGATGCACCCCCCGTCAGGATCGGGCAGCGCGTCATCCTCCAGATAGGCCAGACGGGGATCGGTCAGGTCCGACCCGTCCAAGGCGCGCGGTGCGGGATTGATCGCATCAATGGGCAGGACCAGCCCCGGCGGTCCCAGCTCCACCACCGGCAGCGCGTCCCCCTCCGACCCGGTCCCATGCCCGAACGCCCGCGCGATCAGGTCCGACGGCAAGGCATCCGCGTCGGGCGGGCTGTCATTGCGGGCGAACCAGTCCTCGGCGCAGCCGCTGTGGTCGGGCGCCGTGCGGGGGGCGGGATTGTTCCAAAAGGGGGGGGCTCTCAGCTCCATCGCGTGTCCCATTCCCGCTGCGCGGCGGCGACCAGGGCCGACCACAGGGGTGCGGGGGCGACGAAATCGGCCTTGGTCCCGAACCTGGTCGAGCCGTCCTTTCCCGCCACCATCAGGTCCAGCACGCCATAGTGGAAATCGCGCGGCTGGTCCCCGGCATCGACGAACCTGCGCCCGTCGAAACTAGCGGTGGCGACCGCCCCGACCGGCATGGCCCGCGCCAGAAGCCACCGCCCCAGCTGGATGCCCAGCACCGCCCCCGCAGCGCTGTCGGCGGGGAAATGCACCCCCGCCACAGTCCTGTTGACCGCGATCCGGCAGGCCAGCCGGAACAGCTGATCGGTGGCCGCGACAGGCGCACCGGGCGTCCGCAACCCCGTCAGCAGCGTGGCCAGGCAGAAGGCCTGCGTGGCATGGCCACTGGGCAGCGAAGGATGGGCGGGACAGGCGATGATCGGCTGCATCCGGTCGCTGAACTGGGTCGGGCGCGGGCAAGCCAGAGCCAGCTTGACGCGCATCACCACCTGGGTGGTCAGGTCCAGCGCGATCCGCAGCATTTCGGTGATCCTGTCGCAGCGGTCCGGCTGCAGCATGACGACCGATCCGAAAAAGGGCAGCAGGCTGCCCGTCTGAACCTCGATCTCGGCGGCGCGGTCGGCGCGCAGTTCGGCGTAATTGCCCACCAGTGGAACGGCCGCGCGGAACTGGGACAGGCCGGGGCGGTCGATGGTGACCAGCGTTCCGCCGCCATGGGAAACCGTCGCCGTCACGGGGGCGCCGGTCTGCGGATCGTCGGGGGTGGAATGGGTCACGGCCAGCCCCTCGGACAATTCGCCCAGCAGGACGGCGCCGCGGTGGTCGGGATGCATCCGCATCAGCCGGTCCCCCGGTGGCAGGATCACGGGGCCCGGCGGATCGCCGACCAGCTGTTCGGTCCCCGAGATGGCATCGCGGCTGCGCATCAGCGCCAGCACCATCTCCAACGGGGCGCTTTCGCCGGCTTCGGACATCTTGGCATGTTTGGCATGCTTGGCGTGAAACAGGGACATGGCAACTCGCGACAAAAGGGCGATGAAACATCATTAACCTATCACACAAACGCGTGAACGGCTAAGCCTGTTGCCAGTTCCGCTGACAGGACCCGTCCCAGGATGCCGCTTCTGACGCTTCGCCTGATGGGCCCGGTCGAACTGACCGGTCCCGCCGATCTGCGCCTGACACCGCGCGGAATGCGGGCGCGTGGCGCGCTGGCGGTGATCGGCACGGCGCGGTCCATGCGCATCACGCGGGCGCGCCTGCAGGACCTGCTGTTCAGCGAACGCGACCCCGAACAGGGCAATGCCAGCCTGCGCCAGGTCCTGCGCGAGATTCGCATCAGCCTTGGCCCGCATCGCGATGCCCTGCTGACCGGGCCGGGCTGGGTGGGGCTGGACCCCGCGATGCTGCGGCTGGACATGTCCGCCCGGCCCGGCCCCGATGGCCAGATCCCGGAATTCGGCGCCGACTTGGACATCCCCGACCCCGAATTCGAAGACTGGCTGCGCGACGTCCGCCGCGCCGCCGAGGCCCATGCCCCCACCGCGATCGAATCGGCCCTGCCGGACCTGGTCTTGGGAACGCCCGTCTCGACCAGCCAGGATGCGATGGTTCTGGCCACGATGATCCTGTCCGAGGCCGCGGGCCGCACCGCCGACCTGCTGCCTGTCGCCATCCACGATGCCGATGCGGTGCCGCGGGGTCCGCATATCCAGATCACCGCGCTGGCCAGCCTGCAGGGCCAGGTCTTCAACCTGTCGGCCATGCTGACGCACCGCCCCAGTGGCCGGGTGATGTGGTCGCAGCGCATGACCTGCCCCTTGGGGGAACTGGGCGCGCAGATGGGCGATTTTACCGCACGATGCTGTCTGGCGATGGTCCAGGTGGTGGATCAGGGGCGCGCGCTGGGGGCGGCGGGGGGAATCTCGTTCGCGGATGTGTTCAGCTTTTCGGCCGACCGACTGGCGCGGGCGGATCAGGTGCTGGAACGGCTGGGCGACAGCATCACCCCCGCGGTGACCCTGTCGCTGCGCGCCTGGATCCGCACGACCTATGCCTTTGAACGCCTGACCGACGATCCCGGCCGCGCCATCGCCGAGGCCGCCGAACTGGCCGCCCGTGCGCGTCAGGCCGCGCCGTTCCACGCCACCGCTTTAGCGGTCAATTCCGTCATCGAAGCCTATCTGGATCGCGACCAGATCGCCTATGACCTGGCGCGTCAGGCGGTGATGGCCGATGGGCAGAACCCGCTGGCGCGGCTGTCGCTGTCGCGCGCGCTGGCGGGCATCGACCGGCTGGAGCAATCGGCCTCGGAGGCGCAGGCCGGTCTGGGTCAGGCGCTGTCCAGCCTGAACCCCGCGAACTGGCATCTGGGGATCGGGGTCGCCAAGATGCGTGCGGGCGACCTGCACGCCGCCATCCATCACCTCGAGGCCGTGCATCGCTTCGCGCCCGACAACCGCCCCGCGCTGCGCTTTCTGGCGGCGCTGCGCTACGCGGTCAAGGATCAGGCCGGCGCGCGCGATGCCCTGCGCGCCCTGCAGCGGCTGGAGCCGGATTTCAGCCTGGATCTGATGGGCAGCGACGGCTATCCGGTGGATACGCTGCGCAGGCTGGGCCTGCTGCAGATCGCGAAATCGCGCCTGGTCTAGGCCAAGGCTTCCAGCAGCTGGCGATGCAGCGTGGGGCCGGCGACGATCAGCCCGTCCACCTGTGCGCGGGGGCTGTTGAACTGCATCGGTCTGCCGTGCCGGTCGGTGACGCGGGCGCCCGCGCGTTCCGCGATCAGGCTGCCCGCCGCGATGTCCCATTCCCACGCCGCCCGAAGCGACAGGGCCGCGTCAAAGCGCCCTTCGGCGGCCAGCGACAGCCGCCAGGCCAGCGAGGACCGGAATTCGCGTCGAAAGGCCGGCATGGCACCGCTGCGCCAGTATTGCCCGTCCGAGATGCCCCGATAGGTCAGCACCCCCGCCCCGTCGATGTCGCGATCGGTCGGCGCGATGGGTTGGCCGTTCAGCAGCGCCGGGCCCTCGGCAGTGGCCGTATAGGTCAGATCCAGCACCGGCAGATGCACCACGGCGGCGATGATCCGGCTGCCATTGGCGATGGCCAGCGAATGGGAAAACCCGTCCTGCCCGTCGATGAAGGCCCGCGTGCCGTCGATCGGATCGACGATGAAGCAGCGCTGCGCGTCCAGGCGGGCGGGGTCGGCCTCGCTCTCCTCGGACAGCCAGCCGTAGCCGGGGCGGGCGCCGGTCAGCATGGCCAGCATGGCGTCGTTGACGGCCAGGTCGGCCTCGGTCACGGGGCCGGCCCCGCCGCCCTTGTCCCATGCGACCGGATCGCGCCGCCAGAATCTCAGGGCGATCTGGCCCGCCTCCTGGGCGGCGCGGATCAGAAGGTCCAGGTCGTCGCTAGGCGCCTGCAACGGTCATCCCCTGCACCAGCAGGCTGGGCACCTGCACGCCGCGCCACGGCAGCGCGTCATCGGCCGCCACCAGCGTCATCAGCATCTCGCGCAGGTTGCCCGCGATGGTGCATTCGTTGACGGCATGGGTGATCTGGCCGTTTTCCACCCAGAAACCCGCCGCGCCACGCGAATAATCGCCCGTCGTCGCGTTGATGGAGGCCCCCAGCATCGAGGTCACCACCAGCCCGCGCCCCATCTGCGCGATCAGCTGGTCCTGGCCGATATCGCCCGGCGTCAGGATGACGTTGCTGTTGGCGGGGGAGGGCGCCGATGCCAGCCCGCGGGCCGCCGAGGCGGTGCTTTCCAGCCCCAGCTTGCGCGCCGTCGCCAGGTCCAGCGTCCAGCCCTGCAGGATGCCGCCCGTCACGATGTCGCGGGGGCGCGTGGCCAGCCCCTCGGCGTCGAAGGGGCGCGACGAGGGATAGCCGGGGCGGTGCGGGTCCTCGGAAAGGGTCATGTGGGCAGGCAGGACCTGTTCGCCCATGTCGCGACGCAGCCAGCTGGCGCCCCGCGCCACGGCCGAGCCGTTCACCGCCGACAGCAGGTGCGCGATCAGCGATGACGACACGCGACGGTCGAACAGGATCGGAAAGGCGCCGGTGGGGGGCTTGCGGGCCCCGGCGCGCGCCAAGGTGCGTTCGGCGGCCAGAAGGCCGATCTCCTCGGGGGTGGGCAGGTCGGCGGCGAAGACGCGGGACTCGCCCGCATAATCGCGCTCCATCCCGGTGCCCTCGCCGGTGATGGCCACGGTGGAGATCACGTGACCGGTTCGCGCATAGCCCCCCGAAAACCCGTTCGAGGCCGCCATCCACATCCGCCGGTGGCTGTAGCTGGCATTGGCGCTTTCGATCTGGCTGATGCCCTTGACCGACAGGGCCGCCGCCTCGGCCCGCAGGGCCAGGTCCTGCAGATGGGCCGGTTCGGGTTCGGGCAGGTCGTCGCAGATGCGCAGCCCCGATGCGTCGCGGATGGTGGCCAGCTGTCCCGGATCGGCCAGGCCCAGGGTGTCGTCCACGGGGGCCTCGCGCGCCATGGCGACGGCGCGGGCCGCCATCTGGGCGATGGCATCACGGGAATGATCCGAGGATGACACCGCCGCCTGCCGTCCGCCGATCAGCACGCGCAGCCCGATATCGACGCTCTCGGCGCGTTCGGACTGTTCCAGCGCGCCGCCGCGCACGTCTATCCCCACAGATCGGCCATCGACGGCCAGGGCATCCGCCTGGTCGGCCCCGGCGCGGCGGGCCGCATCGACCAGCGCCTCGGCCAGATGTTTCAGGCGGTCGGGATCGGCGGACAAGGCGGTCATGCAATGCTCGTGTTCATGAATGGGGTGACGGGCCATGATCGCAGGGATCGCGGCCCGTCAGGGGGTCATCGTTACTTGACCTGCTGCCCGTTTGCAAAGATCGAGCCGCCTTCGCGGAATTCCAGCTCGGTGGTTAGGGTTTCGGGGTCGTCCTGCGCGGGGCGGGCGAACATCGCCATCATCATGCGCAGGCCCATCATCTGCTGTTCAGGGGCGATGCCCATGGCCACGGCATTGTCCAGAAGCGCATTGATGCCGGTAAAGCGGCCCTGCACCGTGCCGACGGGCTGGCTGGGATCGTCGCCGAAGGCCAGGTCGCCGGTGATGTCGGCGGTTGCGCCCACGGCATCCAGCGAGATGTCCTTGATGGTCAGCTGACGCGGCTGGAAGGGCGCCTTGTCGGTTTCGGGATCGGCGAAATTAGGGTCCATGAAGTCGGTGACCAGCACGGCCATGCCCTCCAGGTCGATGTTCAGGCTGGCCGGATCGCGGGGCAGCGTCGATTGCGGATCGATCGCCTGCCAGATCTGGTCGTTCAGGGCCAGGTCCTTCAGACCGTAAGCCAGCGCGAAAGGCTGTTCCTGTTCCGAGGCGATCATCGGCATCACCAGCCGGAAGGTGTTTTCCGCCGCCGTGTATTCGATCGGGAATGGCAGATCGTCCGAGGTCATCTGCACCGCGATCTGTTCGGCCTTGCCCTCATAGCTGAGGCTGTCCTTGTCCATCGCCATGGCCATGGTGCCGTCTTCGATGCCAAAGCTGCCTTCGGCGTTGTTGGTGCGGTCTTCGGCGACATCATGGGATGTGGCGCGGAAATCGCCCTGGACCTTGCCCATCGCGAAGGTGACCTGCCCCGAATACCCGGCCTTCAGCGCCCCCGACGGGTCCGAGGCCATGTCGAAATCGCCCGCGGGCAGGGTGCCCTGCCCCTTGAACTCCAGGTCGTCCAGCGTGACGTTCGACGCGAAGCTGTCCATCGGCAGGTTTTCGGGATCGGGCTGCGGCGCGTCCTCGGGCTGATCGGCGGACTGATCGGCGGGTTCGATATGGGCCGGCCCCGAGGCATTGATCGCCATGACAGTCGTGGCCACCGTTCCCTCGAAGCTTTGGCTGCGGGTGCCGTCCTCGGCCTGCGATGTGGCCTGTTTCGCGGCCATGTCGGTCAGGGTGATGGTCAGGGGCGTTTCGTTGACCTTGTCCTGGCTGCGGCCGTTCACGATCATCTTGGGGACGGTGATGGCATGTTCCATTGCCTCGGGGGTACCGGTGGTCAGGGTCTCGTTGCCGGGGGCGTCGATGGACATGGTGAAACCGACCGGCTTGTCATCCTCGGTGCGGCCCTTCATCTGCAGGTCCATCTGGCCCTCGACGACGGATCGCACGTCGCCGCCACCGGTCTGCTGCATGACGATCCTGGGGATGGTCAGCGTCATGTCCTGTTCGCCTTCGCGCGGCGTCAGCACCAGGTCGGTGACCGTCAGCGTCTGTCCCGCATCGTCGGTCGCCCCGACCTGCATGTCATAGCCCATCTGGCCATAGGTCTGCTGCAGGCTGTCCCAGACCTGCGACGGGGTGACATCCGCCAGCACGGGCCCGGCCCCGATGATCAGGGCGATGGCAGAGGTGGCAATCGGGCGATACATGGCAAAAACCTTTCGGACGCTTGATGTCTGACGAATTCTTGCCACAGTGACCTTCAAAGTTGAAGGGAACTGTTCGTGATCCGCAGCCAGATGACGCAGGGCCTGTGCCTGCTGACGATCGATCGGCCCGACAAGGCCAATGCCCTGACCGAAGCCATGCTGGCGCTGTTGACCCTGGCCCTGCAACAGGGGGCGCGCGACGGGGCGCGGGCGGTGATCCTGACGGGCACGGGGCGGGTCTTTTCGGCAGGCGCCGATATGGAGCAGGCGCGAACCGGGCTTGCGACATCGGCCGAATGGGAACGCCTGTCGGGGCAGGTGGCCGCGATGCCCTGCCTGACCATCGCGGCGCTGAACGGCACGCTGGCGGGGGGTGCCTTCGGGATGGCGCTGGCCTGCGACATCCGGCTGGCGGTCCCGCATGCGGCCTTCTTCTATCCGGTGATGCGGCTGGGCTTTCTGCCCCAGCCCTCCGATCCGGGGCGGCTGACGGCGCTGGTGGGACCGGCAAGGGCGCGGATGATCCTGATGGCGGGCGCCCGCATCGCCGCCCCCGAGGCGCTGGCCTGGGGCCTGGTTGACCGCATCTGCCCGCCCGAGGATCTGATGCAGACGGCGCGCGACCTGGCCGCCGATTGCCTGGGCGCGGACCCCGCGCATGGCGCGGCGATCAAGGCCCTGTGCGATCACGCCGCCGGTCAGGCGGTCCCCTTTCGCGATGGCCTGTGAAACCGCAGGTGGGCCCCTGACGGCCGCATCATTTGTCGGGCCATCGCACGGCCGCATGGAACGATGTTCCGGCGGCGCGGTTTTCTGGCAATGCGCTGTTTCGATCGCCGCATGACCATGCCAAAAGATGTCCTTATTTGGGTGCCGACGGTTGTGCAGCCGGGGACAAGCCCGCATCTAAGGGTCAAGAACACAAGGAGAATTTCGATGCGCAACATCGCCGTCGCCGCCGCTTTGGCCCTGACCACCGCCCTGCCCGCCACCGCCGATACGATCCGCGTGGGCATGTCGGGGGGCTATTTCCCCTTCACCTTCACCCGCGCCGACGAATTGCAGGGTTTCGAGGTGGATTTCATGCGCGCCATCGCCGAGGAGACCGGCGACGAGGTGGAATTCGTCACCATGTCCTTTTCGGGCCTGATCGGCGCGCTGGGTTCGGGGCGCATCGACACCGTCGCCAACCAGATCACCATCACCCCCGAGCGCGAGGCGACCTTCGCCTTCACCCAGCCCTATGTCTATGACGGCGCGCAGGTCGTCGTGAAGAAGGGCAACGAGGACACCATCACCGGCCCCGAGAGCCTCAAGGGCAAATCGGTCGCCGTGAACCTGGGCTCCAACTTCGAGACCCTGCTGAACGAACTGCCCTATGCCGATGAGATCGACATCCGCACCTATGAAAGCAACATCACCCAGGATACCGCGCTGGGCCGGATCGACGCCTTCGTGATGGACCGGGTGTCGTCCTCGCAGGTGATCGCGGAAAGCCCGCTGCCGCTGGCCCTGGCCGGTCAGCCGTTTTCAGAGATCCGCAACGCCCTGCCCTTCCGCAACGATGACGAAGGCAAGGCCCTGCGCGACCGCGTCGATGCGGCCATCACCACCCTGAAGGAGGACGGCACGCTGGCCGAGATCTCTCGGAAATGGCTGAATGCCGACGTGACCCAGCCTGCCCAGGCTGAAGACGCCCCGGCCGAATAACATGCGGGGATTGGACACCGCCTACATGCTGGACCTGATCCCCGTGATCGCCAGCTATGTGCCGCTGACCCTGTTCATGGCCATCGTGGCGATGATCGCCGGCCTTGCGCTGGCCATCGTCATGGCGGTCATCAGGGTCATCCGCGTGCCTTGGCTGCATCGCGTGGTGGCGGTGTTCATCAGCTTCTTCCGTGGCACGCCGTTGCTGGTGCAGTTGTTCCTGTTCTACTTCGGCCTGCCGCAGTTGGTGCCGGCGCTGAACAACCTGGACGGGGTGACGGCGGCGATCATCGGCCTGACGCTGCATTTCTCGGCCTATATGGCCGAAAGCATCCGCGGCGCCATCCTGGGCGTCGACCGCAGCCAGTGGGAGGCCGCCCAATCCATCGGCATGACCCAGAAACAGGTCCTGACCCGCATTATCCTGCCGCAGGCATCGCGCACCGCCGCGCCGACGCTGATGAATTACTTCATCGACATGATCAAAGGCACGTCGCTGGCCTTCACGCTGGGCGTGACGGAAATGATGGGCGCCGCGCAGAAAGAGGCCTCCAGCACCTTCCTCTATCCCGAGGCGTTCCTGGTGGTCGCGGTCTTCTACTGGGTCATTGTCGAGGCTCTGTCCGTGGGACAGCGGCAGTTGGAAACTAGGCTTGGAAAGGCGGTATCGCGATGAGCTGTCAGATCGACATCGACGGGCTGGTCAAGCGTTTTGGCGACAACACGGTTCTGAACGGCATCGACCTGTGCCTGCAGCCGGGCGAACGCGTCGCCATCATCGGGCCGTCGGGCACGGGAAAATCCACGCTGCTGCGCTGCCTGAACTTTCTGGACCGCCCCGATGAAGGCCGCATCACCGTCGGCGACCTGACGGTCGATGCAGCCAAGGCCCAGAAATCCGATATCCTGGCGCTGCGCCGCCGGACGGGATTCGTCTTTCAGAACTACGCGCTTTTCGCCAACAAGACCGCGCGCGACAACATCATGGAGGGGCTGACCACGGTCCGCGGCTGGTCCAAGCCCAAGGCACGCGAACGTGCTGACGACATCTTGGCGCAAATTGGACTGGGTGACCGGGGCGACAGCTATCCGGCCGCCATGTCGGGGGGCCAGCAGCAACGGGTCGGTATCGGCCGGGCGATGGCGCTGGATGCGGATCTGCTGCTGTTCGACGAACCGACCAGCGCGCTTGATCCCGAATGGGTGGGTGAGGTTCTGGACCTGATCCGCCGCATTGCCGATGGGCGTCAGACCATGCTGATCGTGACCCATGAAATGCAGTTTGCCCGCGAAATCGCGGACAGGATCGTCTTCATGGAAGGGGGACGGATCGTCGAACAGGGACCGCCGTCGCAGATCTTCGGCAATGCGCAGGATGACCGCACAAGGGCCTTCCTGCGCCGCGTCGGCTGATCAGAGGCCGGCGACCTCGTAATAGGCTTCGGTGTCGGCCTGATCGTCAAAGCCGATGCCCGACGCGATGATGCAGCTGGTCTGGTCGGCGCGCGTCGCCACCAGCGTCCACGTTCCCAGCTGATCCGACCCCCACAGATGGGTGCCGTCGGCATTGGCCGTGTCGATGGGCAATTCGTTGAAATCATGTTCCAACGTGTCGGCGATTTCGGCGTCGCTGGCACAATAGGGCTGATCCTCGGTCGCCTGCGACGACAAGGGCATGGTCTGGACGTCGCGCAGCAGCGTGGCGGTGTCGGTGCCCTTCATCGCGCTCCAGCCCTGGATGGGGTTGCTGGCGGTCGCGGCCAAGCCGGGCATGGCCGTCAACAGCGTCACGCTGCCGACCATTGCAAGGCGGGCGATGCGGTTTGCGGTGCGGGTCATGGGTTCGGCCTTTCTTTGCGTTCCATGCGTCGTCATGTCGGTAAAACGCGGGGTTTCAGCGCAAAGTTCCCCTGTCCCTATGGTCAGGCCCATTGCCGGGCCAGGCGAAGACGCGCCTGAAGCCCCTCGGACCGGTGCAGGAATTCCAGCCGACCGCCATGCTGCGCGGCGATGGTCGAGACGATCGCAAGGCCCAGGCCTACCCCCGAATGGGTGCCCGCATTCTCTCCGCGCTGAAAGGCGCCCGTCAGCCGCGCCATGTCGGTTTCCGTCAGGACCGAGCCGCGATCGGTGACGCTGATCCAGGCCTCGTCGGCGGTGGCGTCGACGCTGACCACCGCCTCGCGGCCGTATTTCAGGGCGTTGTCGATCAGGTTCGACAGGGCCCGGCGCAGGGATGTCGGCTGGCCGCGCATGATCACCGCATGGCTGTCGGCAATGGGCCGCGTCACTGCCCGCGCAAACAGCGTGCCCGCGCGGGTCGGACGCGGCGCCGGGGCCGCCAGCGTGACCGCCAGCCCCACATCCTGGTAATCGGCCACGACCGCCTCGGCCAGGGATGTCAGGGACAGGCGGCGGAAGGGTTCGTCCCCGATCTCGGCGCGGGTATAGGTCAGAACGCCGTCGATCATGGTCGTCATCTCGTCGATGTCGCGGTCCAGCTTGTCGCGCAGGACCGGGTCCTCGATCAGGGCGGTGCGCAGGCGCAGGCGGGTGGCGGGCGTGCCCAGGTCATGGCTGACCCCCGACAGCACCATCGCCCGGTTTTCCAGCGCCGCGCGGTCCTGGGCCACGAACAGGTTCACGGCCTCGGCGGTCTGGCGCAGTTCCTCGACCCCGCCGACGGGCAGTGCGGCGTTGCGGGCGCGGTGATCGCCAAGGGCGGATGCAAAGGCGGCAAAGGCCCCCGACACCTCGGCCACCCAGCCCAGCATCAGGCCCAGCCCCGCCAGGGCGATGACAGCCCCCAGCAGGCGCAGATCCGCAGGGGCCGCGTCGCAGCCCCAGACCGCATCGCCATCCACCCGCATCCAGGGGCCGGTATCCATCTGCACGAACAGGCGCGGATCGCTGCAGAACCGCGCCAGGGTCCGCGTGACCGAGGCCAGCCCCGCCGCCTGCGTGCCCCCGCCCACGCTTTCCACCCGCGACGCCGGATAGCGGATGTCGGGCGACTGGATGCGCAGCGACAGGCGCGCGCCGCGCGCCAGGTCGGGCCGCCCGCCGCCGGTCAGGGTGATCAGCGTCTCGCGCCAGCCCGCGGGCAGGGCCGGGGGCGCGCGCAACTGCGTCAGGCTGACGCCCGGCGGCAGGGCGCTGCCGTTTTCCAGGCTGTCATGCACCGCCAGCCCCGCCACATAGGCCTGGGTCAGATGCGTCCGCCAGGCCGCGTTGCTGGCCATCCAGGTCCAGACCGCCCCGCCCCCGAACAGCATTGCCAGCACCACCCACAGGCTGGCCAGCCGCCGCAGGCTAAGCCGTGCCATCGGCCGAAACCTGGGTGGCCAGGACATATCCCGTGCCGCGTTCGGTGCGGATCAGGGCGGGGTCGGTCTTGTTGCGCAGCCGGCCTACCAGCACGTCGATGGCGCGGCCTTCGGCGGCATCGTCATCATCCAGGGCGGCGGCGATCTCCTCTCGGGTCAGGGGGATCTGGGGGTTGGCCAGAAAGATCCGCAAAAGCGCCGTCTCGCGCGCGGACAGGGACACCTGCCAGCCGCCGGGCGCCGTCACCTCGTCGCGGCCCGCGTCATAGCGCCAGCCTTGGAAGACCAGCACCCCCTCGCGGCGGCGATGGGTCAGGCTGGGCGCGCGCCCGGCGCGGCGCAGCACGGCGCGGATGCGCGCCAGCAGAAGGTCGGGGTTGAAGGGTTTCGCGATGTAATCGTCGGCCCCCACCTGATAGCCCGCCATCCGCTGGTGATCGGCCGACAGCGCGCTGACCATGATGATCGGCACGTCCTGCGCGGCCCGGATCTCGGCGCAAAGCGCCACGCCGTCATCCTCGCCCAGGGACACGTCCAGCAGGATCAGATCCACCCGTCCCGCCTTCAGCGCGGCCAGCGCCCCCGCCCGGTCCTGGGCGGTGGTGACGTAAAGCCCCCGCCGTTGCAGATAGGTGGCCAGCATCGCGGCCATGTCTATGTCGTCTTCCACCAGCAGCAGACGGTGCAGGCTCATGCGTGGGTCCCCCTTGTCCGACGCCTTACCATCGCCGGGCGTGGCTTGCGTAACAGATTGTAACGTCACACCGGGATTTCTTGTCAGCGCAAGGCTGGGATGCGTTGCGGGCATGGCTGGTGATCTGCAATCATCGTTCCAGCAGGCAGAGGACCGAATCCGCCTGAACAAGATCTGGGAGGATCCATGTATTTGAAATCCGTTCTGGCGGCCTCGACCGCCGTGATGCTGGCCGGCCCCGTGATGGCCGAACCGACCGCCGAAGTCCTGCATTGGTGGACCTCGGGCGGTGAAGCGAAATCCGTCGCCGTGCTGCAGGATCAGTTCAAGGCCGAAGGCGGCACCTGGACCGACATGCCCGTCGCGGGCGGTGGCGGCGATGCCGCGATGACCGCGCTGCGTGCACGCGTCCTGTCGGGCAACGCGCCCACCGCCGTGCAGCTGAAGGGCCCCGCCATCCAGGAATGGTACGAGGAAACCGGCCTGGCCGACATCAGCGCCGTGGCCGAGGAAAACAACTGGGCCGACGTCCTGCCCGCCCAGATCGCCGAGCACATGAAGTGCGAAGGCCAGTGGTGCGCAGCCCCCGTCAACGTCCACCGCGTGAACTGGCTGTGGGGCAACAAGCAGATCCTGGACGAGCACGGCATCGAGATGCCGACCACCTGGGACGAATTCAACGCCGCCGCCGAAAAGCTGCAGGCTGCCGGCGTGACGCCGCTGGCCCATGGCGGCCAGAACTGGCAGGACGCGACCATCTTCGAGACCGTCGTGCTGGGCCTGGGCGGCCCCGAATTCTATCAGAAGGCGCTGGTCGACCTGGACCCCGAGGCGCTGCAATCGGATACCATGAAGCAGGTCTTCGACGAGATGCGGACCATCCGCGGCTATGTCGACGACAACTTCTCGGGTCGTGACTGGAACCTGGCCACCGCGATGGTCATGAACGGCGAAGCCGCCTTCCAGATCATGGGCGACTGGGCCAAGGGCGAATTCCTGGCCGCGGGCAAGGAACCGGGCGTCGATTTCGTCTGCGCACAGACCCCGGGCGAGGGCTTCCTCTACAACGTCGACAGCTTTGCCTTCTTCGAGCTGGACGGCGAGGAAAAGCAGCAGGGTCAGGCCCTTCTGGCCAAGCTGATCATGGGCCCGGAATTCCAGAAGACCTTCAACCTGAACAAGGGCTCGGTCCCCGCACGCACCGATGTCGCGCTGGACGATTTCGACACCTGCGCGGTCGAATCGAACAAGGCGATGAACGCGGGTGCCGAAGACGGATCGCTGCTGCCCAGCTATGCCCATGGCATGGCCCTGCGCGGCGCGCCCGCCGGTGCGATCACCGACGTGGTGACCGCGCATTTCAACAGCGACATGTCCTCGGACGATGCCGTGCAGCAACTGGTGGATGCCGTCGCCAACGCGATGTGATCACCGCATGACGGCCCCGCGCCTTGGCCGTGGCCAAGGCGCGGGGTTTTTCTTTGGGAGTAGTCCGACAATGGAATGGCTTGAACGCAACGTACCCAAGATGGTCCTGGCGCCGTCTTTCGTGGCGATCATGATCTTCGTCTATGGCTTCATCGCCTGGACGGCCTGGATCAGTTTCACGAAATCGCGCCTGATGCCGAAATACGAACTGGACGGCATCAACCAGTATGAACGCCTGTTCGCCGCGCCCCGCTGGGATGTCGCGATGAACAACCTCTTTATCTTCGGCGGGCTGTTCATCGTCATCTCGATGCTGATCGGTCTGGCGCTGGCGATCTTCCTGGACCAGAAGATCCGGGCCGAGGGCGTTCTGCGCACCATCTACCTCTATCCCATGGCATTGTCGCTGATCGTGACGGGGACGGCGTGGAAATGGATCCTGAACCCGGGCCTGGGCATCCAGGAGACCGTCCGCGGCTGGGGCTTCGAAAGCTTCACCTTCGACTGGATCATCCGCCCCGACATGGCGATCTATGTCATCGTGCTGGCGGCCGTCTGGCAGGCCTCGGGCTTTGTCATGGCGCTGTTCCTTGCCGGCCTGCGTTCGGTCGACACGGAAATCATCCGCGCCGCCCAGGTGGACGGCATCCCGACGCATCGCATCTATTCCGCCATCATCATCCCGACGATGGCCCCGATCTTCCTGTCGGCCTTCATCGTGCTGGCCCACCTGGCCATCAAGGCCTTCGACCTGGTGATCGCCCTGACCGGCGGGGGCCCCGGCTATGCCACCGACCTTCCCGCGACCTACATGTATGCCATGGCGTTCTCGCGCGGCGACCTGGGCCAGGCGGCATCGTCGGCCATGATCATGATGATGGTCATCTTCGCCATCGTCGTTCCCTATCTCTACAGCGAATTGAGGCCGCGCCATGACAAGTAAGACCATGCTGCGCCTGGGGCTGTACCTGATCCTGGTGCTGTTCGCCCTGTTCTACCTGATGCCGCTGTTCGTCATGCTGACGACATCGCTGAAATCGTTGGAGGAGATCCGGACCGGCAGCCTGCTGTCCCTGCCCCGCGACATCACCTTCGCCCCCTGGGCCGAGGCCTGGTCCACCGCCTGTGCCGGCACCCAGTGCGAGGGCCTGCGCCCGTTCTTCTGGAACAGCGTCCTGATGGCCGTCCCGGCGGTCGCCATTTCGACGGTGGTGGGCGCGCTGAACGGCTATGTCTTCGCGCAGTGGCGCTTCAAGGGGGCCAACCTGTTCTTCGCGATGATCCTGTTCGGCTGCTTCATCCCCTTCCAGGTCGTGCTGCTGCCGATGGCGCAGATGCTGGGCCTGATGGGGCTGGCGGGCACCATTCCGGGGCTGATCTTCGTCCACGTGATCTATGGCCTGGGCTTCACCACGCTGTTCTTCCGCAACTACTATGTCACCATTCCCCAGGAACTGGTGCGGGCGGCCAAGGTCGACGGGGCGGGGTTCTTCCGCATCTTCTGGTCGATCTTCCTGCCGATCTCGCTGCCGATCATCACCGTGTCGGTCATCTGGCAGTTCACGCAGATCTGGAACGACTTCCTCTTCGGCGTCAGCTTCAGCGGGGCCGGGTCGCAGCCCGTGACCGTCGCGCTGAACAACATCGTCAACTCCACCACCGGCGTCAAAGCCTACAACGTGGACATGGCCGCGGCGATCATCGCAGCCCTTCCCACGCTGCTGGTCTATGTCGTCGCCGGAAAATACTTCATTCGCGGCCTGACCGCCGGTTCCGTGAAAGGGTGATCCCATGCCGATCCTCGAAATCGACCACCTGCAGAAATCATATGGCGAAACCCATATCCTGCACGACATCAACATCAGCATCGACGAGGGTGATTTCCTTGTGCTGGTCGGGCCTTCGGGCTGCGGCAAGTCCACGCTGCTGAACTGCATCGCGGGGCTGGAACCGATCAGCGGCGGCGACATCAGCATCGCGGGGCGCAACGTGACGGGCGTGTCCCCCAAGGACCGCGACATCGCCATGGTGTTCCAGTCCTATGCGCTCTACCCGACCATGTCGGTGGCCAAGAACATCACCTTCGGGATGAAAGTGCGCGGCGTCGACAAGCCCACCCAGGAAAAGAAGCTGGCGCAGGTCGCCAGCCAGCTGCAGATCGAGCCGCTGCTGCACCGCAAGCCCGGCCAGCTGTCGGGCGGCCAGCGCCAGCGCGTCGCCATGGGCCGCGCCCTGGTGCGCGACCCCAAGCTGTTCCTGTTCGACGAACCGCTGTCGAACCTGGACGCGAAACTGCGCGTCAGCATGCGGACCGAGATCAAGAAGCTGCACCAGGATCTGAACGCGTCGATCGTCTATGTCACCCATGACCAGATCGAGGCGATGACCCTGGCCACCAAGATCGTCGTCATGAAGGGCGGCGTGATCCAGCAGATCGGCACGCCTGCGGAAATCTACAACCGTCCGGCCAACATGTTCGTGGCCGATTTCATGGGCAGCCCGGCGATGAACCTGATCCCGGCCAAGGTCCGCGCCGAGGACGGCCAGACCCGCATCCAGATCGAACGCACCGGGATGGAGCCGCTGGTCATCACCGATCCGGTGGCGCGCAACCTGCCCGCCGACATCATCCTGGGCGTCCGCCCCGAGGACATCCACGAGGCGACGGGCAACGCCCACCTGCCCGGCACCGCCCATGGTGCGGGCGGCGACGTGATGATCGACATCGTCGAACCGGCCGGTGCCGACACCTTCGCGGTGGCGCAATTGGGCGGCAAGGCCGTGACGGCCCGTCTGCGGGCGGAAAGCGCCGTCAAGGCGCGTCTGGCCTTCCCGCTGGCATTCGACCTCTCGAAAGTGTCGTATTTCTCGCCTAAGGATGGCGAAAGACTGAACTGACGGGGGTGTGACGGCGATGGCTATGCTTTTGGGCGATGTGGGCGGGACCAATGCGCGGCTGGCGATCGCCCGCAACGGGACCATCGATGCGGCGACGGTCACCCGGTTCCGGGGCGACGATTTCGCCAGCTTCGATGACGTGGTGCGCCAGTTCATGGCCGAACAGCACCAGCCGCACGTCTCCTCGATGTGCATCGCCGTCGCCGGTCCGGTCAGCGGGGGTCGGGCCAACCTGACCAATCGCGACTGGTCCTTTGACGAAACCAATCTGGCGCGCCTGACCGATGCCGATCATGTGCGCCTGATCAACGACCTGACCGCGCTTGGCTATGCCACGCCGGTCCTGTCGGGCGACGGCGTCAGCCAGCTGCGTCCCGCGCCTGCCGAACGGGCCCGCAACGGCCAGTCGCTGGTCGTGGGCCTGGGCACCGGCTTCAACGTCTGCGCGGTGCGCGTGCTGCCCGGCGGCGCCATCACCGCGCTTGAGGCCGAAGAGGGTCATACCCACCTGCCGGCCAACATCATGGCCATGCTGGTCGACCGTGTCGGCGCCAATGCCGCCGCGGGCTTCTTTTCGACCGAGGAGACCTTTGCCGGGCGCGGCCTGTCGCGCCTGCACGCCGCCATGACCGGCACCGACCCCGTCCGCAGCGAGGACATCGCCGCCGCGATGGAGGCGGGCGATCCGGATGCCATCGCGACCTATGATTTCTTCACCGAACTGGTGGGCCTGCTGTGCCGCGAACTGTCGCTGCGCTTCATGCCGCTGGAGGGCCTGTTCCTGGCGGGCAGCGTCGGGCGCAGCATCGCCGACCGGATGGAGCTGTTCACACCCGCCTTCCTGTCGCAGACCCATATGGGTCACATCCCCGCGAACACGCCCGTCATGCTGATCCGCGACGACATGGCCGCTCTTCACGGTTGCCTGTCCGCCCTTGGCTGAATCCCGCTGTCCTGAATAAAGGTTAACGCCCGACCCCCGATTTTCCTCAATGACCAGTGGATTTCGGGGGACGATCCTGTTTCAATTGCCCCAAGCAAGAAAAACAGGGCAGGCGTGATGCGGGCATATCTTAAGGCAGTTCTGGTGGCCTCGACGGCGCTTGTCGGCGCGGGGGCGGCCTTGGGGCAATCGTCATCCCCCTTCTCGAGTCTTTTCGGGCGCGACAGCCAGGCCGACGGGCCGGTCACGCTGGATATCCGGGTGGCGGGCAACGAAGAGGGGCTGGACGACAAGATCCGCGCCACATCGCTGGTGGCGGGCGCCCTGAGAGAGGACCGCACCACCGGCCAGGACGTGCTGGCCGCCGCACGCGGCGATTACGCCCGCATCCTGGGGCTGCTTTATGACGAGGGCTATTACGATGGCGCCGTGAACATCCTTCTGGACGGGATCGAGGCATCCGAGGTGGCGCCGCTGGACGCCCCGCAGGTCGTGCGTCGCGTCACCGTCAATGTCGATCCGGGGCGCATCTTCCGCTTTTCGCGTGCCCAGATCACCCCCGTCGCCCCCGGATCCGAAATCCCCTCGGGCTATGCGGTGAACGAGGTCGCCGGCACCGGCACCATGCGCAGTGCCGCGCTGTCCGGGGTCGAGGGCTGGCGCAATTACGGCCATGCCAAGGCCGATGTCGGCGCCCAGGAGATCACCGCCGATCACGACACCCGCCGCGTGGACAGCCGCATCGCGCTGGAACCGGGACCCGCCGTCAGCTTTGGCCGGATGAGCGTCGCGGGCAACAGCCGCCTGAACGAACGCCGCCTGCGCAAGATCGCGGGCTTTCCCCAAGGCCAGCGCTTCGACCCCGAGGAACTGGACACCGTCCGCAAGCGCCTGCGCCGCAGCGGCGTCTTTTCCGCCATCACCCTGCAGGAAGCCGAGGTCCTGAACGCCGACAATTCCATGGATGTGGACCTGACGGTGGTGGAACAAAAACCCCGCCGCATCGGCGCGGGCTTCGAGATCTCGAACACGGACGGGGTGCTGGTGTCGGCCTATTGGATGCATCGCAACCTGTTGGGCGGCGGCGAACGCCTGCGGGTGGATGCCAAGGTCAAGGATATCGGGTCCCAGACCAGCGAACGCGACGACGAGGTGACGGTCCGCCTTGACCGTCCCGCCACCCTGACCCCCGACACCACCGCCTTCGTCGAACTGGAAACCGCCCGCATGCGTGAGGAGGATTACGACGAGGACACCGCCAGCCTGGGCGTCGGCCTGGAACATATCTTCAGCGATCAGCTGACCGCCAGTACCGAGCTGGAATACCAGTATTCCCGCGTCTTCGATGCAAACGGCCAGACCGATTTCAACGTCCTGGCCCTGCCAAGCGAGATCATCTGGGACAAGCGCGAGGAACCCAACAACGCCAAGCGCGGCTTCTATCTGTCGGGTGACCTGACCCCCTTCGTGGGCTTCGGCGATACCGGGTCGGGCGCGCAGCTGCTGGGCGAGGGGCGCGTCTTCCGGTCCTTCGGCGAAGGCGACAAGTTCACGCTGGCCGGGCGCGCCCGCGCCGGTACCATCCTTGGCAGCGAGATCGCCGAGACGCCGCGCAACTATCTGTTCTTTTCGGGCGGCGGCGGCACGGTGCGCGGCCATCCCTACCAGGAACTGGGCGTCAACGCGATCGAGGGCCCCGAGGGCGGCGCCATCAAGACCGGCGGCATGAGCGTGGCGAATGCCACCGCCGAGATCCGCTATCAGGTGCGCGAAAAGATCGGGCTGGTGACCTTCTACGACTATGGCCAGGTCTGGACCGACGGCAGCTTTGGCGGCGACACCGGCAGTCATGCGGGCGCCGGCGTCGGGGTGCGTTACGACACGCCGGTCGGCCCCCTGCGCTTTGACATCGCAGCCCCGGTCAGCGGGGACGACGACAACGGCGTTCAATTCTATCTTGGACTGGGGCAGGCATTCTGATGCGCAATTTCTTCATCTTGGCCTTTGCCATCCTGTTCCCGATGACCGTCATGGCCCAGAGCGTCGTCGAACTGTCCCAGGAGACGGGCGACGACAAGGGGTTCCTGACCAACCTTCTGGAAAAGAACCTCTCGGGCGAGGGTCGTCAGGTCCAGATCGACGGGTTTGACGGGGCGCTGTCGTCGCGCGCGACCTTCCGCGAGATCCGCATCCTGGACAACGAGGGCGCATGGCTGACCCTGCGGAATGGCGCCATCCAGTGGAACCGTTCAGCCCTGCTGCGCCGCCGGGTCGAGATCGCCGAGCTGTCGGCCGAACAGATCCTGCTGCCGCGCCTGCCCCAAGGCGGCGAGGCCGACGTGCAGGCCGAGGCACCGGTCTTTGCCCTGCCCGAATTGCCCGTGTCCCTGAACATCGAGAAGATCCAGGCGGACCGGGTCGAACTGGGCGAACCCGTGATCGGCGTCGAGGGGGCCTTGCGCATCGCGGGCGGCCTGTCCCTGGAAGGCGGCGAGGGCAAGGCCCAGCTGACCATCGACCGTCTGGACGGACCGCGCGGGGAATTCGTCCTGGATGCGGGCTATTCGAACGAAACGCAGGTTCTCAGCCTGAACCTGGCCCTGGATGAAGCCCGCGACGGCATCCTGGTCAATCTGGCCAATATCCACGACCGCCCCGCCGTCACCGCCCAGATCAGCGGAGAGGGCGAGATCCGCAATTTCGCCGCTGATATTCGGCTGGCCACGGACGGCACGCAGCGCATCACCGGCCGCGTCAGCGCCAATGGCGAGGAGCGCCAGGGCGCGCCGGGCACCGCCTTCCGGTTCCAGCTGGGCGGCGATGTGGCCACCCTGCTGGCCCCCCAGAACCGCGCCTTTTTCGGCAAGGACACCCAGCTGCTGGCCGAGGGCTGGCGCGCCGAGACCGGGCGCCTTGAGATCCCCACCCTGGATATCAGCACCGAGGCGCTGCGCGTTCAGGGCAACCTGTCCACCAACGACCAGTCCGCCCCCCAGACCGCGCAGCTGATGATGATGCTGGGCCGGGATGCGGATGCCGATCAGATCCCCGTGCAGATGCCCTTTGCAGGTCCCGATGCCACGGTTGAAAGCGGACGCCTGACGCTGGATTACGACGCGGCCGAAGGCCAGGGATGGGTTCTGGAAGGGCGCGTCGGTGCCCTGGACACGGGCCAGGTTCAGCTGGGCGCGGTCGACCTGACCGGCAAGGGGGCGGTCATCCTGACCGATGGCGCCCTGTCGGAGGTCACGGGCGCGCTGGATTTCGTGGCCCGCAACCTAGGCTTCGACGATGCCGGCCTGGCCGAGGCCATCGGCCGCCAGATCGAAGGCGAGGCCGATTTCAACTTTACCCCCGGCAATGCCATCGACATTTCGGATGTGCGGATCGACGGGGCGGATTACGGGCTGGGGGGCAATTTCCTCGTCTCGGGCCTGTCCAGCGGCATCACGCTGTCGGTCGATGCCGATGCCCGCTATGACGATCTTGCGCGCCTGTCGACGCTGGCCGACCGGCCCATGTCGGGCCAGGCCGATGCCAGCGTGCTGGGCTATTACACGCTGCTGAACCAAAGCTTCGACATCGACGCGCAGGTGGTGGGCAACGACATCTCGGTCAATGTGCCGCAGGCCGATCGCCTGCTGGAGGGCCGGTCCACCATCGACCTGAAGGCGCGCCGCGACGAGGTCGGGATCGAGATCGAGGATTTCGCGGTCAACGCCAAGCGCCTGACCGCCACCGCCCAGGGCCTTGTCAGCAGCCTGTCCAGCGACCTGACGGCGCAGATCTCGATGCCGTCGCTGGCGGATGCCGACCCCTCCTACGGCGGGTCGCTGCAGGCCGAGGCCAAGCTGAACGGTCCGCAAGGTCAGCGCCGCCTGACCGTCAGCGGCCTGGCCGAGGATCTGCGGATCGGGATCGAGGCATTGGACAACGCCCTGTCGGGCAAGACCAACCTGACCGCCATCGCCGCCGAGACCGAGGCCGGCTATCAGCTGGAAACCTTCCAGCTGGCCAATCCCCAGCTGAGCGCCGAGGCCGAAGGCAGCTTCGCCCAGGGCGCGCTGGACGCGGTCGCGAATTTCGAGCTGGTGGATCTGTCCGCCATCAAGCCGGAATGGTCGGGCAACTTCACGGCCCAGGCCACCCTTGGCGAAGATGACGGCATGCGGCGCATCGCCGTCACCGGGACCGGCCAGAACCTGTCGCTTGGCCAGTCGGGCGTCGATGGCGCCCTGACCGGCACGACGCAGCTGGCGGTCCTGGCGACCGAAAAGGATGGCGTGATCACCATCGAGGACGGCAGGCTGGAAAACGACCAGATGTCGGCCGATCTGCAGGGCACCTATGGCGAAGGGGTCACCGATATCAGCGGCACTGTCGATGTCGCCTCGCTGGCGCCCTTCGGGCCGGGCTGGCGCGGGTCGATGGCCGCCCAAGGCAGCTTCCGCGAGGCGGGCGACGGCATTCGCCGGCTGGAACTGACCGGAACGGGACGCGATCTGGCCTTTGGCCAGGCGCAGGTCGACGGTGCCCTTGCGGGCGAGACGCGCCTGGCCGTGACGGGCACCGAACAGGACGGCATCTTCACCATCCAGAACGCCCAGATCGAAAACCCCCGCCTGACCGCAGAAGCGACGGGGCAGGTCGGGGCGGGCGCGACCGATGTCACGGCGCAGGTGAATGCCAGCGACCTGCGCTTTGTGGGCAATGGCATCCGCGGGGCGGTCACCGCCGATGCGCGGATCACCGATGACGGCACCACGCGCCGGGTGACGGCCAATGGCGCGGCCAACGGCCTGGCCATCGGGCAGCCCCGGATCGACCCGGTGTTGGCGGGCACGACCCGTTTCGACCTGGCGGCAAGCATGGATGGCCAAGGCCTGTCGGTTCAGCGGCTGGACGTGGAAAACCCGCAGCTGCGGGTCAGTGCCGACGGATCGCCCGCCCAAGGCATCAACCTGGATGCCCGGCTGGCCGATCTGGGGCTGATCGTCCCGGAATTTCCGGGACCCGTGACCGTGGCGGGAACGCTGCGCGAAGAGGGCGCCGACGTGACCATGGACCTGCGCGCCACGGCGCCCGGCGATGCCGATCTGCGTATCGCGGGGCGGGCCGCGCGGGACGGGTCAGACATGGATATCGCCATCACCGGCAGCGCGGATTCCGCCCTGGCCAACAGCAGCCTGAGGACGCGCAGCGTGTCGGGTCCGTTGGCGATCGATCTGCGGATCGACGGGCAGCCCTCGTTGCAGGCGCTGACCGGTCAGGTGCGGCTGCGGGACGGCCAGATGGCCGATCCGGGGCTGGGGCTGCGGCTGGACGGGATCGATGTCACCGCCGATTTCAACAACGGGCGGATCAACGTCGATGGCGTGTCGAACGTGTCGGCGGGGGGCGGCCTGTCGCTGCGCGGTCCGGTCGATCTGACGAACCGCACCGTCGATATCGCCATCGGCCTGAACGACGTGGTCCTGCGTGACCCGAACCTCTATCAGACCAGCCTGTCGGGCGAGATGCGGATCGCGGGGTCGATGGTCGCGGGTCCGCTGGTGTCGGGCCGCATCGACCTGGGCGAGACCGAGATCCGCATCCCCTCGACCGGGCTTGGCGGGGCCAAGGCCATCCCCGACATCACCCATGTCGGCAGCCAGCGCCCCCCCGTGCGGGCGACACGTGCCCGTGCCGGCCTTGAAGGATATCCCAGCCAGGCGGCCAAGGATGCGGGGCTGGCGGGTCCGCCCGCGACGCCGCCGGACAATCCGCCGCGGCTGGATCTGGTGATCAATGCGCCGAACCGGGTCTTCATCCGCGGTCGGGGGGTCGACGCCGAACTGGGCGGCGGCTTCCAGATCACCGGAACGCCGCGCAACGTGATCCCGATCGGCAACCTGGAACTGATCCGGGGCCGCGTCGATCTGCTGGGCAACCGGTTCGATCTGACCGAGGGGCTGGTCGAATTGCAGGGCAGCCTGATCCCCGTCATCCGCCTGGTCGCCGAAACCGAGCGGGACAGCATCACCACCCGCATCATCATCGACGGAGAGGTCCGCGACCCCGAGATCACCTTCGAATCCTCGCCCGAGCTGCCCCAGGAAGAGGTCCTGTCGCAGCTGCTGTTCGGTCGCGGGCTGGACAGCATCAGCCCGCTTCAGGCGGCGCAGCTGGCCAATGCCATCGCCGTCCTGGCGGGGCGGGGCGGCGACGGGATCATCGCCAATCTGCGCGAAAGCGCGGGGCTGGACGATCTGGACCTGACGACGGACGATGATGGCAACGTGCAGCTGCGCGCAGGCCGCTATCTGTCGGAAAACGTCTATTCCGACGTGTCGATCGGCGAGGGGGGCAAGACCTCGATCAACCTGAACCTGGACATCACCAATTCCCTGCGGGCGCGGGGATCAGTGGGCAGTGATGGGTCATCCTCGCTTGGGGTGTTCTACGAACGCGATTACTGACGCCGTTCCCAACCACGCAAAAGGCCCGCAACATCGCGTTGCGGGCCTTTCGCGTGGCGCGCCTGCCCTCAGCGCGCGGCGATGGCGTCCTGCAGGTCCGGATCGCCCTGCCCCAGGTTCAGCGGCTGCCCCGACCCGACCCGGAACCGCAGCATCCGACGCCCCCCCGTCAATGGGCTGACCGTCCAGCCCAGCAGCTGCCCTTGGGGACCGGCCATGGCGCCGCTGACCTCGGACCGGCCATCGGGCGTCAGCAATGCCTCGCGCAGGGCGGTGAAACCCGGTCCCATCGTGCCGCCATCGTTCCATGACAGCATCGCCTCGGACAGGGTCGTGGCGGGGCGCTGCCACAGGTCGCGATAGACCTGGTTGTCCAGCAGCAGCTTGCCATCGGGGGCAAAGACCGCCAGCGCGTCGTCCAGCGCGTCCAGCACATGCGAGCCCAGCAACAGGTCGGCCCGGAACTTGCGCGTCAGCGACATTTCCGAGGTGATGTTTTCAAAGAGGAACGCCACCGCGCCATCGGGATGGGGACGGCCCGTCACGCGATAGGTCTGGCCACCCGGCAGGGACCATGTTTCGACATGGTGGCCATGGGCGGCGGCGCTTTCCAGATTGGCCATGTGCTGGCGCCAGCTGCGGTAATCCTTGGGTTCGGGGACCATGCGCTGTTCGCGCAGCTGGTCCAGGAAATCGAACAGAGTCGGGCGCGCGGTCAGAAAGCCGGTGGGCAGGCGCGTCAGGTCGATCAGCGACGGGTTGAACAGCTGCAGCTTGCGGCTTTGGTCAAAGATCGCAAGGCCGATGGGAAGATCGGCAAAGGTCTTGGTCAGGGTCTGGACGAATTCGCGCAGCGACCGTTCGGCACGCACCGCCGCATCGGCGGGCAGGGCGAACATCATCAGCTGATCCCCCAGGCGGTGGCTGTGGCAATCGTACCAGGACACGATGCCCTTGTCTTCCAGCGCGGCGCGGCGGGTGCCGTGGCCTGCGCCCGGAACGGGGCGCGGGGTGTCCAGCAGCTTGGGCAGGGGCCAGCCAAGCGCGCCTTCGCTGCGCGCCTCGGCCCGGCGCAGATAGGCTGCGTTGGCCCAGGTCACGCGGTCGTCCTGATCCAGGCGCCAGACCAGCATCGGCGTCTGGTCCAGGGCGCCGCGCAGCAGGTCCAGCTCCTCCTCCAGCGCCTGGAGGGACATGGAATCGACGACAGTGCCGCAATGCTGGGACTGGGGATCGGTAATGGTGACGCGCCACATGTGATCGCCCAGATCTTCGGCCAGAAGCCGCAGGGTGGCGCTGCCATGGCCGTGCTGGCCCAGCAGTTCGACCCGGCCCTGATGGGGCAGCTGGGCCAGCTGTTCGGCCGCATGGCCAAAGCGCGGCCCGACCCATTGCATCAGCCGCAGCCAGTCGTCATCCGGGACGGCGACGCGGTCCAGAAGCGCGCGGGCGGGGGGCGTCGCATCCACAAGGGTATTGTGGCGGAACAGGAACACCACCGGCTGCACCTGACCGTCAAGGGCCGCGGCGGTCCGGGACGAGCTGCCCTGCCCCGGTCCGGGCCGGTATCGGTCCCAGAGCCGGATCAGGCCCACCGCCAGCAGGACCGAAACCGTCCCGCAGAAAAGCGCCGTCAGCACCAGTTGCATCCCTTGCATGTCCACCGAAGCCATCCCCTTTCATGTCGATCCGACCATAGGACGGGCGTGCTTAACAAGCTGTTAAGATGCTTACGGGGCGATGGGGGGGTTCTGGGACAGGGCGGCGCGATCCTCGGAGCGGATGCGGTCCAGCGGCCAGCGAACCGAAACGATCGCGCCGGGGCCCCCATTGGCGAAGGTCAGCCGGGCGCCGGACCGTTCCAGCAGGGTCTTGGCGATGAAGAGGCCCAGCCCCATCCCCTCATAGCTGCCGCGTTGAACCTCGGAGCGGCGGCTGAGATAGGGGTCCCCGATCCGCGACAGCAGATGCGGCGGATAGCCGGGACCGTCGTCGCGCACCGTCACCGTCAGCGCGTTCGGCGTCACCTGGGTTTCGATGACCACGCGGCTTTCGGCGAAATCGACGGCGTTCTGGATCAGGTTGCGCAGGGCGTGGATGATGGCGGGGTCGCGGCGGATGACGGGACCCTCGGCCAGGATCTCGATGATGGGGCCGCGATCGGCATGGGGGCTTGCGGCATCCTCCAGCACGGCGCGCAGTGGGGCCGCGCGCATGTGCAGGTCGTCCTTGCCCGCCTGCCCCATGCTGCGCAGGATCCTGGCGCAGCGGTCGGCGGATTCGCGCAGGGCGATGGCATCGGCATGCAGGTCCGGGTCGTCCTGCAATTCGTCGGCCAGTTCCCCCGCGATCAGCTTGATGGTGGCCAGGGGGGTGCCCATTTCATGGGCGGCGGCGGCCACGACACCGCCCAGATGCTGCAGGCGCTGTTCGCGCGACAGGGCCATCTGCGTGGCAAAGAGCGCGTTCGACGTGTCCGACAGTTCCGCCGTGACCCGATGGGCATAGCCCGCGAAGAACACCACGCCGATCACCAGCGCGACCCAGTGGCCCAGCTGCAGGATCGGCTCCATCCGCAGGATATCGCCATCGGGTTCGCGCAAGGACAGGCCGAAGACCGCCGCGATGGTGATCAGCGCCACCGTCGCCAGCCCAAGCGCCATCACCTGCCGCCCGTTCAGCGATGCGGCAGCGATGGTCACCGGCGCCAGCACCAGCAGCGCGAAGGGATTGGCCATGCCCCCCGTCAGCGCCATCAGCGCCGAGATCTGCACCAGGTCGAAGCTGAGCTGCAGCACCGCGTGGCGCGGCGAGGTCCGCTTGGCCGGGCGCAGGAACAGCCACAGGTTCATCGTGATCGATGTGGCGATCAGCGCGATCACCGGCGCCTTGACGAACCCCACCCCCATGCACCACGCCACGATCACCGCCGCCATCTGTCCGCCGATGGCGAACCAGCGCAGCAGCACCAGCGTGCGCATGCGGATCGGTTCGGCCATCGGGGCCTCGGCCATGGTCATCTGGAAGTCGGATCGGTCATCGGCAGGGGACGTATCGGTCATCATCGGCCTTTGCTGCGACGTCACATGCCTTGATAGACGGGGCATGATAGGCGATCAATGCGCGGATTTGACGCCCATCGAACAGGAGACCCCGCATGGTCGACCGCAAAATTCTGCTGATCGGATCGGCAGCGACGCTTGCCGTGCTGGTCGCCGGCACGGTCTTTCTGACCCAAGGACGCGGCGGCGACGATTTCGCGCAATGCACCAACAGCGCCGTATCGGGCGGAATGGACAGTTTCGGCACCGATTTCACCCTGACCCGCGATGACGGCGAACGGGTGACGGCGGCCGATGTCTTTACCAAGCCGTCGCTGCTTTATTTCGGCTATACCTTCTGTCCCGACATCTGCCCGCTGGACAGCGCGCGCAATGCGGATGCCGCCGAATTGCTGCGCCAGCAGGGAATGGATGTCCAGAGCGTCTTCGTCACCGTTGATCCCGCCCGCGACACGCCCGAGGTGCTGGCCGATTATACCGACATGTTCTCGGACCAGATGATCGGCCTGACCGGATCGGAGGATGAGATCGCCGCAGTGAACAAGGGATGGCGCAATTACTTCAAGCTGCAGAACGAGGAAGATCCGGAATATTATCTGGTCGATCACATGACCAACACCTATCTGGTCATGCCCGGAAACCAGACGGTCGAATTCTTCAACCGCGATGCGCCCGCCGAAGATGTCGCCGAAAGCGTGGGTTGTTTCGTCAAGGCCGCCAGCTAAGGCAAATTGTCACATATCTTTGAAAATGGATGATTCAGCATCCATTTAAATGATCCGATGAACAAAGGGTAATCAGGGTGGAAAACATGAATGCGCAAATCGGTCCCGACCCGTCGCTGTTGCTGGTCGATGATGACGAAATATTCCTGACCCGCCTTGCCCGCGCCATGGAAAAGCGGGGTTTTCAGGCGGAAACCTCGTTGACGGTGGCCAGCGCGCTGAACCAGATCCGCAAGAAGGCGCCGGCCTATGCCGTGGTCGACCTGCGGCTGGAGGACGGAAACGGGCTGGATGTCGTTGAGGCGCTGCGTGAAAAGCGCCCTGATGCCCGGATCATCGTCCTGACGGGATATGGCGCGATCGCCACGGCGGTGGCGGCGGTCAAGATGGGCGCGACGGATTACCTGGCAAAGCCTGCCGATGCCAATGACGTCACCTCGGCCCTGCTGTCATCGGCCGAATTGTTGCCTCCCCCGCCGGAAAATCCCATGTCGGCGGATCGCGTCCGGTGGGAACATATCCAGCGGGTTTACGAACAATGCGATCGAAATGTCAGCGAAACCGCACGCCGGCTTCATATGCATCGCCGGACATTGCAGCGGATTCTTGCCAAAAGAGGCCCGCGATAAATATTTGTGTATTCTGATCTAAAGGATATATTGAAGTCATTCCTTTTCAGGGTATATTAAAGACAATAATTCAACCCGGATAAGAAAAAGCAGACAAATGAGCATTGATTTCGATAAGATGTCCCTGAAGGAAATGCGCGAATTGCGGACCCGGCTGGATCGTGCAATCAATTCCTATGAGGATCGCAAAAGGCGCGAAGCGCTGCACGCGATCGAGGAAGCTGCCAAGGAACATGGCTTCAATCTGGCTGAACTGACCGGGGGCAAACCGCGTCGTGCAGGCACCGTTGCACCGAAATATGCCAATCCCCAGGATCCCACGATGACCTGGACGGGTCGCGGTCGCAAGCCGCGTTGGGTTCAGGAAAACCTGGCCGAAGGCAAGGAACTGGACGACCTTCTGATCTGATCGGTCACGATCGGTCGACGTTGCAAAGGGGGGCATTGCCCCCCTTTTTCAATGGCCGCGATCCATCAGCGCGATCAGTTCGGCAAAGCGCGCCAGATAGGCTGCGCGGGTTTCGGCGGGCGGACGCAGCGTGATTTGCCAGTCCAGCGGCGCGGCCAGGCTGGGTACAGGAAACAGGCGGCGGGCTTCGGCATCGGCAAAGCCCGCGATGGCCGTCGCCTCCATCCGCGCCGAGATCCGGTCCGCCATCTTGATTCGTTTCTTGACCGGTGCCGGCAGCGCGGCAGGCAGGCCGAAGCGACGGTGGATGGCCGAGGCCAACCTTTCATCCATCATCCCGTATTCCTGCCCCAAAGCCGATTTCACCGGAGAGATCATGTCCCCGATGACATATTCGGGCGCATCATGCAGCAGAGCCGCCAAGCGCCAGCAGGCCTCGGAATCGGGATGGGCATGGCTGAAGATGCGCTCGACCAGCAGCGAATGCTCGGCCACGGAATAGGGCCAGTCGCCGCACGTCTGGCCATTCCAGCGCGCCACGAAGGCCAGCCCGTGGGCGATGTCCTCGATCTCGATGTCGAAGGGCGTGGGGTCCAGCAGGTCAAGCCTGCGGCCTGACAGCATCCGCTGCCAGGCGCGCTTGGGCCGGGTGGCCATCGGGTCTTACGACAGGCGCTGGTCGGCGGGCGCCTGTTGGTTCTGCTGGGCGCGACGTGCCAGTTCCTGGCGATACAGCGCCACGAAATCGACCGGGTCCATGTTGAAGGCGGGGAAACCGCCGTCGCGGGTCAGGTCGGACACGATGCGGCGCACGAAGGGGAACAGCATCCGCGGGCATTCGATCATCAGGAAGGCATGCAGCTGATCTTCGGGCACGCCTTCGATCTGGAAGACCCCGCCGTAATCCAGTTCGGCCAGGAACAGGGTGCTGCCTTCAGTCTTGTTGGTCGAGGTGACGCGGTACTTGGTGATCACCTCGAACTGGTTGTCCGCACCGCGCTTGCGGGCGTCCAGGCTGACCTGGACCGAGATCTCGGGCTGGACGTCACCCGAGGGCGCGCCTTTCTGGGCCACCATGTTCTCGAACGACAGGTCGCGGACGAATTGGGCCAGGATCCGCATGCTGGGCGGCTGCTGGGGTTGCGGTTTCGCCTCGGCGCCGTTTTGCGTGGTCTCGTCGGACATGGTCTTCCCTCACCTTATTTCATCGTCTTGCAACGCTTCTAGCAGGCAGGTTACCTGCCCTCAATGGCGCGTCCAGCCCGATTTGCCCGGCGGGTTCAGTTCCGGTGCGTCGACGCCCTGATCGTCGCGATCGGGATCGGCGACGGTGAATTCGCCGTCGATGGTTCCATCATCGGGTCGGGCACCAGGACGGGCACCCGGATGGGCGCGACCGGGGTGGGACCCGAATTGTCCGCCCATCTGCGTCACGGTGACACGGCTGGCGACGCGCTTCATGACCCCGTCGCGGAATTTCGGGATCAGCAGCAGCAGGCCAAGCGTGTCGGTGAAAAAGCCCGGTGTCAGCAGCAGCATGCCCGCCATCAGGATCATCACGCCATGGGCCAGGGGACGCGTCGGATCGCGCATTTCCCCGAAGCTGGACTGGATTTCCCGCCATGCCTGGGCACCCTGACTGCGCATCAGGCCGGTGCCGATGATCGCGGTCAGGACGACGATGGCCAGGGTGGGCCACAGCCCGATCAGCCCGCCCACCTGAATGAACAGGGCGATCTCGATGATGGGGACGGCAAGAAACAGCCAGAACAGCCGCATGGATTTTCCCTTCCTTTCGGCGCACAAACTGGACTTGCGCCTGTGCGATCCCTACATAATGTCCTGACCGCCATTTACAAATAAACGTTTCGTCCCCGAGGTTGCCTGCATGTCCAACCCCCTTCTCCAGCTGCTTGTCCTTGCCGGCATCGCGATCTTCCTGATCCTGCGGCTGCGAAACGTCCTGGGCACCCGCGACGGGTTCGAGCCCCCGAAGGTCGAAAGGCCCGCGTCCGGCCCCTCCAAGTTCGAGGTGATCGAGGGTTCTGCCGATCAGGTCGACCATGACATCCAGGATCATGCCGAACCGGGAACCCCCGCCGCGCAGGCCCTGGCCGCGATGAAGCGGGTCGAACCCGATTTCGGCGTGCGCGACTTCCTTGGAGGCTCGCGCCAGGCCTATGAGATGATCCTGATGGCCTTCGAACGGGGCGACCTGTCCGACGTCCGCCCCTTCCTGTCAGAGCCCGTGGCCGAGGCGTTCCAGTCGGTCATCGACCAGCGCACCGCACAGGGCCAGACGGTCGAGGCGCAGTTCCTGGGCACACGCGACACCGCGCTGGCATCGGCCGAATTCGACCAGGCGACCGGCATGGCCGAAATCACTGTCCGTTTCGTGGGGGAACTGATTGCCGCGACCCGCGATGCCGATGGCAACGTGATCGAGGGCGACCCCAAGGTGGCGCGCAAGCAGAAGGACCTGTGGACCTTTGCGCGCCATATGGGCGAAGCGGATCCCAACTGGCAGCTTGTCGCGACCGGCTGATGCGACGCCGCAAGGGGCTGACGCCCGAAGACAGGGAAATCTGGTCGCTTGTGGCCCGGTCCGCCACACCCATGCATCAGCGGCCTTTGCGGCCGCTGACGCCTGAGGATGACCCCTCGGCCAAGCCCCAGACATCGCTGACGCCCCCCAAGGCGCAGCCCCTGCCTCGGTTTCGCCTTGGCCAATCGGCACCGACCCCGGCCCCCCGCATGCCCAAGCCGTCATCGCCCGCCGAACGGCTGGCCGGGGCCGAACTGCGCATGGATGCCAAGACCCACCGCAAGATGAGCCAGGGCAAGCTGCGCCCCGAAGCGCGGCTGGACCTGCATGGCATGACCTTGGCGGCCGCCCAGCCCGAACTGATGCATTTCATCATGTCCTGCCATTCCGCGGGACTGCGGCTGGTGCTGGTCATCACCGGCAAGGGGCGGGGCGATTACGGCCCCCTGCCCACGCGGCCCGGCGCGCTGCGCCATCAGGTGCCCTATTGGCTGCACAGCCCGCCCCTGTCGATGGTCGTCCAGCAGGTCAGCGCCGCCCATTACCGCCATGGCGGCGAAGGGGCCTATTACGTCTATCTGCGCCGCCACGCCTGACATCGTCCCGGCAATCGCATGTGAAAAGGCGCGCCCGTTTCGGGGCGCGCCTTTTGCACGGTCATCGTGGCTGTCGTCAGATGGTCCTGCTGGATTTGGGTCCAGCAAAGTACCAGATGATGAAGCCGAGAACCGGCAGCACCAAGATCAGCAGGATCCACAGCAATTTCGCCTTGGTGCTGGTATTCGTGTTGATGATCTGCGCGATCGCCCACACATCCAGAACAAAGATGATAACGCTAAAAAGCCAACCCATGTGAACCGTCCTCTGTCTGAATCCACTGACTGAACACGGTCACATGCGATTGGTTCCGGCCAAAGATGAAATCGTTCTCAAAGGACGTAGCGTGACAGATCGGTCGACCGCGACAGGTCGCCCAGATGCTTTTCGACAAAGGTGTCGTCGACGCTGATCGTCTCTCCGCCACGGTCGGGCGCGTTGAAGGACAGCTCCTCGAAGACGCGTTCGATCACGGTGTAAAGACGGCGTGCCCCGATGTTCTCGACCGATCCGTTCACCTCGGCGGCGATGCGGGCAAGGGCCGCGATGCCGTCATCGGTAAAGGTGACGGTCACCTGTTCGGTCGCCATCAGGGCGGTGTATTGCCGCGTCAGGGCATTGTCGGTTTCGGTCAGGATGCGCACGAAATCGGCCTCGGTCAGGGCGCGCAGCTCGACCCGGATCGGCAGGCGACCCTGCAGTTCGGGCAGCAGGTCCGATGGCTTGGCGACGTGGAACGCCCCCGAAGCGATGAACAGGATATGGTCGGTGCGCACGGCGCCATGCTTGGTGCTGACGGTCGTGCCCTCGATCAGCGGCAGCAGGTCGCGCTGCACGCCTTCGCGGCTGACATCGCCGCCGCGGCCTTCGTTCTTGGCGCAGACCTTGTCGATCTCGTCGATGAAGACGATGCCGCTTTCCTGGACGCTTTCCAGCGCGGCGGTCTTGATCGTCTCGTCGTCCAAGAGCTTGTCGGCCTCTTCGGCGATCAGCAGGTCATAGCTTTCGGCGACGGTGACCTTGCGGCGCACGCGGCGACCGCCAAAGGCCTTCATCAGGCCCGACAGGTCCATCATGCCGCCCATCTGCTGTCCGGGCTGGCCGGGCATCTCGATGCCGCCAAGCGGGTTCGAATTGTCCTGCAGCTCCAGCTCGATGATGGTGTCGTCCAGCTGGCCGTTCTTCAGCTTGTCGCGGAACATCTGGCGCGTGCCGTCGCGGGCATCCTTGCCGGCCAAGGCTTCGATCACGCGATCCTCGGCGGCCTGACGGGCACCCGCCTTGACCTCCTCGCGCATGCGTTCACGGGTGTCGATGACGGCGGCATCGACCAGGTCGCGGATGATCTGTTCGACATCGCGCCCGACATAGCCGACTTCGGTGAACTTCGTCGCCTCGACCTTGATGAAGGGCGCATTGGCCAGCTTGGCCAGGCGACGGCTGATCTCGGTCTTGCCGACGCCGGTCGGTCCGATCATCAGGATGTTCTTGGGATAGACTTCGTCGCGCAGGTCATCGCCCAGCTGCTTGCGCCGCCAGCGGTTGCGCATGGCCACGGCCACGGCACGCTTGGCTTCTTGCTGTCCGATGATGAAACGGTCCAGCTCGGACACGATCTCGCGCGGGGTCAGGTCGCTCATGGTGGGAATCCTTTGTTGCCTTGGTCGAAACGGGTTCAGCTGTCCGCGATTTCGACGGTCAGGCGGCCATTGGTATAGACGCAGATGTCCGACGCGATCGCCATCGCCTTGCGCGCCACGGCTTCGGCATCCAGATCGGTTTCCAGAAGCCCGCGCGCCGCGGCCAAGGCAAAATTCCCGCCCGAGCCGATGGCGGCCACGTCATGTTCGGGTTCCAGCACGTCGCCTGCCCCGGTCACGACCAAGAGGTCGATGCCGTCGGTGACGATCAGCATGGCTTCCAGGTTGCGCAGGTACTTGTCGGTGCGCCAATCCTTGGCCAGGTCCACGCAGGCACGCTGCAGCTGGCCGGGGACGGCCTCCAGCTTTTTCTCCAGCCGTTCCAGCAGGGTAAAGGCATCGGCGGTCGATCCGGCAAAGCCCACGATGACGTCGCGGCCGCCGGGCGACAGGCGGCGGACCTTGCGGGCCGTGCCCTTCATCACCGTCGGTCCGACACTGACCTGACCGTCGCCTGCCACGACGACCTTGCCGCCGCGCCGCACCGCCAGGATGGTGGTGCCGTGCCAGCCGGGGAATTTGTCATCTGCCATGGGGCTCTGCTCCGAGAATATTTGCGTTGGACAGCAGATATGAAGCCCCTGCCCGGCTTGCAACCCGTTGATAATCACGCATTCGCGCCCTAGCGTCCGGGCCATGACGTCGGAAAGAACGCTCAGCGTGTATCTGCATCCGCCGATCCTGCAGATGGCGCAGGCGGGCAAGCTGGGCTTTCTGAACCGGATGACCGCGCTCTTGACCGCGCGCGGCTGGCAGGTCGGGATCGAACGGTCCGGCAAGGCGGCGCGGGCCGCAGCCCCTGCCCGTCCGGGCTTTGCGCTGTTCAATATGGAAAAGCCGACCCATGACCGGGCGCTGACCTTCCGGCTGGCCTATCACTATCCCTTCTGGCGGCTGGAACCCCGGGCCGAACGCTGGCGCTGGCCCGTGGCGCTGGCCCCGTTCGAGGCGGCGGAAATCGACCACGCCCGCGCCCGCAATTTCGCTCAGGCCCTGCGCGACCGCGTTCTGCCCGGTCCGCCGCCCGTCCGGGGCGATCACGTCCTGATCCCGCTGCAGGGGCATATCCGGCGCCAGCGCAGTTTCCAGGCGGCCAGTCCCCTGCAGATGGTCCGCGATGTCGCCGCCATCGGCCGCCCCTGCTTTGCAACCCTGCACCCCAAGGAGGTCTATGACGATCAGGACCGCGCCACGCTGCACGACATCGCCGCCCGTCATCCAAACCTGACGATCGGCGGCGACACAGGGGCGCTGCTGCGCGATTGCGCTTTCGTGGTGACGCAGAACAGCGGCGTGGGTTTCGACGCCCTGATCCTGGAAAAGCCCGTGGTGCTTTATGCGCAATCGGATTTTCACCACATCGCGCTGAACGTGGCGCAGATGGGGGCCGACAAGGCGCTGGAGCGGGCGGCCAACCACAAGCCGCCCTTCGCGAAATACCTGGATTGGTTCCTGCGCAGGACCAGCCTGGACATGATGGCCGCGGACGCCGACGACCGATTGCTGGCGGCCATGAAAAAAGGCGGCTGGCCCGTCTGAGGGGCCGCCGCCTTTCATCGTCATCGCATCACGCGATCAGATGGATTCGTCGATCCAGCTTTTCAGCGCCGCCTTGGGGGCCGCGCCCATGCGGTTCGACACCACCTCGCCATCCTTGAACATGAACAGGGCGGGGATGCCGCGCACGCCCAGCTGGGCTGCCTGTTCGGGGTTCTCGTCGACATTGACCTTCACGATCTTGATCTTGCCGGCATATTCATCCGACAGTTCTTCCAGCGCGGGGCCGATCTGCTTGCAGGGGCCGCACCATTCCGCCCAGAAATCGACGATGACTGCGGTTTCTGCCTGACGCACTTCGGCGTCGAATTCTGCGTCGTTCACATGCACGGTGGCCATGTTCAGCTCCTGTATCTCTCGGGCCGGAAGGGACCGGCATCGGTTCACTCCAACAGCTAGGTCCGGTGACCCCTTTGGTCAAGGGGCGGCCAGCACCTGATCCAGCGCCTTGTCCATCACCGCATCGGGCAGTTCCATCAGCTCCGCCGTCTGCGTCCACAGGACGGCGACGCGCACGGGCCGGTCCGTCCAGATGCCCTGCAGGGCCAGCCGATAGGCCGCCATCTGGCGCAGGATGCCTTCGGGGGTGGCCTCGGGGGTGGCGGGGACGGCGCTGTTCGTCTTGTAATCCACCGCCATGACGTGATCGGGCGCGACGACCAGCCGGTCGATGATGCCGTTCAGGATGCGACCGTCGGGCAGGGGGGTGGTCACCGCGACCTCGGGCAGGACCTGCGTGCCGGGGGCGGGGCGCAGGACGGCGTCCAGCGCGGGGGCTTTGATCAGCTCCTCCGCCTCGGCCAGCAGGTCGGCCAGGTCCTCGGCATCGGGCAGGCCGCCTTCGGCCCCCGCCAGCAGGGTTCGGGCCAGCCCCGGCCATTCGGTCTGCGAATGATCCGGCAGATGTTCCAGCAGCAGGTGCAGCCGCGTGCCGCGCAGCATGGCCGCGTCGCGATCCCCCTGCGTGGCCGCCGCGATCACCTTGGCCCCGCCCAGCCCGGTCGCCGTCAGCACCCCGACGTAATCGGCGGGCTGGGGCGGCATGCGCATCGCCCAATCGGGGGCGGGCTGCGGGGGCAGGGGTGCCGCATGGTCGGTGACCGCCTGTTCGGGCCAATCGCCAAAGGACAGGCGCAGACCCTCGCCCAGGCCTTCCACCGGCAGCTTGCTCCGGGTCAGGTCGGCACGCGTCGCGCCTTCGGCGATCATGCTGTACCAGCTGTCCAGCCCGTCGCCCGTCTCGCCCGCCGCGGCGACGATCAGCCAGCTTTCCGCCCGCGTCATCGCAACATAGAGCAGCCTTCGCCGTTCCTCATCCTGGCGCTGGTCCCATTCGGCCACGGCCAGCGCCACGGCGTCGCATCGATCGCCCGCCGCGCCCTTCCAGACGGGCCTGTCATCGACCCGCACGATGCGCTGGCGGCTGTCGGGGCGGCGCTTCTGGGTTTCGGGCAGGATCACGACGGGGCTTTCCAGGCCCTTGGACCCATGCACCGTCATCACCCGGATCAGCCCGCCCTCGCCACTGGGCAGCTGACGCTTGACCTGCACGTCATCGCTTTGCAGCCAGACCAGGAAACCCGTCAACGAGGGCGTCTCGACCTGTTCATAGGCCAGCGCCTGCGACAGCAATTCGTCGATGCCGTCCTCGGCCTCGGGACCCAGCCGGGCCAGCAGGGCGGCGCGGCCGCCGTGGCGGGTCAGCAGGCGGGCGATGATGTCATAGGGGCGCACGTAGTCTGCCCGCCCCGCCAGATCGTTCAGAATATCCAGCGAAACAAGATGTTGTGAGTCGCGCAGTTTTGCCCACAATAATTCGCCCTTGCGCCGTTGTGCCAGCCGGAACAGGTCGTCTTCGGACAGGCCGAACAGGGGCGATCGCAGGGCGGCTGCCAGCGACAGGTCATCCTCGGGCGTGGCCAGGACCGACAGGGTCGCGGTGATGTCGCGAACGGCCAGTTCCGCCGCCAGCTTCAGCCGGTCGGCACCCGCCACCGGCAGGCCCGCGGATTTCAGTTCCGCGATCAGCGCGCCGAACAGGTCGCTGCGCCGCTGCACCAGGATCTGGATGTCGCCGGGACCGATGGGACGCAATGCCCCGGATTTCGCGTCCCGTATCGGCGTGCCCAGCATGTCGCGGATCTGGCTGGCGATGATGCGCGCCAGTTCCGTATTCGCGTCGTTTTCGGCGGGCGCATCGACGGGCTGCTTCCAGTCGGGGCGTTCGGGGCTGTCGGGTTCGGGCAGGGCGGGCCAGATGTCCACACGACCGGGCAGGGTGCCACGAAAGGCGACATGGCGCGGCGGATCGCCCAGGCCTTGGGCCGCATCGCCGTGAAACACCGCATCGACCAGCGACAGGATGGCCGGAGAGGACCGGAAGCTGTGCGCCAACCCGCGCTGCTGCATCGGCTGCTGGACGGCCTGGAAATCGGCGGCAAAGCGGTCGCGCATGGCCTCGAAGACGGCGATGTCGGCGCCCTGAAAGGAATAGATCGACTGTTTCGGGTCGCCCACGACGAACAGGGTGCGGGGCCGGTCATGCGCGCCGTCGCCCCCGGTGAATTCATCGGTCAGGCGGCGGATCACCCGCCACTGGTCGGGGCTGGTATCCTGCGCCTCGTCGACCAGGATGTGGTCGATGCCGCCATCCAGCCGCCACAGCACCCATTGCGCCATGCTGGATTCCTCCAGCAATTGCGCGGTGCGGTGGATCAGGTCGTCGAAATCCAGCCAGCCATGCGCGGATTTTTCCGCCGTCATGCGGGCGGTGAAGGCGTGGCCAAAGCGATGCAGCGCCAACGTCCGTTCGGCGGTGGCCAGCGCCAGCGCCTGGGGGCGGGCCAGTTCGACCCGTGTCATCAGGTCCTCCAGATCGTCCATGAAGGGCGCGCAGGCCCCATGGCGCAGATCCTTGGTGGGGATGCTGCCGATCTTGGCGCTGAAGGGGACCTTGGCGCCGCCGCCGGTCAGCAGACAGCCGCAGAGGATCCACAGTTCGGCCATGCCCGGATCGCGCCAGCGGCCCTGCGACAGGGCGGCGGCCAGCTTGGCATCGGTGGATTTCCCGGTCCGCAGCACCGGGATCAGCGCGTCGAACAGGTCGCTTTCCGTGCCCGTGAAGACATCCGCCAGTAGGGCGTCGGCCGTCACGCCCGGCGGCAGGTCCAGCGCGCGCCAAAGCGCATCGGCATCGGGGGGCGCCTGGTAGTCGACCTGCGACAGGCCGGCCAGAAAGCTGTCCAGGTTGTCGCCAGATTGCAGGCGGGTCAGGTCGCGAATGGCGGGATCGCCGGCCTCGGCCATGTCCTCGATGATCTGGGCGCGCAGCGCGCGGGCGCTGCGGTCGTCCAGTTCGGCAAAGCCCATCGGCACGCCCGCTTCCAGCGGAAAACGCCGCAGCAGCGCCGCGCAGAAGCTGTGGATGGTCTGGACCTTCAGCCCGCCCGGCGTCTCGATGGCGCGGGCGAAAAGGCGGCGGGCCTGCGGCAGGTCGGGATCGCCCGCCTCGCCCAGCTGCGCCAGTTCGGCGCGCAGCTCGGCCTCGGGCAGCATCGCCCATTTGCCAAGCCGCGACAGCAGGCGGTTCTGCATCTCGGTCGCGGCGGCCTTGGTATAGGTTAGGCACAGGATGCGTTCGGGCGCGGTCCCCGCCAGCAGCAGGCGGGCCACGCGGTCGGTCAGCACGCGGGTCTTGCCCGACCCCGCATTGGCGGTCAGCCAGGTGGTGCGGGCCGGATCGGCGGCGGCGATCTGGTTCAGCGTGGCCTCATCCATGATCGCCCACCTTTCGCGGTTCTGCGGTATCGGTCAGCGCCCATTCGCCGTATCGCGCCAGATGATCGTAATCGCCGGCATAGGAGGTCTTTTCGGGTGCGCGCATGGCCGTGAACCCCGCCCGTCCGGTCAGATAGGCGGCGATCAGTTCGACGAAGCCGTCCCAGGTCCCGCCCTCGATGGCATGGTCGTGTTCGCGGTCAAAGGTGCGCCCCTCGCCGCCCAGCTGGATATAGCGGATGGCCCCGACATCGACCGGCCCAAGCGCGTCGAAGCCGCCGCGCCGGGCCATCGCGGCCTCCAGCATCAGCTGCTTGTCGAAATGCCGGATCTGGGCGTCGGTGGGCGGCGTGCCGGATTTGTAGTCATAGACGACGACCTGCCCGTCATGCAGCAGGTCGATCCGGTCCGGCTTGGCGGTCAGGGTGAAATCCATCCCCGGTACCGAAACCCGGCCCCGGTTCTCGATGACGGTGGGCGTGCCTTCGGCCAGTCGCGCCAGTTCGTCGGCCACGATGCGTTCGGCGATGCCTTCGATCCGGGCGGCCCAGAAGGCGCGGGCCGTGGGCCAGGGGACGTCAGTCTGCAGCGTGTCGCGGGTGATGGCCAGGAACTGCGCCTTCAGCACCTCGGGCGGGGTGTCGGGGGCGGGGCGGGTCTTCAGCAGGGCCTCGACGATGGCATGCAGGGTCTGGCCACGCAGGGATGCGTCGGGTTCGGGGCGCAGGGGCGGCAACGGGCGCAGGTTCAGCACCCGCTTGGCATAGACCGCATAGGGGTCGCGGATCAGCAGCGAGATATCGGTGACCGGCAGTTCCCGGAAGGGCGGTCCCGGCGGCACGGGCGACGGGCGCCGGGCGGGCGGGACGGTCTCGGTCGGTCGTGCCACCGCCTCGGCCATCGCCAGCCAGCGGTTGCCGCGGTCGCGCATGGCGGCCAGCCCCTGCGGGCCGTTTCGGTCGGGCAGGCCGCCCATCAGGTTCATCATCCGGTTCAGCCAGCGCGAGGGGATGGTCTCGGCCTCGGCATCGCGGCGTGCGCGGGTCAGGATGACGCGTTCGGCGGCGATGCCCTGCTGAAAATCATGCGCCGCCAGTCCGATCTGGCGTTCGGGCACGGGCAGTCCCGCCGCCAGCCGCATCTGGCGCGACAGCCAGGGGTCGGGGGACAGGGGCTGCGGCCAGCCGCCCTCGTTCAGGCCCGACAGGATGACGGTGCCATTGGCATAAAGCCGCGCCTCGCGCGGGCCATGGATGCGCAGGCTGTGCCAGGCGGCGACATCCTCGCGCACGGCCTTGGCCTGCAATTCGGTGATCAGCAGCGCACAAAGGTCGTTCGGACCCACATCCGGCCCGTGATGGGCATGTTCCAGCAGGTGGTCCAGCACGGCACGCGACATGGTGCCGGCCTTGTCCTGCCACAGGCGCGATGCCTGGACATCGCCGCCGGGACCTGCGGCCAGCGCCTCGGCCAGGGCGATCATGTCGCGCAGGCGGTCGGGCAGGGGGCGGGAGGCGCGGTCGCGGGCCAGGGGCGTGATGCGGTCCAGCATGCCGGCCAGCCATTCCGCCCAGATCTTGCGGCTGTCGTCGCCCTTGGTCGCCCAGTCCGTCAGCGTCGGCGCATCGGGAAAGGCGGGCCCGAATTTGCGCAGCTTCAGTTCCAGGTCGCGCGTGTGGCGCAGGATGTCGTTGCGCCCGATCACCTGCGATCCGGTCGCCGTCAGCGGATGCTTCAGCAGGATCAACAGGCGGTCGACGGTCAGCGCCTCGCCGAACAGCGCCGCGACTTGGCGCAGGAACAGGCCCGGTGCGGTCAGGGGCAGGGGGCGGCCCGCACTGTCATCGGGCAGGATGTGCCAGCGGTCCAGCGCCGCCGTGACCCGGCGGATCAACCCGCTGTCGGCGGCGATCAGGGTGACGCATTCGTCGCGTTCGGCGGCGTCGCGCATGACCAGGGCGATGGCCTCGGCCTCCTGGCCCGGCTGGTCGGCCTCGATCAGGGTCAGGTCGGCGGTGGCAGGGACCAGGTCGGGCAGCTGCGGGCCTTCGGCGATCCACTGGTCGGTGACGGGTGCGGGGCGCAGGGCCAGCGACAGCAGCCGGTTGCGCGCCGGGGATGCGGGCTGCGCATCGGTCCAGCGCGCGGGATAGCCCGCATCGCGGATCAGCGGGGCAAAGCGCGATTGCGGGTGATCGTCGGCGGCGTCGCCCAGATTGTCCCAGACCGATTGCGGTTGGTCGAAATCGAAACCGGGCAGCACCACGGCCCCCTGCGGCAGCGCGGCCACCGCCTGCATGTAAAGCCGCGTCGCCCCATGTGATCCGGTCGAACCCGCGACGATCACCGGCCCCTGCGGCAGGTTCAGGCCCTGCGACCATTGGGCCAGCGCCTGTTCGGCGGCGGCGCGCTGGCGGGCGGGACGGTCGCGCCAGGGTTCGTCCAGGTGGAATTCGGCGGCAATGCGCAGGAAGGCCAGCGCGTTCTGCCAATGGCGGGCGTGATCGCCGGTATCGATGCTTTCCAGGTCGGTGATGTCGCGGCCTTCGGTCTGCATCTCGGTCATCAGCAGCGACAGCGATTGCGCCAGGACCGGGATGGCATGTCCCGCGCCCAGATCGGGGCGCAGCCGGACCATCCGGTCGATCAGCCGCGCCAGTTGCAGGCGGCGGGCCAGGGGCGCCTCGGGCAGGTTCGGCATGGCCAGCGGCCCCGGATCGACCGAGGTGATGGTGCGCAGCTTGGGCAGCAGCAGCGGCCCCGCACGGTCGAAGGCGCGGCGGATCTCTCCCATGGTCTGGGATGCGTTGACCAGGATGGTGACGCGGGCCAGCGCCTCGGGCGGTTGGCCTACCATGCGGTCCAGCAGGCCGCGCACGAATTCGCGGGCGAAATGCACACCGGGCGGAAGGGCATAGAGGCCGCGCATCGGATCACCCATCCAGCAGCGCCTGCGCCATGGGGATGGCTTCGGGATAGCCGACATCGCACCAGCCGCCCCGATGGACCATCCCGAAGACGCGCCCCCTGGCGATCAGCCGGTCCCACAGGACGTTCAGCGAAAAGACGGAATCGGGAATATCGGCCAGCAGGTCCGGTCGGATGATCTGCGCCCCGGCATAGACGAAATCGCCCTTGCGGGTCAGGGCTCCGTCATCCGTCATGCTGAAATCGCCCGCGCCCTTGCGCGCCGTCGCCTGGGCCAAGGGGATCAGCGCCAGCAGCGCGTCCATGCGGTCCCCGTCCCACGCCGCCTGCAGGGCCGAAAGCGGGTTCGGCCCCGTCCAGACCACGTCGGGGTTCAGCGTCATGACCGGACCCCGACCCAGCAGCGGCAGCGCCTGGCGCAGACCGCCGCCGGTATCCAGGATGGTCTGCGGTTCGGGGCTGATGGCCACGTCCTGACCCGCCAGGTGGTCGGCGATCTGTTGGCCCAGGTAATGCGTGTTCACCACGATGGGCGCGCAGCCTGCGTTCCGCCCCAGATCCAGCGCGCGGTCCAGCAGGGTGCGGTCCCCGACCCGGATCAGCGGCTTGGGGCGGGTGTCGGTCAACGGGCGCATGCGCGTGCCAAGCCCCGCGGCAAAGATCATCAGCGGCTGGGGCATCGGGCACGAATCCTTTCGATCAGGGCGGCGTCGGGGGCGGGCAGGGCGTTCACCTGCGCGGCCAGTTCGGTCAGCGCCGGATGGGCCAGGTCGCGCTGCAGATGGCCCCAGACCCGCGGCATGAAATCCAGGTATCGCGGCTTGCCGTCGCGCAGGCAAAGCCGGGTGAAGATGCCCATGATCCGCAGGTTGCGCTGGGCCCCCAGCAGGGCATAGGCGGCGCGGAAGGCGTCGGCGTCAACCCCGGTGGCGGCCAGATAGCGGTCGATGGCGCGCGTTTCCAGCGCGGGGTCCACGTCGCGGCGGGCATCCTGCAGCGCCGAGACCAAGTCATAGGCCGGGTGGGCCGCGACCGCATCCTGGTAATCGATCAGCCCCAGGGGAGAGGCGTCGCGCCAGATCAAGTTCTCGGCGTGGAAATCGCGCAGGGCCAGCACGGGCGGCAGCACGGCCAGTGCGTCATGCAGGCGCGCGATCAGCGGGGCGATGCCCGCGCCGGCCGCCCCGTCCGTCACGCCTGCGGCCTGCGGATACCAGTCGGCGAACAGCCCGACCTGATCGGCCAGCGCCGCGCCGTCTAGGGCCGGAACGAAACCCGGAACCGGCTGTCGGTGCAGGTCGACCAGCAGATCGACCACGCGGTCATAGATCAGCGGCGCCATGCCCGGATCGCGTTCCAGCACCCGCGCCACCAGGTCGTCGCCCAGATCCTGCACCAGCGCCAGGCCGCTGGCCTGATCCTGGGCGATGATTGCCGGGGCGCCGAAACCGTGGCCGGTCAGCCAGTCGGTCATCGTCAGAAAGGCGGGCATGGCCCCCGCGGGGTCGTCCATCAGGATCGCGCGGCCCTGCGGACCCTCCAGCCGGAAATAGCGCCGCGCCGAGGCATCGCCCGCCAGCGGCAGCACCCGTGCCTCCGCCCAGCCCGCCTGGGTGACGAAGGCCGCGCGTGCGGCCATCCGGTCCGCGCCGTCGAAATCCAGGTCGATCCGGCGCAGGTCGGGATCGGGGCAGGGCGTCAGGGTGATCCGCAGCGGGTCGGGCGGGGCAATATCCAGCCGGTCGGGCCATTCGATCAGGCAGATGGCGTCCTGCATCGCGTCGTCCAGGCCCAGCTCGAACAGCTCGGACGGGTCGGTCAGGCGATAGAGGTCGGCGTGCCAGATCTGGCTGCCCATCGGGTCGTCATAGGTCTGGACCAGCGTGAAGGTGGGGCTGGGTACATCTTCGGCCAGATCGCCTTGGCGCGCACGAATGAAGGCGCGGGCGAAATGGGTCTTGCCCGCGCCCACCGGACCCTCCAGCAGGATGGTGGCGGGCGGCGCGATCTGGGCCGCCAGCATGCGGGCAAGGGCGGCGGTCAGGGTTTCGTCGGCGATCAGGCTTGTGCTCATGGGATGGTTCTAGCCGCTTGGAACGCCGGGGGGAACAGGTCAAGAAACCGTGGGATGCGGCGGCGCCCGGCGCGCGCTAGGCTGGCGGCAAAGGAGAAGAACCGATGATCCGCACCGCCCTTGCCCTAATGCTGTCGGCCACGCCCGCGCTGGCCACGCAGGAATACATCCTGCCCACGCTGTTCGACGTGACCCGCGTCGCGCCGGACGACGTGCTGAACATTCGTGCCGATCCGAACGGCAGCGCCTCCATCATCGGCACGCTTGCCCCCGACGCCACCCGCGTCGAGGTGGTCGAGGAACGCCGGGGCTGGGGCCGGGTCAATACGGGCGAGGGGACTGGCTGGGTATCGATGCAGTTCATGCATTACCGCACCGATGTCTGGCAGGAGAATGCACTGCCTGCGGGCTGGCAATGCTTCGGGACCGAGCCCTTCTGGACGGTCATCCCGCAGGGCGATCGGCTGGTGACCGCCATGCCCGGCCTGCCCGACGACATGCGCCCACTGCGGGCCGTGCGGTCCACCGGGGTCTTTCGCGACCCGACCCGCGCCGTGATAGCCCCAGGGATGACCCTGACCAGCACGCCGCAGCAGTGTTCGGACGGCATGTCGGACCGGCTGTTCGGGCTGCAGGCGCTGGTCGTGATCGATGGCGAAAGCCCCACGCTGCTGCGCGGCTGTTGTTCGATCCAGCCCTGAAGGACCGGTCAGACCTGCAGGCCCAGCACATCCAACATGTCGTATTCGCCCGGACCCTTGTCCTGGCCCCAGATGGCGGCACGAAGCGCGCCCCGGGCAAAGATCGCGCGGTCGGTGGCCAGATGGCGCAGCACGATGCGTTCGCCATCGGCGGCGAAGATCACGTCATGTTCGCCCACCACGTCGCCGCCGCGGATGGCGGAAAACCCGATGCTGCCGGTTTCGCGCGCGCCGGTGATGCCTTCGCGGGCGGGGGTGCGCAGGGCGTCTAGATCGGCGCCGCGTCCCTCGGCGGCGGCTTGGCCCAGCATCAGCGCGGTGCCCGAGGGCGCGTCGACCTTGTGGCGGTGATGGGTTTCGACCACTTCGATGTCCCAATCGGTGCCCAGGGCAGCGGCGACCTTGCGCGTCAGGCCCACCAGCAAGTTGACGCCCAGGCTCATGTTGCCGGCGCGGATGATGGGGGCATGACGGGCGGCGGCGGCCAGATGGTCCAGATGGCGCTGTTCCATGCCGGTGGTGCCGATGACATGCACGGCGCGGGCCTGGGCGGTCAGCTCGGCAAAGGCCACGGTCGCGTCGGGGGCGGTGAAGTCGATCACCGCCTGCGCCTGCGCGATGGCCGTCACCGCATCGTCGGTGACCGCGACACCCACCGGCGCGCCGCCCATGGCCTGCCCGACATCCTGGCCGATCCAGTCATGGCCGGGGCGTTCCAGCGCACCCGCCAGCCGGACCTGCGGGTTGTCCAGGATCAGCCGGATCAGCATCTGTCCCATGCGTCCGGATGCGCCCGTGACCACGATCCCGGGGCGGGTCGGTGCGTCGGTGTTCTGAAAATCGCTCATCTGTCACCCCTGTTGGCTTTTACAGCGTCATATCCCGTTGCGGGCCGGCCCGCGACCCCCTACATCGGGGCGCATGGCACAGAACCGCAATTCCCAAGATCGTGGCCCGTCGCAGCGTCAGCTGCGGGTGGGCGAAGTGATCCGCCGCAGCCTCTCCGACGTGCTCATGCGCGCGGATGTGCATGACCCGGATCTGAACCGGCATTCCATCACCGTGGGCGAGGTTCGCATGTCGAATGACCTCAAGGTGGCGACGGCCTATGTCCTGCCCCTGGGCGGGCGCGACGCGCAGGACGCCCTGGCGGCGCTGCGGCGCAACACGCCCGAACTGCGGCACCTGATCGTCAAGGGCATGACGCTGAAATTCGCGCCCCAGCTGGTCTTCCAGCTGGACGAGACCTTCGACCGCATGGACGACACCCGCCGCCTGTTCGAGGATGAACGCGTGCGCCGCGACGTCGAGGCCCCCGACGACGATGCGCCCGAGGAAGACGATGATCGCTGATCTGCCGCGCCGTCTTGCGGTGGCTTTCGGCATGCTGGTCGCGCTGGCGATCCCGGCGGGGGCCGCCACCTGCGACCGCGCCGATCATGACGGACAGGGCTATGTGATCTGCACCGTGCCCGCCGCCGATCAGGGCGACCTGCGCCTGTGGCAGGATGGCCCGGACGGCAAGCCCCTGCGCAATTTCGCCAATATCCGGCGCAGCCTGCGCGAGGGCCAAGCGCTTGGCTTTGCGATGAATGCGGGGATGTTCCATCCCGATTACCGCCCCGTCGGCCTGCTGGTCATCGACGGAGAGGAACTCTCGCCCATCGTCACCGGCGCCAGCGACGGCAATTTCGGCCTGCTGCCGAACGGTGTCTTCTGCGCGGGCGGCGCGCGTCCCTTCCAGGTGATCGAATCCCGCGCCTTTGCCCAGGCCCGTCCCGACTGCCGCATCGCCACCCAATCGGGGCCGATGCTGGTGGTGGATGGCGACCTGCATCCGCGTTTCCTGGAAGACAGCGACAGCCGCTATATCCGGAACGGGGTCGGCGTATCCCCCGACGGGCGGACGGCCTGGTTCGCCATTTCCAACCGTCCGGTAACGTTCCATGAATTCGGTCGCCTGTTCCGCGACGGACTGGGGGCGCGCGACGCGCTTTACTTCGACGGGTCGGTGTCGCGGCTTTACGCGCCGTCGGTCAACCGCGCCGATTTCGGGCGCAGCATGGGGCCGATCATCGGTCTTGTCGGACAGGACTGATGTCGTGGCCGGTTGACGGCAGCCTCAGGCGGGGCTATCCCCCCGGCCCTTGATTTTCAGGAGTTTCGGATGGCGCGCAAGAAGGGCCGTGAGGTCAATGGCTGGCTGATCGTGGACAAACCCGCAGGGGTCACCTCGACCTCGGTCGTGGCGAAGGTGCGGTGGGCGCTGGACGCCAAGAAGGCGGGCCATGCGGGCACGCTGGACCCCGATGCGACGGGCGTTCTGGCCGTGGCCCTGGGCGAGGCGACCAAGACCGTCCCGGTCATCACCGATGCGCTGAAATGCTATGACTTCGTGGTGAACTGGGGGTCGGAAACGGCCACCGACGATGCATCGGGCGATGTGGTCAAGACCGCCGATGCCCGCCCGACGCGCGCAGAGGTGCAGGACGCGCTGGCCGCCTTCACCGGCGAGATCATGCAGATCCCGCCCGCCTATTCCGCCGTCAAGGTCGATGGCGAACGCGCCTATGACCTGGCCCGCGAGGGCATCGAGATGGAATTGGCCGCCCGCCCCTTGTGGGTCGAGAGCCTGAAGATGCTGGATGCCGACGACAACACCGCGCGGCTGGAAATGGTCTGCGGCAAGGGCGGCTATGTCCGCTCGATCGCGCGCGACCTGGGGCGCACGCTTGGCTGTCTGGGCCATGTCGCGCATCTGCGCCGCACCTGGTCCGGCCCCTTCGAGGCCGAGAACGGCGTCGCCTTCGACAAGATCGACCGCGAGGCGCAGGAATGGCTGGAAAGCCAGCTGCTGCCGTTGGAAACCGGCCTGACCGACCTGCCGATGCTGCGCGCCACCCCCGAAGGCGCGATCCGCATCCGCAACGGCAACCCGGGCGAGGTGACCAACGGCGCCGAATGGGGCGAGCTGGTCTGGGTCGCGGACGCCAAGGGGCCGGTCTGCATCGGCCGCTATCAGGGCGGCACGGTCCAGCCGGAACGCGTCTTCAACCTCTAGGTTGAAGACCGCGCGTCACCCCGGGCGGCGCGCGCCCTGGAACGGCCCGTCACCCGCCGCATCGATGCGGGTGATGGCATCGGGGATGGATTCGCGGATCACCGCCATCTGCCACGCGGTCGCATGGATCATCATGTCGGGCGACAGGGCGATGGCCACGTGGCCCGGCCAGAACAGCAGGTCGCCGCGCCGGATATCGTCGGTCACGGGAAAGGCGTCGCGCTGCAGGTCGCTGTCGCCGGGGCAGGCGATGCCGCATTCGGTCAGCGCCAGTTGCGCCAGCCCCGAACAGTCGATCCCCGACCGGCTGTTGCCCCCCCACAGATAGGGCGTGCCCAGCATGGTTTCGGCCACCTGCGCGGGGTCGTCGGCCAATTGGTCGCCCACATGCTGGGCCGGGACGAAGCCGCCGTCCGCCAGTTCGGCAAAGCCGCCCGCGATCGCGGTGACCGACAGGCGCGATCCGCGGGTCAGGGACAGGCGTTCCGGCCGCTTCATGTCCGCGGCGGGATAGACATGGGTGGCGGGGGCGGTGACGCGATGGGTGATGGCGGGCAGGTCGTCCGTCAGCGCATCGGCCCGCAGCCAGCCGCAATAGCCGTCGAGGCCCGACTGGACAAAGGCAAAGCCGTCGCGAATGTCGATCACCGTCAGGTCGGTGCCGAAGACCACCTGCCGGTCGCGCCGCCCGTCGGGCGCGGTCAGCAGGTCGGTCAGCGGCGCCGCCAGCCGCGCCGGGCGACCGGCGGTATAGGCAGGGCGGTCCAGCCGGTCGCGCAGGGTGTCCAGCGCGACACGGTCGGTGGCGGGGGTCAGGCGGCGATCCATGATCAGGCCATGATCGCGGGCAGGGCCGCCAGGATGGCCCGCGACCCCTGGCCGACGCCGCCCTTGGGACGCCCCGGCGCGGCAGCGGGCTGCCAGCCATAGATGTCCAGATGGGCATAGCGCCCGGCCCCGTCGGCAAAGCGCTTCAGGAACAGGGCCGCGGTGATCGACCCGGCCATCCCGCCCGAGGGCGCGTTGTCCAGATCGGCGATGCCCGGTTCGATCATGCCTTCGTAGGGTTCCCAGAAAGGCATGCGCCACAGCGGATCATCGGCCTGCATCGCCGCCGATTGCAGCGCGGTGGCCGTGGCATCGTCGTCGCAATAGAAGGGCGGGACATCCGGCCCCAATGCGACCCGCGCCGCCCCCGTCAGCGTCGCCAGCGAGATCATCAGGTCCGGGCTTTCCTCGGCCCCGAAGGTCAGGGCGTCGGCCAGGACCAGGCGGCCTTCGGCGTCGGTGTTGTTCACCTCGACCGACAGGCCCTTGCGGCTGGTCAGGATGTCGCCGGGGCGGAAGGCATTGCCCGCGACGCTGTTTTCCACCGCGGGGATCAGCACCCGCAGGCGAATGCCCGCCGCGGCCCCCGTCCTGACCATCATCTTCAACAGGCCAAGCGCGGTGGCTGCCCCGCCCATGTCCTTTTTCATCAGCCCCATCGACGCGCCGGGCTTGAGGTTCAGCCCGCCCGTGTCATAGCAGACCCCCTTGCCGACCAGCGTCAGCATCGGTCCCTGGTCGCCGATGCGGATGTCCAGCAGGCGCGGTTCGGTCGCCGAGGCGCGGCCGACCGCGTGGATCAGCGGGAAATTGGTCTTGAGCAGGTCCTTGCCGGTGGTCACCTCGATCCGGGCGCCCAGATCGTTGCACAGCGCGCGGGCGACCGTCTCCAGCTTGTCGGGTCCCAGATCGCTGGCGGGGGTGTTGATCAGGTCGCGGGTCAGGAATTCACCCCCCGCAATGGCCAACGCGCGATCGGCATCGGCGCCTTCGGGGCAGACCAGACGCGGGCCCTGACCCTGCGATCCGGCATAGCGGGTGAAACGGTACTGGCCCAGCAGCCAGCCAAGCGCCAGCTGATCGGCGGTGAAACCGTCGGGATTGTGGGCCAGGTGCCAGTCGCCCTTGGGCAGGGCATGGGCGCGCGCGATCTGAAAGCGGTCGCGTCCGGCGCGGCCCCGATCGCCCAGCCCCATCAGCGCGCCGCGCATGCCACCGTTCCCATCGGGCAGCAGGCAGATCTGGCCCGCCTGCGCGGCAAAGCCGGTGGTCTGCGGCCAGGTGCCGGCCTCGGCCTCGGCGGGCAGGTCCTCTCCGGCCCAGACCAGCCATAGCGGGCGGGTCGCATCAGAGGCGGGGGCGAATTCGGGCGTCATGTGATGTTCCTTCGCAAATCCGCGCCAGCCTACATGCCATGCCGCCTGCCGCAACCCCAACCGCCCCCTCAGGGCAGGGCGGCGCGGTCCCAGATGGCGGTCAGCGATCCGTTGCCGACCCGCTGCAGCCGCCGGCGGATGGCGGCGATGGCGGGCTGATCGCCATGTTCCGCCGCCCCGCCCAGATCCATCGCCACCCCGGCCAGCGAGACCAGCCCGATCTGCCAGGCCAGGCGCGACATGCGTTCGGCCTCGGCCACGGCCTGCGCCAGGTCGCCCGCGGCCAGCGCCGTTTCGACCGTGCCCAGGATGCCCGCCAGTTGTTCCAACGCCATGCAGATCACCTGCTGGCCTGCGGTTTCGCCCAGTTCGGCCATGATTGCGGCCACGCGTGCCCTGTCCACACGCGCAGGCTCTGCCAGCGTCAAAGCCGTGATCCGTGCCATCCGCACCTCCGTCGGGTCTTGCCATTCCTTTGGGGAAGATGGCGGGAACCGGTGAAGAAAGCCTTGCCGTCCGCGCAATAAACCTCTCGAATTTGGTTCAATTCCGGCCTATTGCACTGTTCCAGAAAGCGAGGTTCCAGATGCACAACCTGTCTCCGTTGCCCCAATATCTGATCAAGCGCTATCAAGGGTGGAAAGCCACGGCGCATGCGGAAAACCACGCCTGGTACCGCCGGCTGGCCGATGAGGGTCAGCGCCCGCGCGCCATGGTGATTTCCTGCTGCGACAGCCGTGTCCATGTCACCAGCATCTTCGGTGCCGATTCGGGCGAATTCTTCATCCATCGCAACATCGCCAACCTGGTGCCGCCCCATGCGCCCGACGGGTTGCAGCACGGCACCTCGGCGGCGGTCGAATACGCGGTCGAGGCGTTGAAGGTCGCGCATCTGATCGTGGTGGGTCACACCCGCTGCGGCGGCGTCGCGGGGTGTCACGCCATGTGTTCCGGCGCCGCCCCCGAGCTGGAGGAGAAGACCAGCTTCGTCGGCCGCTGGATGGACATCCTGCGCCCCGGCTATGAGCGCGTGAAGGATCTGCCGCAGGATCAGCAGGTCAGCGCGCTGGAAAAGGAAGCGGTCCTGGTCTCGATCGAGAACCTGATGACCTTCCCCTTCGTGCGCAGCGCCGTCGAGGCGGGCACCCTGTCGCTGCATGGCCTGGTCCATGACATCGCCGAAGGCACCCTGCTGCAGGCCGAGGATGCGGGAAAGACCTGGGCCGCCGTCTGAGGCCACGCGACCACCCAAAAGGAAGGGGCGGCAAGGCTGATGCCTGCCGCCCCTTTTTCGTTCCGGTGACGCGAAGGGCGATCAGCCCTTCTTCAGGACCTTGTTGCCCAGCAGTTCGGCGATCTGGACGGCGTTCAGCGCCGCGCCCTTGCGCAGGTTGTCGCTGACGCACCAGATGTTCAGGCCGTTCTCGATCGTGCCGTCCTGGCGGATGCGGCTGATGAAGGTGGCGAAATCGCCCACGCATTCGACCGGCGTGGTGTAGCCGCCGGGCTCGCGCTTGTCGACGACCATGATGCCGGGGGCCTCGCGCAGGATGTCGCGGGCCTCGTCCTCGTCCAGGAAATCCTCGAACTCGATGTTGATGGCCTCGGAATGGCCGACGAAGACGGGGACGCGGACGCAGGTCGCGGTGACCTTGATCGACTTGTCCATGATCTTCTTGGTCTCGGCGACCATCTTCCATTCTTCCTTGGTCGAGCCGTCATCCATGAAGACGTCGATCTGCGGGATCACGTTGAAGGCGATCTGCTTGGGGAATTTCGACGGCGCGACTTCCTGGCCGGGGACATACATGCCCTTGGTCTGGTTCCACAATTCGTCCATGGCATCCTTGCCGCCGCCCGACACCGACTGATAGGTCGAGACGACGACGCGCTTGATGCGGGCACGGTCGTGCAGGGGCTTCAACGCCACGACCATCTGCGCGGTCGAGCAGTTGGGGTTGGCGATGATGTTCTTCTTGGAATAGCCGGTGATGGCCTCGGGGTTCACTTCCGGAACGATCAGGGGGACATCGGGGTCATAGCGATAGAGCGAGCTGTTGTCGATCACGACGCAACCGGCCGCCGCCGCGAGGGGGGCGTATTTCTTGGTCGCGTCCGATCCGATGGCGAACAGCGCCATGTCCCAGCCCGTGAAATCGAACTGTTCGATATCCTTGATCTTGAGAGTCTTGTCGCCAAAGCTGACTTCGGTTCCCTGGCTGCGACGCGATGCCAGCACGGCAATCTCGTCAATCGGGAACTGGCGCTCATCAAGGATGTTCAGCATTTCGCGGCCCACGTTTCCGGTGGCACCTGCGACGACGACTTTGTAACCCATTTTCCGGGGACTCCTTCTCCTGCGGTCGTCGGCGTTTACCGCAATTGCAGGGTCATTGGAAGGGCTTGGCCCCTAGCGGACCAGCGTCAGGCGGGAATCGCTGTGCAGCAGGTCGTCGACCCAGGCCCCCTCGGCGCTGAAATCATGGGGCACATCGGCGGCGGTGCGGCGGCCCGACAGGCTGAGGCTGGCGAAGAAATCGAACCCGTAAAGCGTCAGCGATGCCAGCGGCCCGCGCAGCAGCAGGTCGATCATCATGGCGCCCGTGGTGGGCGGGGCCGACAGCCGACCGCGCAGCGCCTCGTAATCGGTCTGAGGGTGCAGATAGAAGCCCGCGCCGCTGGCCGTGCGCCAGTCCAGCCGCTTGCGTTTGGGCGACATCCACAGGATGCGGTCGGGGTCCAGCCGCGCGCGATCCGCATCAGGCAGGCGCGTGGCCAGCGCCAGCCAATCGGTGCGGCTGCCGTGGCTGGCCGAGGCCGGCATGGGCGCGCGGTTGATGCGCACCACCAGGTCGGCGGCGTCGATGGCGGGGCCATGGGATGCCTGCGCCAGCGAACGCGCATTGCCGATCAGCGCGACATGGCGGCTGTCCAGATCCGCCAGCAGGTTGCCCTGCGGGATCGACATGCGGGCGATGCGCCCGTCATTGCGCATCAGCCGTGCGGCCATGAAGTCCAGGCGCGACAGGGCGGGGGCGGGCAGATCGCTCATGGGTGGGCCAGCAGGTCGTGATAGATATCCACCAAGGCGCGGGCCTCGCCCTCGATGGCGTGGTTGGTGGCGACATGGTCGCGCGCGGCGCGACCGGCCGTGGCACGGGCCGCATCATCGCCCAGCCAGCGGTCAAGGGCTGCGGTCAGGGCGGGGGCGTCCTCCTTGGAGACCAGGCTGCCGGTTTCGCCGTCGCGGATCAGCGTCTCATAGGCGCCGACGCGGGCGGCCACGGCGGGCACGCCGCAGGCCATCGCCTCGAGCGGGGTCAGCCCGAAACCTTCCCACCGGGCGGGGGCCGCGAACAGGTCCAGCGCCTGGTAATGCCGCACCACCTGGTCCCAGGGCAGTTCGCCCAGGAACCGGATGCGGTCCGACAGGCCCGCCGCCTTGATCCGCGCCAGCAGGTCGTCGGCAAAGGCGCGGTTGTCCTGGGTGATGCGTCCGGTGAAGATGATCTGGGCACGCGGGTGTTTCGGCAGCAGCTCCAGCCCCGCCTGCACCAGCAGATCGACACCCTTCTGCGCCCGCACCCGCCCGAAACAGCCGATCAGCACGGCGTCAGAGTCCAGCCCCAGTTCGGCCCGCAACGCGGCACGGTCGGGGGCGGGGTGGAAAACCTGTGTATCGACGCCGTGCAGGATGACGGTCGCGGGCCGTTCCAGATAGCTGGCCGCCTGCGGCGAGGTCGCAACCAGCGCGTCCTGTTGCCGGATCAGCCAGCGGGTAAAGCCGGTATGGCTGCGCTGTGCGGCGGATGTGAACAGCAGCCGGTATTTCCGGCGCAGCACCCGGCGCAGGATCAGCCCAAGCGCCATTTCCGTGTTGCGCCGCGCATGCCAGACGCGCCAGCGGTCGCGGGGCAGGGTGGCCGCGCGCGTCAGGGGGATGTGGGGGACGTCGTCCGGCAGGCCGGGACCGGTGGCGCGGATGGCGATCATGCGCGCCTGCACCGGGATCAGGCGCACGACGGTGGCGGTCACGCCGGACAGCCGGCGTTTCAGGTTCGGGGCCACGACGAGGGGGGTGTCATCCATTCTGGGCCTCGGGGGTCAGGAAATACAGCAGGAACCCGATCACCAGCGGGATCAGGAAGAACAGCCACAGCATAGCGAAGGCCTCGGCCGAGGGGTAGGCCGCCTGCGCCGCCCCGAAGACCGGCCGTGATGCGAACTGCATCACCCCCGCGCCCCCGATGGAAAACATGTTCAGGAAGGTCACGCCCCGCCCGACCAGATGCCGCGGCAGGAAGGATTTGCCATGCGCCATCAGCAGCGGATAGCCCGACCCGAAAAAGCCCAGCACCACCAGCAGAGCCGCCGCCCATGCAGGCCCCAGGCCCGGCGCCAGCCACATGACCGACAGGGCGGCGATCATCACGGCGGTGAACAGCAGCATCGCCCGTCGCGCACCCCCCAGCAGCCGCGCGGCGGGGCCGGCCACGAAGCTGCCGACCACCATCGCCAGCCCCATGGCCAGGGTATAGCGCCCGATCTGCGTGGCATCCGCCCCATGCACCTGTTCCAGCCACGGCCCCGCCCAAAGCCCGCGGATCGCCGCGGCCACGGCATAGTTGACGGCAAAGAGCGGCAGGATGAACCACAGGGCCCGCAGGCGCAGGATCTGCGCGACCGAACCCTGCGGCTGGTCCGACCCAAGCGCCGCTGGATCGCGGACCTTGGCCAGGACCAGCCCCGCCGCCATCAGCGTGACCGCCGCCAGTCCCCACAGCGTCGCGCGCCAGCCAAGCGTCTGGATCACCCAGACCAGCGGCGCGGCGCCCAGGATGTTGCCAAGCGATCCGAAGCCAACCAGCACCCCCGCCAGCGTCCCGAAGGCCGCCGCCGGATACTCCCGCGCGAAGATGTAATAGGGTCCCATCAGCGCCGGCGAACAGCCGATGCCCAGCAGCGTCATGGCGACATGCAGATGCCACGGTGCGCTGGCCATCGCGAAGACGACCGCTCCGCCTGCTCCGCCCAGGGCCAGCAGCAGCCCGACGGTCCGGCGCGGTCCCCATCGGTCCAGCGCCGCCCCGACCGGCAGCTGCATCAGCGCGAAGGCGATGAACCACAGCCCCGATGACAGTGCCAGATCCCCCGCCGTCGCGCCCAGCTGGTCGCGCAGCGTGGGTGCCAGAACCGCCAGAAAGGCCCGATAGAACTGGCTGAGCATGTAGCCCAGCACAAGGCTGGCAAGCCCCGCAGAATATGCCGGCATGTGATCCTCCGCTTCCCCAGGTCAGGCTGGGCCATGGCGGCGGATCTTGCAAGATGTGCAAGACGCGGGACGGTCAGTTCGCCGCGTCGTTCCGGGAGGCGTTGTCCTGAGCTGCGCTGTCCTGCGGTTCGTCGCCGGGTGTCGGGGCGCCTTGGGCCGGCTGCGGCGCGGCCTGGGTGGCGGATTTCGTGCCGCCGCCCATCGCGACCAGCTTGTCGACCGTGTCCTGAACCCCCGGACCCAGATCGGCGCAGGCCTGCGGGTCGTCCATCACCGCGAAGGCGGGGCGGAAATATTCGCGGTCATAGGTGATCGGGTCCAGCGCCAGCTTGCGGGTCAGCGCATCGGTGGTGCCGGTCATCAGCTGCCAGGCGCCGTCGTCCACATCGTATTCGGGACAGTTCGACGTGATCACGTTGGCGCGCGCCAGTTCATGGGCCAGCTGGGTGGCCTGCGCGTCATTCAGCCCCGACACATCGGGCAGCGGCACGACCAGCCTGTCGCCCGGAATCCCTTCGGCGCCCTGTGCAAGGGCGGACCCAAGGGGCATGGTTGCACCGGCCGCCATCAGGACGGCCGAGATGATCCGCAAGGTTCTCATCGCGTTTCCCATCAGTCACTCTGTCCCCAAGGTCGGCCAGCGGATGCCCGTCTGCAAGGCAACTCACCGTGAACGGCGCCGTGATCTTGACCATGCGGCAGGGCTTGTCTAACCCGAAACGACATGCGCCGAGGCCGGCGCCAACGGAGGGATCATGTCCGACCAATACTCGCTTCTCATCCTGCCCGGCGACGGGATCGGCCCCGAAGTCATGGCCGAGGTCGTCAAGGTCATTGGGTGGTTCGAGACCCACCGCGGAATGACGTTCGATGTCAGCCAGGACCTGGTCGGCGGTGCCGCCTATGACGTCCATGGCGTGCCCCTGGCCGATGCCACCATGGCCAATGCGCAATCCGTGGACGCGGTCCTGCTGGGTGCCGTGGGCGGCCCGAAATACGACGTGCTGGATTTCAGCGTCAAACCCGAACGCGGGCTGCTGCGCCTGCGCAAGGAAATGGACCTGTTCGCCAACCTGCGCCCCGCGCAATGCTTTGACGCGCTGGCCGATTTCTCGTCCCTCAAGCGCGAGGTGGTCGCCGGTCTGGACATCCTGATCGTGCGCGAACTGACCAGCGGCGTCTATTTCGGCGAACCGCGCGGCATCCATGCCGATGACAACAACCCCGACAACGAAGGCGGTCGCGTCGGCATCAACACCCAACGCTATACCAGCGGAGAGATCCGCCGCGTCGCGCGTTCGGCCTTCGAACAGGCCCGCCGTCGCGGCAACAAGGTCTGTTCGATGGAAAAGGCCAACGTGATGGAATCGGGCATCCTGTGGCGCGAAGAGGTGCAGTGGGTCCACGACAACGAATATCCCGATGTCGAACTGTCGCACATGTATGCCGATAACGGCGCCATGCAGCTGGTCCGCCGTCCGCAGCAATTCGACGTCATCGTGACCGACAACCTGTTCGGCGACATCCTGTCGGACGCGGCCGCGATGCTGACCGGTTCCCTGGGCATGCTGCCTTCGGCCAGCCTGGGCGCCAAGATGGAAAACGGACGCCCCAAGGCCATGTACGAACCCGTCCATGGATCGGCCCCCGACATCGCGGGGCAGGGCAAGGCCAACCCCATCGCCTGTATCCTCAGCTTTGCCATGGCGCTGCGCTACAGCTTCGATCAGGGCGATGCGGCGGCGGAACTGGAACGCGCGGTCGAACGCGTGCTGGCCGACGGCGTGCGCACCGCCGACCTGATGGGCCCCGAGGACGGCACGCCCGTCAGCACCGCCGAAATGGGCGACCACATCATCGCGGCGCTGTCGAAAGGGGTCTGATGGCACTGTCGGGAAACGTCAAAGGGGCACTGCTGCAGCTTGCGGCCATGGGCCTCTATGCCACGCATGACGTGATCATCAAGTCGCTGGGGGCCAGCTATCCCGCGCTGCAGATCCTGTTCTTCGCGTCGCTTCTGTCGTTTCCCCTGGTGTCCATCATCCTGATGAGCAATCCCCAACCCGGGACACTGCGCCCGGTGAACCCGGGTTGGGTCATTCTGCGCACCGTCTGCGCGGTTGTGGCGGGCATGGGGGCGTTCTACGCCTTTTCGACCCTGCCGCTGACGCAGGTCTATGCGATCCTGTTCACCACGCCCCTGCTGATCACCATGCTGTCGATCCCGATGCTGGGCGAACGGGTGGGCCTGCATCGCCTTGGGGCGGTCATCGTCGGCATGTCGGGCGTGCTGATCGTCCTGCGCCCCGGCACCCAGGACCTGCAGCTGGGCCACCTGGCCGCCATGTGCGGCGCCGTGGCCAGCGCCGTCGCCGCCATCGTCATCCGCCGCCTGGGGTCGCGAGAACGCCCGCTGGTCCTGATGATGTGGCCGATGCTGGGCAACTTTTTGGCCACGGGCGCCGCGCTGACCATCAGCTATCAGCCGATGCAGCTGCACCACCTGGCCATGACGGGCATCATCGCCAGCCTGGGGCTGATCGGCAGCTTCCTTGTCATCCAGGCCTATCGCGCGGGCGAGGCCACGAGCGTCGCGCCCATGCAATATTCGCAGATCCTGTGGGCCACGGGCTATGGCTGGTTCCTGTTCGGCGAAAGCGTCGATCTGCCGACGATCGTCGGGGCTGGCATCATTATCGCATCAGGCATCTACATCGTCGCCCGCGAGGGAAGGGGCGGCGTCTCGGTCAACCGCCCCGTCACCTCGTCCCGGCTGCGCAGCGAAACGGTGACCACGCCCAAATCCACGATCTTGCAAAGATTGTGGCCGCATCGCAGCTGATTGGGGCTTGCATTCGTGCCTGTTGCGCGATACCTGCCCCACCTACGGTCGGAGCGTAGCGCAGCCTGGTAGCGCACCTGCTTCGGGAGCAGGGGGTCGGAGGTTCGAATCCTCTCGCTCCGACCATTTTCCCGATGTTCTGTGGCACATAGTTCTGCCTTTTCTGTCAGGCACTCTGCCTCTCGGGCTTGCCAGCTTGACGAAAGCGGACGGACAGCGATCGGCGCTGCATCGACGCGAGGAGCCCTTATGTATGTGCCGGCTGCTGTTCGCAATTAAGAATTTGGCGTGGCTGCGGAAGTCGCTCATATGTATCCGGCCTGTTGGATCGGCTCGCGGGCCGTTGCCATGATGGGGTTACGCACGCGCCTTGGTCTCATTAGCCGCAAGGCCTCCGGCGGCCCAGTGGGCTCTCAGACTCTGGGGGCGTAGTTGATCCGTTCCATGCTGTTCTCTCTTTCGCGAACTCCGTGATGGCAGAGGAAGGCTCAGACGGCTTCCATCGCCATGTCTCTGTTTCTCTCAGCATCGGAGCTGGTGCCGTGGCGCAGGATGCTCCAGGCGGTCCGGGCCAGCTTGTTGGCTAGCGCAATGGCGGCCTTGTTGCCGGGCATGCGTGCCACTGCGGCAGCCAGCCAATCGCCGAAGCTGAAATTCGGCCAAAGGTGGGGACGCATCATGATGATCCGCGCCGCCTGAACCAGCAACATCCGCAGATACCGACTGCCCCGCTTGGTGATCCGGCCGAGGATCGTTCGGCCGCCCGTGCTGAACTGCTGGGGGACCAAGCCGACCCAAGCTGCAAAGTCGCACCCGCGGTCAAAAGCCTCCCCCTTGCCGATGGCAGTAACCATCGCTGTCGAGATCATCGGACCGACGCCGGGGATCGACATGATCCGCATGCAGTTCTCTTCGCTGCGGCTGATCTCCTTGATCTCGTCAGAGATCCGGTCGATCCGCTCATCCAGCCCGCGCCAGTCGTCGCGGAGCCCGATCAGTACCCTGCGCATCCGCGGCGAAATCTCCTCTTGGCGCTGATCGAGGATCGCCTCGAACGAGTTGTTCAAAGCCCGCAGGCCAGAGCGCACGGTGATCCCTTGCTCGATCAGGAAGGCGCGGATCTGGTTGATGGTGGCGGTGCGGCGTGACACCAGGCGGGACCTGATCCGGTGCAGCGCCTGTAGGTCCAACTGATCCTGATCCTTCTCCGGCACGGCCCGCAAGTTCGGGCGCAGAGCCGCTTCGGCAATGGCCTCGGCATCGTTGTAGTCGTTCTTCTGACCCTTGTTGAACGGCTTCACGTAAATCGCTGGAATGATCCGCTGCTCGAAGCCAAGTTTGCGCAAGCCTCGGCTGACGAAATGGGCACTGAGGCAAGCTTCCATGCCGACGATGCACCGTGGAAGCGCATCAAACGTTTCTTGCAATGCGAAGCGCTTGATCTTTCTTCGCAGTACAACTTGGCCGGATCGGTCAAAGCCGACCAGGTGAAACACGTCCTTGCCGATGTCGACACCGACGACAGCGAGGTCTTCAAGGCTTCCTTGTTTCTTGGCACACATGGCTGCTTGTCCTTGTTGCACGGTTGATCCCGGTTCAGGATAACACGAGGGTCAGGGAAGCAGCCGGCACATCCCATTAGCCGCCGGCCATGGGTGCGAGGTTCGAAGGGCATCAATCCCTCTATCTTCGTATCCCTCATGATATCTCCATGATATCGCCTAATCGTGGAGCTTTCACGATGAGGTTTGATTTAAAGTCGTCCAAGGAAATATGTCTGATATTTGATCTGTACGGACGCTGGTCGATAGCGAAAGCATCAATGCTAAAGCTTTGATCGCCCTCTATGAAAAGCTGCCGATTACAGTCGAAGAACTCGCCCGTGACTACCGGGGTTGGAAGTGAGCTGTTCCATCCCGGATGATCACATAGACCTTCGTCGGACCGCGCTGTTCGTGGCAAGATCGATCTTGGGCAAGTTTCGGGACGGGAGGCGAAGATACTGATTTCGCTTCACAAGCAGGCAGCGACGACACCGCAGATCCGGGCCGCGATCCAGGCAAGCACTGAGCCGGCCTGGATGGTGGCGGAGCGCTACGGCATTTTCATGAAGACTGTCTGGAAGTGGCGGAGCCGGGACAGTGTGCATGACCTAAGCCACCCTAGCAACCTATGGCAAGCTGGCCGGGCATCCGGCGCAGCTGAATATGGGTGATGCCCTGTCCTACGCCTGTGCCAAGGCCTATCACGCCCCGTTGCTCTACAAGGGCGATGATTTCGCCAAGACGGACCTGGCCTGATGCTGCAAGGCGAGCTTAAAGGCGCTAGACAAGAAATAAATGGCCTAGAGCTTTGTCTCTGTCATAAGCAGATTTATGTAATAGCTATTCCCAAGACCATAAGGAAATCACCGGCGAAGCGCGGTAGGCATACCTGAGCCTAACGCATTAAACCGCGGTGTAAGTGTCCTGTCACAATCTCTAATTTGAAAAATTGTTACGAGGCCGAGCCTGTGTCAAGCTAGCGCGGAATCGCTTGAACGCTGCTTGAGTACTACAGTGGGTATATCGGACAGTACCCTCTGTAATTGCGCTCCGGAATCTTCGAAGCGACTGTCACAAACCTCGAGAACGCTCTTGATCATGCGCGCTGCAGTGTAACCAAGAAGCGGCGGAACGGCGTTCCCAACTTGCTTTAGCTGCTGCCATTCAGAGCCCTTAAATACAAAACCGTCGTGAAAACTCTGCAGACGCGCAGCCTCTCGTACAGTAATCCAGCGCTCTAACGAAGGATGAATCCACTCAGATAGGTCGCGGTGCATCTGCGCCAAAATTGTGTGGCTCGGCAGGTCAGGATGCAGGCGGCGCCACTTTTCTGGACGCGCGTTGTTCCATATTTCCACTGGAAGGCTGTTTGCCTTGCAGCCTGGCTTCAGGAACGAAATTAGGTGCCGCCGCTTCTCCCGCATCTCCTTCGTGTGGTGATTGTGAAGAAGAGCGTTGACTGAGCGGCTGACGCCGCGGCGTCGCTTTGCAGCCATGCTATACGGGAAGCTCGCAGTGTCCAAACGCATCGATTTGGCAAAAGCGGAGAGGCTACCCGTCGCTGCAGGATAGGCCATCGTCTGTCCAGAATGTACAATATCTGCGGGCAAGTCACCGATGGCTTGGCTCACTGTCACTGTCGACTTTACCTGCATCTTTGTGAGCAACGCCATCGCGTACTCATGCAATGAAAACGGTAGATGCAGGTCGTCTCGAGTGCCAAAAAAGAACACACGTTCACGAGTTTGAGGCACGCCATAATCGGCGGCGGACACCTTTACGTAGGTGATGTTGTGATAGCCGAGGCTGGCAAGGTGCTTAAGAATTTTGTCCCGGAAGTACCCCTTCTTCATAACAAGCAGGTTCGGCACATTCTCCATTAGCAGCATGCGCGGCCGGAGCGTCTTCACTATGCGTGCAAACTGAAGATACAGCTCGTTTCGATCATCGAAGAGGTCGCGCGGCCCGATTTGACTGTATCCTTGGCAGGGAGGCCCCCCGAAGACAAGGTCCACGTCCTGCAGGCGGTATTGAGCTTCGTGACCGGCGCCCTTCTCGAGAAAGTCATGGATATCACCCTCAAAAAGAGGGGTCTTCGGAAAATTGTGACGGTAGGTCATGCAGGCATAGCGATCATTCTCAACGGCTACCGCGACCTCAAAACCGGCGAGCTCAACTCCTTCGCAGAAGCCCCCGCACCCCGAGAACAGGCTGACTGCCTTCACAACACGAACCTCATCGTTGCCGGTGACACTAAAGGATTAATGATCCTCGATCGTGAAGCGAAAGTACAAGGAACATTAGAAGAACACAAGGGCTGCATGAGTCGCCAGGCCGTATCTAGAAGTATAATGAAGTTTTGTTCTAGCGTCACAGGTCCTTGGTGTCGAGCAACCAAACTCACCCGCACAGACGGAGTCGTAATGGGATTTATAGTCCGTAGCATTCCTGCGCCGATGCGTGTTGATTGCGCCTTTTCAGGGAGCAATCGTGAACCTAGCTCGACACTTCGGATCAGCTGTGCGGCAGCAGCGTATCCTACTCCGGCTGTCGCAGGAGGAACTGGCAGACCGTGCCGAGCTGGACCGAAGCTATGTCGGCCGAATTGAAAGAGGCGAGCAGAACGCCACTCTCGAGACTGCGCAGAAGGTTGCAGACGCGCTCGGTGTGGGCCTGGACGTCCTATTTGCGATCGCTCGCGAGTTAGCCACGGACAGGAAGAACTGATGGCACGCATCTTCCCGCCAGCTCCCGATCCGGGCGCACAAGGCGTCATCTGCGCTGCCTGCCACCTAGCCGGCACAGGTTGCATCCTTGATGCCCGGGTGAACCAAATCCGAGGACGCAATACCAAGTTCCGCATTAATCAGGATCGGCTGGTGGACTGCGCCTTTGGCAGCTATGTCCCGGGGTGCGACGGCGACCCCGATCCGGAACGGCCGTTCGCCATTTACCGCGCCCAGGCCATTGCAAACCTGCATGCCGCGGGTGCCATAAACTTCCCCGACGTGGGAGACGAGCTCGGCTACCGCGCAGGAAGCATCAATGCCCAAGCGCTTGCGAAGGTGCAGGGGGACATATACGAAATTCTAGAGGCCGCCGCGCTTTGGAATGCGGCCGCTGACTGGAACGCCTTCATGGACACTGGGTTTTGGCCTGCTGGTCCGTTCGAGCAGCCTGCGGGCTCCGTTCCCACACCGCTCCGTCGCATTGCCATCGTCAAGCTGCCCAGAAATTACGACTCTACGCGACTCCTTACCAATGCGTCTCGGGCGGCCTACCAAGCGTTCCAGCAATCGCTCGAGCGTCAAGGTATGGTGCTACGGCTCTCCTCACCAGATATCGTCGGCGTCCGCATCCCTGATCCAATGCCTGATGCCTATCAGAGCTTCCTGCGACGCCTGCCGGACCTTTCCATGGCAAATTATCGTCTCCTCCAAGGGGCGCACCAAGCCATCGAAGGCACCCTCGATGGCCGAAACTTCCTCTTTGCCATCGCAGTTAAAACCTCAACTCGGAGCGACAGGCTCTACCAGCCACTGTTTGAGGCAAACGTGCTGAAATTTATCATCGGTTTCGTACTAAGGGGCTCCTCGCTGCGGTTCCACGCGCACATGGAGAACTTCGACGGCGCCGACGTTGAGGGCGCATACCGAGCGGCGTCGCTCCCGTCGCTACTGCTTGGTGGCAGGCCGCAGAAGGCCATCGATAAGCTGTACCAAGCGGTTAACCCGCGGGCGACTGCGCAGGAGATCCTGAACGAAATGCCTCTTTTTCCATTGTAGCTTTTCGTGGGCCCATAAACCACTTCGATCAAACGAAACCCTAGCTAGATCGGCGTAGACCTAGCATTCCCGTACCTTCTGATGCGCCAGCCGGAGGCTACTAGCGCCTCCACTTTAAAGTGTCGCGAACCATGTTGTCGAATATTTACCGCCCGGGAGGCGCGGCGGTCGCCTCATAAGGGTCCGGCGATTTATTTAGCGCAGCAACGGCGTCTTTCTTAGGAGGCGGCGGATCTTCTTGAAGTCAGCTGGGGGTGACACGGCCATGCCCGGCAGGTAACGACTTTATGGGCAGGACTCGGTGGTCCAGGCCGGCACCATCGAAAGGGCGTATCACGATGAATGAAGTGGCGGACTGGGCAGAGCAGGTCGAACAGACATCTAAAAGCTGGTTCGACGGTACCGGAGAAGAAGAAGAGGAACTGAATGTAACGTTCAGGGACTATGAGATAACGTCGTCGCCGAATGATTTCAACATTACAACCATCGTGGACTTCGTGAACCGGGGCATCTTTGTCATTCCGGGTTTCCAGAGGAATTACGTTTGGGACATCAAGCGCGCTTCGCGGCTCATCGAATCCTTGATTGTTGGCCTGCCTATTCCGCAGCTGTTTCTCTACGAGGAAAAACGGAATTCGCTCCTAGTTATCGATGGCCAGCAGCGGCTGATGTCAATTTATTACTTCTTAAAAGGAAGGTTTCCCAGAAGGAGCAAGCGACCTGAGCTCCGGCGCATTATGGCCGAAAACAAAACGATCCCCGACAGGATCATGGCAGACGATACCTACTTCCAAAAATTCAACCTTGATCTCAAGTCAAGAGACGGAAGAACTCTCTCTCCGTTCCACGGGAAGAACTATGAGACGCTTGAGGAGAGCGCGGTCCTGGACTTACGGACTGTGCGCAATATGGTCATCAAGCAGAACCTGCCAGAAGAGGAGCGAGCCAGCTCAGTCTTCGAAATTTTTAGCCGCTTAAACACGGGTGGCGTGAACTTGCGCCCACAGGAAATCAGATCAAGTCTTTATCATTCTGAGTTCACCGAGGCTCTGCATAGGGTGAACCTGAATCCAGAATGGCGCCGTATAATTGGACTGCCAGAACCTGACTTGCATCAGAAGGATGTAGAGACCCTGCTGCGCGCCTTCGCGCTGGTCGCCGACGGAGACGCCTACAAGGAGCCTATGAGCGGGTTCCTGAACTCCTTTGCCAGGAAGTCTAACGCCATCCAGGGCGATAATCTCGTACTAGTGGAAGGCATCTTCGAAGCATTCTTTGTCAAGGCTCGTCATCTCAGTGCACAAGACTTCGAAGGTTTGGGCGGACGTTTCAACATCGCCGTTTTCGAAGCTGTGTTCCGAGCCGCCTGCACAGACGCTCTCGCGGCAAGCAACCCAGCTTTAGTGCACGGATTTTCAGCTGAACGGCTTGCGGAACTGAAGGCCGACAGGAGCTTTATTGACGCCTCCCGCTTCGGTGTCGGCCGAACTTCTTTCGTAAGGGACCGCTATGCCCGAGCAAAGGCCATATTACTCAGAAACTGAGGCTTAAGATGGGCGACTCATCTTTTATCGATGCCTTTTACACGCGGCATCTAGAGATGCACCAATACCTACTCGAGCAGAAGGAAGTTAGCTTTGCCTCTGACCTTAACACCACCTTTGCAAGGTCGCTAGTCCTCGCTATCGCGAGCTTCTTTGAGCACGAGGTAACTGAAATTGTTAGGCAGGTGCCCGCTGTCTATGCGAAAGGCCAGCCAATGATCGCAGCGATGATCGAGAAGAATGTCATCGCCAGGAAGTATCACACTTGGTTCGATTGGGATGCTCGCAGCGCGGGCCCATTCCTCGCGCTGTTTGGGAGCGAATACAAGTCTGCTGTACAAGCTAGGTTGAAAAAGGGTGGGTCAGAATACACTGCGATATCAGCGTTCCTTGAGCTTGGAAACATAAGGAATCGTTTGGTACACCAGAACTACGTCCAGTTTCAGGTTGAAAGGACTTCCGAGGAATTACATGCGTTGTTTCGAGACGCGCTGCCTGTGCTGAAGTTTATGAGGGAGAGCTTGGGAGTTGACACTGCGGTTCCGCCTGAAGATTCGGCAGACATAAGTGCAGACTCGAAGTCTGATTTGGCGACCTTATTCTATGGTAATGGCGCCGATTAGTTTCCAGCATCGTTAGTGGGGCAACGATATCGATAGCTCGGCGGGCGAGATGGACCTGAACGAATAGAATAAAAGGCAGTAACTTCGCAGTTTACATCCATAACCCAAAGCCGATCGCTTGAATGCGTGGCTGCTGCATGAAGCGCGCAGTCATGTAAATTTCTCATCGGCGTGCGTGCGTGACTTTAACAAGCTCCAGCCACGGAGTTCTAGTTCTAAATGGGTTGGATGGTGCTGCATCCACAACATCCTCTTGCCCAGCAAAGAGCACATAGTTTGTCCCTTTTTCTCCTGTTGCACTTCTATAACGAATTCCATCGACCTTCCCGCCTCCAAACTGAAAGTCTCGAATGAATTCTGTGAAAACTTGTGTCGGAATGTAGTCGACGTTTATGCGATCGCTTCTGTCGACAGACTGGACAATAAGATCGGAAAAGTCGGACAAAAAGCTGAGCATACGTTGCTTGATGCGATCCGTGGTAGAGAAGAAGCCGGGCACCTCTGGCAGGTTGGCCAGATCAAGAATTCGTATTGGGCGCCTGGTTTTGAAGGTGCCAATCGATGCCATTGAGTTTCTGATTTCCGCGACTGCCAACTGGCGCTTGTCTGCCCCATAAAACATCGAAATTCCGGGTGGATTCATTCGATTCGATTGAGTTGAGAATTCAGGTGGTGGAGGTCCTAGTTCCGATGGGGTGGAGATTTTTTGGCGCGCTGCTCGCGCCCGTGCTCGGAACAGTATTTGCCCAGATGGCATTTCGACTATCATTTTTGCTTTCTCGGCCTGTCTGCAAACTGTTTCAAGAAACTCGACAGGAGAGCGAGCATCAGGATCGCTCCCGTCCGATGCCCCGATGTCGTGAAAGAAGAATCGGCGATGGTGTTTGACAACGTCACAGAAGCTTACCCAAGAGAATCTCAGGCTCTTATCGGGTTCGAGAACAAGCCAATCGAACTCACACCAAGTGTCATCGCCGATGCCGTCAACAATCTCACTGAACAGTTTGTCGGCATCATCGCGCGGAAATTCTAGACAAACCTCGTCGCGTATCATGTCGTAGCTGTCGATGTGCCAGCCTTGATATCCACCTTCCCTTGTTTCATAGGGTAAATGGTCCGCAGCTCTACCGTAGAATGCGTCGATGCGTTGCAAGATGAAATCAACGACCTCGTTGAAGGGCATTGTAGCAGCGTCTTTCCGTCCGCAGAAATAGCAGCCTCTAGCTCCGCCGAAGTTGCGGATCATTGCCCGGAGATCTTTGTCTCCGAAGCATTGGTAGCACACGTTCTTTTTCACTATTTCGGTTCCGTAGTCCAAGCTGGCGCATCGTTATCAATCCACCATCAATCGATCGAGAGTGTACGTCGCCCTTGCGCACTAAAGCTTGCAAATCAGGCTTGAGCTTCTTCGTCAATAAACAGAACGGTTCCACTGTGTTGATCCTTAAGCGACCGCCAGACGTCAGATTCTCCGCCACCTTGGCTTGGCAATGTTGTAATACGGTACTGGAGAAGCCGTCAGAAAAACTAGCGTTTACTTGTGACCCTGTTACGCGACGACAGCCATGTGATCTCCATCGCTATTTGGCGCGACATCTTCAGCGCTAAATGACGCAGATGTTTGGCCGAAAAATAGCGAAGCAGACCTTTGTGCTTGATGCAGCATATGAACGCTTTGAGCCCTTTGCGGTCATTCACCACGACGGCTACCTTCTCGCTAGAAGGAGCATTTCGGATGAAGAAGATTGGAATGATTGGCGGTCTGAGTTGGGTCTCGACTGCCGAATACTATAGGCGCACCAATGAGATCATGCAGCAGGCGGCAGGGGGTGTATCCTCGGCTCGCATCGTGCTGGAAAGTGTAGACCGGCAAGAGTATGTGGACGCCGTGATCCTTCGGCGCGACGAGGATGCAGCTTGTCAGCAGATCCTTACATCGGCTCGCGCACTGGAAGCCGCAGGCGCGGATTTCATCGTCATCACCTGCAATGACGTCCATCGCTTCGTGCCAGCCATCCAGCCCGCTATCTCTATTCCTTTCCTTCACATTGCCGAAGTGACGGCTGCGGCCATTGCGGCGCGGGGCCTGCGGCGTGTCGCCATCCTAGGGGTGCGTAAGACGATGGAAGGTAACTTCTATGAGCAGATCCTTGCGCGGCATGGACTGGAAGCCCTCATTCCAAATGAGGGTGAAAAGACCTTCATTCACGACAGCATCTATGACGAGCTGGTTCAGAACCAGTTCCGGGATGAAACGCGGCAGGAGTATCAGCGGATCATCCGGGCTTTGGGGGCGCGAGGGGCCGACTGTGTTGCCTTGGCATGCACGGAGATCCCGCTCCTGCTCAAGCCCGAGGACGCGCCGCTACCTGCCTTCTCGACCACCGAGCTTCACTGCCAAGCGGCAGTTGCACGAGCGCTGAAGCTGGATTGATACCACAAAACCGTCTTTGCATTCATTTCCGCAGCAGGTGGAATTTTCTTCATGGTTCTTAGAGAGGCTCAATCGACAGATGCTTCAAGCATTGCTGCAATTTCTATTGAAGTTTGGATAGGCACCTACCTCAAACGAGGAGTCAGCAACTTTTTCGCAGACTATGCCCTGAGCGAGTTCACCACCATAAAGGTCGAGAGGCTGATAGCCGACCCTAACCACTTCATTCTCGTTTCAGAGAATGAGGAAGGCATTGACGGCTTTATCCGTGTGTCCTCCGACAGCACTGGGCCGGTGAGCGGCTGCTCGACTGTAGAAATCTCAACCTTCTACGTTCAGCCGCGGCATCATGGAAAAGGTATTGGGAAGGCGCTGCTGAATGCAGCAGTTGAGTATTGCCGCAACCGTGGGGCTGAGTCGGCTTGGCTGACGACGAACGCAGAAAACGCGCCAGCAATTGCCTTCTACCTCAAATATGGCTTTGAACACATTGGGGAGACCCAATTTCGCATTGGAAACATGGGCTATCTCAACAACGTCTATTCCTACCGCTTGGAATAACCGTGACCATCGTCAGGTCCGTCCCGCGAAGCGTAAGGTCATGTGGTGCGCAGCGAAGGGCCGCTATCGATAGCTATGATGCCTCAACACTTGGTGTGCGTTGTAGGACCCGATAGACGGTCGGCCGCGACACATCGAACAGCTCGGCCAGATCGCTGATCGAGTAATCTCCTGTGTCATACATGCGCCGAAGCTCTGTTTGGCGCCGATCCGACAGCTTTGGCTTCTTACCCTTCAGCTTTCCCTTCGCGCGGGCAACTGCCATACCCTCTTTGGTCCGCATGCGTATCAGGTCGGCTTCAAACTCGGCGAAGGTAGCAAGAATGTTGAAGAACATCTTTCCTATCGGGTCGGTCGGATCATAGACTGACGCACCCAAAGCAAGCTTCACCCCTCGCTTCGCCAGCTCGTCCGCGATGGCACGGGCGTCCGGAACCGATCTCGCCAGCCGGTCGAGTTTCGGGACCACCAGTGTGTCGCCGGTTCTGACGGCGGCCAGGGCCTGCGCCAGTCCCGGTCGGTCGCGGTTTGTCCCGGTCAAGCCATGGTCGGTGTAGATACGCTCCTGAACCACGTCGAGATTGCGAAGGGCAACCTTTTGTGCCGCGAGGTCCTGTTTGTCGGTCGAGCACCGGGCATAGCCAATGCGGGTTTGAGACATGGGCGCATCCTTGGAACGTGACTTAGCGAATTTGGGGTCTGGTGGCTCTCATTTGTAACGCAAAAGGCCCGGCTAGTGATAATATCATTGTACTAGCTAAATGAGAATCAGTTTTGCCTTCAAATACAGGGATTGGCTCGGAGGCAGTTAGGCGTCCGTTGAGCGATCCTCTTACGGACGCCGTCCGATCTGCTGTTCACGAGCCAATCGCATTCTGGGTGGGAAGGTTCACAGTTGCCGCCATGCCGGGCGCTTCTTATTCTGTCGTTTGAACTCTCGAGCAGGGCTCTCTCATGACAGACAAGATCGCGCGCCTTCGAATTGAACTGCTGCATCTTGAGCAATGCATCTGGCGCAGCGTGGAGGTCAGCCTGACAACCAATCTCCGGTCGCTGCACGAGGTTATCCAGGCTGTTATGCCGTGGGAGGTTTACCATCTGTATGAGTTCACGATCGGCGAACGGGCCTATGGAGAACCGGATCCAGAAGATGCAGTCTGGGGGCGCAAGATCTATCAGGCCAAGGGCATACGGCTTGGCAAACTCATCGCGCGCGGCATCACTGAGCTACATTACACCTATAATTTCGGCGATAACTGGCAGCACAGCATTGTCGTTGAACATGTCGAGGATGCCGATCCAGCCACCGACTATCCGCGTTTCGTCGCCGGTGAACGCACCGCCCCACCCGAAGATGTCGGCGGGCCGACGGGCTTCATGAAATTTACCAAGGCAATCGCGAACCGTCGCCACCCGCAGCATAAAGACATGGTCCGATGGTACGGCGGTCCGTTTCATCCGACTGACTTCGGCGAGGCAGAGGTCGCGGCGCGCGTCCGCGACATCGCCGCGAAGCGTAAAGTCGCGCTCGACGCCTTCGCGCGCAGCCGACAGGCTCGACAGGCGTAGTTTCATAGAGGCATCTCATAGAGGATCAAGGAGAGCCTAGATGACAGCACGACATCATCCGGACAGTCACGAACTGGATGACTGGGGCCTTTATGGGCCGAAAGATCCTGAGATCAGCCGGATCGTCGGTTGCCTTGCGCTGGATCACGGCCTGCGGGTCCGCGAGATAGAGGATCTGATCCTGCAGGCGCTGAAGGACCGTCTTGCCTTGGAAGAGGCGCGTCCGAAATCGTGACGCTGCACTCTTGATGGAATGAGCGTTTCGTTAAGAGTTGAGGATGACGGAGCCAGCAGTGGCAGGGGGAGGACCGCATGTCTGAGCCGCGCGCCAACCGGCGTTTTGTCAAGAGTGACGGGATCGCGCCCGTAGATGCCTATCAACGCGCGCGGCTACCTGTCACGGAGAGATATGCTGTTTCTTCTCGCCGCAGCCCTTGCGGCATGGGCCGCACCACGTCGGAAGAATTTGGTGGCACTAGAGCCATTGAGCTCCAAGGTATTCTTTTTCAAGACGCCATGTCTATTAAAAGGCTGGACCTTTTCGATTTGCCGTCACTGCAAATATAAATTAATGGTTCAACATTTCATTTATATGCAATATAAAAATTATTGTTTATAAAAATATTTGCTTGGTTTCTCAATAATTAATTGACGAAGCGAATCACCCAGAGTCTATAGGGTAAGGAATGTTGGACCACTATTTCGAGAGGCCCCGATGTCGGTCGATCTGCAACGCCATCAAATGCTGAAACTTCGGCTTCGGTCGAAAGGCAGCTCGCTCGCGCAGGTAGCCCGAAATCTAAGCGTGCTTCAGTCCAGCGTTACCGTCGTCAGCCAAGGCTATCGGAGGTCGCATCGGATACAAGAAGCGATTGCGACCGAACTTCAGACAACGCCATCTGATATTTTTCCAGAACGTTATACTGAAAGGGCGGACATTTCGCACTGATCCTCTCGGCAACGGAAAAGGCCCTCCTGCGCTAACAGGAAGGCCTTTGAAATAAGACGTCGTTTGGTACCGACCCTTATTTCATCCCCCGAGTCGAACGAAAAGTCAACCCGCCGGATCCTAATCCGGCGGGGCCGTTCAACACATTTAAAACAAGGGGGAGTTGGCCCCGCCCGTAACTCCGAACCTTCGGTGCGCTGGCGGGGCACTCCAGACATCATGAAAACAAACCTAATCTACCGTGGCCCGGAAGCGAGTCACGCGACGCGTATGATCTCGCGCCGATCAAAGGCCAGCCTGCGTGGCGCGCTCATGGCGATGCTGCCAGGTTTTGAGCGCCCGCGCATCATCCAGTTCGAGAGTGCTCTCGAGTACGCATTTTTGCGCCTGATGTTGGTGCGCGAGGATGTGCATCACATCTGGGAGCAGCCGACGGCCGTGACGTACATCGATGCCGGTGGGCAGCCGGTGTCGCATGTATTCGACTTCCTCGTGACGAAGGCATGCGGAGAGCGCATCGCGGTGGCCATCAAGCCGATGGAGCGTGTGATCGGGCGGAATTTCGTCTCTGAGTTGGAGCGGGTGGCCGCGGCAACGCCGAAGCATTTTGCGGACCGGGTCATGCTGATCACGGATCGGCATCTTGATCGTCGTGCTGCTGCCGAGGCTGCACGTCAGCTGGCTCGGTCGCGTCCTACTCTCACGGAGGTGGCGGCATGAACACCAAAATCCGTTTCTCGAAATCTGACCTGATCACCGCGGCCGGCGTCGCCATGCGCCCGCTGGAAATCGATGACAAGGGCGGGTTGTTTGAGCGCTTAGGCCAACCCGGCATTACCGAGAGGCTGTCGCATGAGGAGCTATCGAACCTGCTCCGTCGGCCTGATACGTCCTACGTGGCGGGCTATTTCGATCGCGCTGTGCAAGATCTCCGCGGCCGGAAACCGTCTGATGTCATCAACATCCTTGCCGATCCGATCCGGCGCCTCGTGATCTGGCGAAAGGCAGTCTGTGACGCCTTTCTCTCCCTCGAGGCATCTGAGAAAATCAACCGGACCCATGAGGGCTATCTTAGGGGCAGCGCGCAATTGGCCGCTGAGGTAGAGCGACGTGTAGGCGAAGGTATGTCTGCGGGGAAACTACCCCGACCTGGCGCGGACGTCGTCACACGCCAGCTTCCAGGCAGCCGCACTGCATTTGGGTGGATGCGCGAGTATGAGCGGGCGGGGTACTCCGTCGTCGCGCTGATACCGGAAACGCATCGCTGCGGTAATCGCTCGTTGCGATGGTCGTATCATACCGAAGCCTTGATGAACCAGGTCATCGAGATTTATGCGGACACTCAGCGTCCTACCAAAGCACTGGCGGTTGCGGGGACTCGGCGCCTGTTCTTCCGCGAGAACGAACGGAGATTGGCAGCTGGAGCCGCACAGCTGGTCGTGCCCTCAGCTTCCAGTATCGACCGGCGCCTGAGCCTGGCAGACCCGTATTATGTTTATGCCAAGCGGCATGGCACCGCAGCCGCGAACGCCAGATTCACGCTGTATGAAAATGGCGTGGATGTTCAGCAGCCTCTCGAGCGGGTCGAGATGGATGAGAACCGCCTCGATGTGATCTCGCTCCTGACGCTCAGTGGCATCTGGGATCACCTTCCTCCGGAAAGGCAGGAACGGTTCGAGTCCGGGCGTCGCTGGCTCTATGTCGCCATCGACTGCGCCACGAGGTGTATCCTGTCCATGCGCTTGGCTGAGACACCGAACGCTGGTGATGCGGTCAGGGCGCTGCGGGAGATCTTCATCGATAAAACGCCAATGGCGCGTGCGGCCGGGTGCGAAAGTACTTGGCACCACCATGGCGGAGTGCAGGCTATTGTCACCGATCAGGGGACAGCATTCACTTCCGATGATTTCCAAGGGACTGTCCTGTCGCTTGGCATCACTGCCCTCCTGCCGCCCGCGGGGAAGCCTTGGCTTCGGGCGCACATCGAAACATTTTTCCGGACATTTGGACACAAGTTGATGCCACTTCTTGTCGGCAGAACTTTCTTCGACATGATCCAGCGGGGCGACTACCCCTCGGAGAAATTGGCCTGCCTTTGCGACGCCGATCTGATCACCGTCCTGCTGACCTATGTCGTCGACATCTACCATAATGAGGGTCATGGCTCGCTAGGCGGGGAAAGCCCCAATCAGGCTTGGGCGCGGTTGGTCGCCAAGCATGGAACGCCTCCAGTTCCGGATGGACTGACCCTGCGCCGTGCATTCGGCAGGCCCCTTCAACGCACGCTTCGCGGTGACGGCGTTCTGTTCTCGGGTTTAAGCTATAATTGCGAGGCCCTTCGCGAGGCCTTTCTGCATTCCCCGCAACGGAACGTGGAAATCCGGGCGGACCTGCGGGACATCGGCTGGATTGCTGTGAAGGTCGGTGCCACCTGGCACCCCGCTCTAGCAAACCAAGGCGGCTTCGACGGCGTCAGCTACGATCTGATGCAGGAGGCGACCCGGACGCTGCGCATCAAGAATCGCCGGGAAGCCGAGTTGGACGCACCAAAGGTTCGCAGGGGCATCGAGCGCATCTCGGACACCACTCGTCAGGCGTTCGAGCTTCAGGAACTGACCCCGTTCCACACGAAGGATGTGGATGTGGAGCGCAACCAAGCCGCCCTGCATTACCCGGTTCGATCCGATGCAGAGCGCCTTGGGAACAGGGCCGCGTCTACGGATCCATTGGTGGACGGCATGCAGATCACGCCATCCACGCCCATGCCGCCAGACATCCCAAAAGATGAGGCTGATCAACAGGTGCAGGGTCGGGTGCGTCGGAACCGTTGGAGGTTTGACGATGACCAGTGACAGGATCAAACAGACCGCCCAGAAGATCGCGCTCCTGCGCGATCACTTCATCCACCATGACCGCTTCGAACCACTAGAGAACCGTTTTTCGCTCCTGATCGAAAAACGGCTGGCTGATTGCGAGGCGGGACGGACAAGTGAGGCTCATGGTCTGGCTCTCTCAGGCCCGTCTGGCACCGGGAAGACGTCGGCAATGGATCAGCTCATGATGCGGGGCCGCCAGCGGCTCGATCACTTTGGCCATCAGAGTTTCTCAAACTTCAGCATCCGGGTACCGTCACCGGCGACGCTGAAGTTCGTCGGGCAGACCCTGTTACGGGCGTTGGGCTACCAGATCAGTTCAGAACGCCAGGCGTGGTACATCTGGGATCTCGTCCGGCACCATTTAAAGGAGCGCAAAGTTCTTTTCGTCCATCTGGACGAGGCTCAGGATCTGGCGTCCCGCGGAACGCGGCACGAACTGAATTCTGTTGCCTCCATGCTCAAGACGCTCATGACAGACCCGGAATGGCCTGTCGGCATTATCCTCTCGGGCACGCCAGAGTTGGAAGACATTCTGAACCATGATCCTCAGCTTGCCCGTCGTATGGACACAGTCCACTTTGAAAGCTTGTCACCGGTGGCGCATGGCAATGACGTCCTTGACCTGATCGAAAACTACTGCAGCAAGGCTAAGTTGGAGCCTGGCCCGGACATTCTCGAACTTGCGCATGGGGAGCGGTTGATCCATGGGGCTGCAAATCAGTTCGGGTTGGTCATCGAGCTGACCCTGGCTGCCATCGAACAAGCTTACCTTGCTGATGTATCTCGGCTGACCCGTAGCCATTTCTCCCAGGCTTATCACCTGCGCACGTCGTGCACTGACATGTTCAATCCGTTCGTCATTCCGGATTTCTACCGCATTGATGCGCGGCAGGTCTTTGGGAGAGAGAAACGGTGATGTTCAGGAACCTAAGGAGCCTCCCTCTGACGGTTAACTTGGTGTCAGGCGAGTGCGCCACATCATATGCATCTCGCCTCGCACGGCGAAACGGCGTCCCGCGGCTGATCACGTTCTGCTCTGACCTTGGTATTAACTACTTCGAGCTGGTCAACGGAGACGCGATTGAGGTCGAGCGGTTGGCGGCTTTGGGAGGGGTCGACAATGAACTATTGCAGCAAGGGACGCCGCAGCTTCTTGAACCTGGCTGGTTTCAGTTAGCCAACGAGCGGATCAAATTCACCGCGTTTAGCAGAACAACACTTCGATGCTGCCCGGCTTGCCTCTCAGAAGCGCAAAAATCCGGCGACGTCGCGCAGCCTGGGCTTTGGCAGCTTACCTCCATCAGAACCTGCGCAATACACGGGTGTTTGCTTGCTGCCCTGCCAAAGCCAGGCACCGTCAACGACACGTTCGACTTTGCAGCCATAATTGGTGGCTATGCTCCCACTGCGCCGGTCGAGCTGGCGGCGGGCGAAGGGACATTGACGCAGTACCTGCGTGACCGTGTCCTGCGGGGCAGGGGAAGCAGCTGGCTTGATCAGTTGCCTTTTCACGTCGCAAGCCAAACATGTGAAATGTTTGGGCTGCTCCTCACGGTGGGTCCTGACGCACAGCGCAAGGGTATAACTACGGGCGAATGGGCGGCCGCCGGTGCTGCGGGTTTAACGGTCCTTCAGGGCGGCCCCGACGCCTTCTCGGCCAAGCTTAAGGACGCTCAGTCGGCGCAGCCAATGGAGAATGGCTCGTACCGTGCGCGGCTTCGTGTGTTCTTTGAATGGCTGCGGTACCGCGATGACGATGCTGATTTCGACGTCATCCGCGACATTGTCAGAAAATTCGTATTCGAGAATTTCCCGATAGCGGAAGGGCAGATGGTGCTGGGTCATCCTTGCCCGGAGCAGATGGTCCATTCCATGGCTACCGCGAGAAGGATCTATGGCATTTCGAGCTGGCAACTCGGAAGACGCCTGGAAACAATCGGCCTCGCAAGGCGCAGCACGTCAGGGCAAGTCTACACTTTAGACCAGTATATTCCTGCCCAGATCGTCCAAAACATTGTCACAGAAATCGATGCTCTTCTCAACGCGACAGACGCTGGAAGACAACTTGGCATTGACCGCATATCCATCGCCATGATGACGAAACAAGGTCTGATTGCTCAATATTATGAGGGTGTAAGTTCCTCGCCCCTCTACCACCCCGACGAGTTGTGCAGGCTCATGGACAGGCTGCGTGCATTGGCATTGCGGGCCACAGGCTCAACCGACGACGTAGATATACCCACTGCCGCGCGCCGCATCAGTGTCCCCATGGAAAGGGAGACAGAACTCATCTTGCGATTGCGGGTGCCTTTAAGGGCAAGATGTCCGGAAGCGGCCAGTTTCCGAGATTTCGAAGTCTCCCTGCGGCACCTTCGAGACGCACTCGCCAGTGAACATGACGGAGCTGTCAAATTTGACGTTGCCGCCGAAATCCTGCAGGTCAACCGTCGTACAGTACGTATCCTGTTGAAGCAGGGGCTGTTAAATTCCAAGGCTGTTATAGATCCTGCAACAAGTCAGCTGCGGCGCTATGTCTGTTTTGACTCGCTTCAACAGTTCCAGGCAGATCACATCACGTCTGCCGAATTGGCTGCTCAAGGCGGTCATCTTCAAGGTTCGACATGTGTCACACGCAATGGTGGGCATGTCATGCCGCTTCCCTTGGACTATTGGTGTACGACTATCTTTCGACGACATGACCTAGGACTCTGAGCGATTCCGGACTGGTCCTGTCCCATACGCACGCCAAATCGTCGGCTAGCCGAGGCCGCTAGACGCTTGCAAATTAGCGTCCGCACGGTGCGCAGCCTGTTCGAAGACAGCAATTCTGGAGTCCCGCTTGGTCAAGGAGCAACAAGGCGCTCGAACACGACGCCATGTCACTACCTGATCGATCGAAGAGTTTGCGGATGAGTACAACATAACTAGACAATTAGTTGCACAGTCGGGTCGACTGCCTGGTGCCGAGGCCATCTTACAGACCGGTCGTGGCGTGCAGCCGTTTGCTTTGGCTGCCGGCCGCAACATGATATTCCGAAGGTTAGATCTGTGTTCCGCTTGTTAGGAGGCGTCCGCTGCGATTTGGCTAAGCATTGACAGTACGTACCCTAGCGACGTTCGTCACGGTGGCGGCTTCTGTCTGCTTGGTAGGCAGCGGACGGTCCCGCTAAACGGTACATATCGAGAAAAGACTACATATCGTGGCTTGTTCATCATCTCGTATCGACGGCATTCGAAGCTTCGGGCCCACGATCTGTGCTCGGTTGCAACCTCAATACACCTAGGGCAAATAGACATGAACTAAGGTTTTTGGGTACCGAGGTGTGTGTGAAATGAGGGGTTACTCGTTTGCGTAAAGTCGATCGCAAGAGTGTGCGGCAGCCTCTAATACTGGCCTCAAAAAGGGCTAAGGCTGCGTATCGTGAATTGGTAGCTCAGATAGATCCTGAAAATGAGGGTTCTACTCGTCGACCCAAGTTTGATACTGAACTGATACAGTCTCCCGAAGTTTTCGATGCGTTGACTTATCTGTTTGGAGAGGCATGCGCATACTGTGAGCAAAGACCTGGTCAGCTAGACATTGATCATTTCCGGCCAAGACAAGCTGCGAACGACGAGAATGAGAAAAACAGCTCGTTTCTGCATTACCTTTGGCTAGCGTACGACTGGAACAACCTCTATCTCTGCTGCCGAGAGTGCAATGCAAATAAGCGTAGTCGATTTCCTGTGAAAGGCCGTCGCGCGCCCGTCCTCTTCTCCCTCGACGAGATACGGGCGCGGGAGACAGCACTCCTCGTTGACCCTTGCCACGATCGGCTAGAGAAGCACTTTCACTTTGCTTTTGACGGGCTGTGCGTAGGGCTCAGTCTGGCCGGACAAACTTCCATAAAAATTTTGGATTTGAACCGGCTGCCCTTAGTATCTGCTCGGGCTCGTGCCATTCATAATGCGGTACAGGATGCGCTGTCGGGAGATTTCGGTCCTGACACCTTGTTCGACAGTAGGCGGCCGCATGTAGGGGCGATTGAACTGTACGCGCGTCGTATGACGCTAATCTTGTCCGATCACCTGGGAATGACCCGGCCTACATATGCAACGCAACTAATCAGCTTCTCCACATTGTTGCAGAGGGTTCCTGCTGACGAGCTTCCGAGGCTACTTTCAAGCCATGTGGAGGCCCCGCGAGCGCGTTCTATCCAATCGTACCTTTACGCGCCGGCATACTCCTCACAAAATCGCCGAAGATTGAACCGGGGGATTAAAACGATAACAATCGACAAGTTCAAAAGCATTGACCACCTAGTTCTCGATGTGAGCGAACATGGCGCCGACAGTTCTCAGGCGGGTAACCTTATGTTACTGGCAGACAATGCGGCAGGTAAGACCAGTGTGCTTCAGGCTATTGCATTAGCAGTTATCGGACCGGAGCAGGCGATACGCCTCGACATAGACCGCAACCTTTTGGTCCGCAAGGACCGTCGGACTTGGGGTCAAAGCGAGAAAGAACCAGCCCATGTGCGTGTCGACTTCCATTCGGGTGAGACTTCCGAAATCGTCCTAAACCCCTTTACCTTAGAGTTCTCGGGTCATAGTAGAGCTGTTGACGGCTTGATGGCGTATGGAGCACACCGACTCCTCGGGCGCAGGAAAGCTCGGGCAAAAGCGCCATCCAAGCGCATAGCCAGCTTATTCGACAGCTTGGCCGAGGTTCCGCATCCGGAGGATTGGCTCGCCGACCACCGGACCCCTTTCGAAATTGTGGCGCGTGCGCTTTCAGAAGTCTTGGTGCTGAATGAAGGTGATGGAATCACCCGTGACGTCAGCGGAAACGTGTCGATACAGACATATGGGCAACAAACACCGATCGACGTCCTAAGCGACGGGTACAGGTCGGTAATTGCTATGTCAGTTGACATGATCCATTGGCTTCTCCGTGATTGGCCGGACCTTGAAACGGCTCGGGGTGTCGTCCTGATCGACGAGATCGATGCACATCTCCATCCTCGCTGGAAGCTGCAGATCGTCGGTGCTCTGCGTGCTGCAATGCCAGGCGTACAATTCATAACTACTACCCATGATCCGCTGTGCCTTCGTGGTATGGGCAAAGGTGAAGTTGTGGTTATGAAGCGATCAACCACTCAGCGTTTCGACTTGATCACTAGCCTGCCAGATTTTCGCACGATGAGTGCAGAGCAGATACTGATGTCCGATTATTTCGGTCTAAACACGACATCCGATCCCTCCGCAGATATTCTGATTGGTACTACAGCCGATCGTTTCGCGACAAGACCGGACGGCGCTCTAACAGTTGCAGTCGATGAGGCACTTGACGGCCTCATGATTGGCGAAGGTCCGGAGCGTCAGGTAGCGGACGCCGCGTTGCTCAGATACCTCAGAGAGCGCAAATCGGCTTCCGGCGAGGCAGTTTCGAACATTCGCAGGGAAGCGATAGAAGCTGCGCTGAAGGCGATCCGAGCCGGCGACGCAAAAAAATGATATATTTGAAGCGCTTAAAAAAAGGGCCAGCCTGCCTCATTGGCGCTGCATCGGCCGGCACACTGGAGATCAACGCCGCCTCAATACATTACGCTACAGGAACGACAGAAACTTATTCGTTCGCAGTTTACCGGCGCCCTGAGGTTAAAACTGCACTTGAAAAGATGTCGAACACTAAATGTGCTTATTGTGAAACCATGTACGGCGCTGGTTACGACGGCGCGGTAGAGCATTATCGGCCTAAGGCCAGATTATCAACAGATCCGCATCCAGGATATTGGTGGCTTGCCGCATCTTGGTCGAATCTTTTACCGACCTGTCAACATTGTAATGAAAGTCGTCGACAGGTCGTTGTTCATGCCGACATGACGATGCGTGAGGCTGCTCGGTTGCATCGTGAGAGGCGGAATCTCACCACTGTTGGCAAAGCTTTGCAATTTCCGGTTCTTGGGTCGCGCAAGTTTCCAAAAGCAAGGAGTTTGGCAAGCGAAGATGCACTGCTCATCGATCCTACGAGGCGCGACCCTACCAACCATATCATGTTTCCGTCGGAGCTTGGTGTTAGCTTAGCTGTTCCAGCAGCAAGGCCGAGGGGCCCCGACGTCTACGGGCAAGCCACGATCAACATCGCCGCCCTCAACAGATATGAACTGGTCCGAGATCGTTCGCTACACCTAATGACACTTCGAAAGATTGTACTGCGCCTGTCTCGAGCAATAGATCGACAGGAAGCCGCAGATGCCAGTACGAACAAAGCGCTGCTTGACGCGGCAAGAGAAGATCAGGACGACGCTATTGCCGAACTAAGTGATTGGGCCAAACCCGACAAGCAATATTCCGCAGTGGCGAAAAGCTTGCTGCAGCGGGTAGAGCATTGGCTTGCTGCAGAGGCAGCAACACGGGTGAAGCTCGATATACCTTCAGTGGATGACTTGTGATTGAGCGCGCGTATGCAACCAACCGCACTGCGGCCCCGAATGGCAGACGAGAGATCCATGACCGACCGCGGCGGCAAGGAAGAAACGCATACTTTTGGAGAGAAGCAGGTTGGGTGATTGCTACGAGAATCTTTGCCTTGATGATGCCTGGCAGTCGAGAGGCTGCTTTTCAGAAATATGGTGATCGCGGGGGCCGCGATCGCTGATCCAGGAGACAGCCGCACCTCCGCTTCGCTCTGGCACAGCTGACGATCTTTCATTTCATTTTTCCGCCTGCCATCCGGCCGGCGATCCGAACACGGGCTCTGGTGCCGCTGCGCGTCAGCCTCCACGGAGAAATCCGGTTCCTCCCACGCGCGGGGCGCGCGGGTCCCTCCCAATTTCACCGCTCCGGCCCCGTGTGTCAGATCACCGTCCGGCCGCAGGTCGGGCTGCGCCCACCCTGCTTTGCCCTTCGAATGACATCAGGTCATCCAAAGTAAAAAGCAGCGATGGCTTCGCCACTGGCGGAACAGGAAGGAGCGCTACGACATGTCGGACAGCATTAAGACACAGGACGAAGATTGGGCTGCGGCCCATCAGAGGCAGACCTTTGTGACAAGAAAGGCAGGCCCGCCTTCGCATCGCGAACAGGCCCCACTGATTTCACGCAATTTTTCCCACCCCTGAAGGCAGGACTATCTGACACCTGCCACCCGATGTGTGGTTTGCCACGATAAACGTCCTTTTTGGTCACTAACCTTCCTTCTCGGCCAATTAAACCTTCCTCACCCCTGAGCGGCGACCCCGGTTGCATAGGAAGCGGACGTCCAAAGGGCGTGGAAGGATCGACGCAAAGAGCCCATCAGCGACATTCGTGCTGGCTGCAGCAAGTGCAGATGCAGTTGGAAGTGTCTGGAGTCGTGATCCTGCTTGCCGAATTCGGTGCGGAGAAAACATCGCTATTGGGAAGCATTGCCGGTCGGGTCGGGGTTGCTCGCGTCCGAGCCAGTGCTTTTCGCCCAAGAGCGCAACGCTCCAGTTCGACTTTTGAGCGCCGCTCTTAAATTCGGCCACTGACATAAGCTACGAATTTGGGTCAGCTGATCTTCGAGGGGAAGGAGATCAGAGATGTCGAAACGCCGGCAGCAGGCGCCTGAGTTCCAGGCCAAGGTCGCGCTGGAAGCCCTGAAGGGGGAGGAGACGGCGGCCGAGCTGGCCGGCCGGTTCGGGGTGCATCCGACGATGATCGATCAATGGAAGCGAGCCTTGCCGGAAGGGGCCTCCGGGGTGTTCGAGCGCGGGGGCCGCAAGAGGCCCGAGATTGGCGAGGAGCAGGTAAGGGAGCTCCACGCCAGGATCGGGGAGCTGGCCGTGGCCGCCTCTTTTTGGGAACGAAAGCTGAAGCCCTGGGGCGGGAAGTGATGAGGCATTGGAACGCCATGGGTCCGAGAGACGATGCCGAACGGCATGATCGAGCCGGACCTGTCGATCGGCCAGCAGTGCTGCCTGCTGTCGATCGCGCGCTCGTCTTTCTCCTCCACGCCCGAGGGCGAGACGGCGCTGGACCTCGGCCTGATGCCGATGGACGAGCAGTTCCTGGACACGCCGTTCTTCGGCGTCGGGCAAATGGCCTGGCATCTGCGCAACGACGGACAGCTGGTGAACGAGAAGCGCATTCGTCGGCTGATGCGCCTCATGCGTCCGATGTCGATCTACCCAAGACCCGATACCAGCAGGCCGGCAAGGAACCACAAGACCTATCCCTGTCTGCCGAGAGGGTTGCGGGTGGACCGGCACAACCAGGTCTGGTGCCGGGACATCACCTATCTGCCGATGCGGCGTGGCCT